>NZ_CP038438.1:5135080-5470160 GCF_004683905.1 Pseudomonas fluorescens
CGCCAGAAAACGTTTGTAGCGACGAATCAGCCGCGCCTCTTCCAGAGCCGGATAAAAGCGCATCAGCCTTGCCAGCTCTTCAAACCGCGAGCGATACGTTCCACCGCTTCCTGTAAGCGAGGGAGGTTTTGCGTGTAAGCAAAACGCACATGGTGACTGGCCTGATAACGCCCGAAGTCCAGCCCTGGAGTAAAGGCAACATGCTCGGTTTCTAGGAAATGTCGACAGAACGCGAAGGCATCACCGCCGAACTGACTGATATCTGCATACAAGTAGAACGCACCTTCAGGCTCGACGGCGATATTGAAACCCAATTCGCGCAACGCCGGCAGCAGGAAGTCGCGGCGGCGGCCAAATTCGGCGCGGCGCTCTTCGAGAATGCTGATGGTGTCCGGCTCGAAGCAGGCCAAAGCGGCGTACTGCGCCATGCTCGGGGCGCTGATGTAGAGGTTTTGTGCGAGTTTTTCCAGCTCACTGACGGCCGCATCCGGCGCCACCAGCCAGCCGAGCCGCCAACCGGTCATGCCGAAATATTTGGAGAAACTATTGAGGACAAAGGCACTGTCATCCACTTCCAGCACGCTGGCGGCATCGGTGCCATAAGTCAGGCCGTGGTAGATTTCGTCCACCACCAGATGCCCGTGCCGCGCCTTGATCGCGGTGGATAACCCGGCCAGTTCATCGCGGGTCAGGATGGTACCGGTGGGGTTGGCTGGCGATGCCACCAACGCACCAACGCTGTCGTGATCCCAATGCCGCGCCACCAGATCCGGGGTCAGTTGGTAACGCACCTCCGGCCCGACCGGCACCAGTTGCGCCGCGCCTTCGACCAGTCGCAGAAAGTGCCGGTTGCACGGGTAGCCCGGATCCGCCAGCAGCCAGTGTTTGCCCGGATCGACCAGCAAGGCACTGGCCAGCAATAGCGCACCGGAGCCACCCGGCGTGATCAGGATCCGCCGCGGATCAATGTTCAGGCCGTAACGCGATTGATAGAACCCGGAAATCGCCTCGCGCAGCTCGGGAATTCCGCGCGCGGCGGTGTAGCGGGTCTTGCCCGCCGTCAGCGCAGCCTGCCCGGCACGGATGATCGGCTCGGCCGTGGTGAAGTCCGGCTCGCCGATTTCCAGGTGGATCACGTCGTGACCTTCGGCCTGCAGTTCGTTGGCCCGCGCCAGCAGCGCCATCACATGGAACGGTTCGATCGCACGACTGCGCGCACTGTAAGGCTGAGCCATTGGTTTTCCTTCGACGGGGAAAAAGAGACGATTCTACCCATCTGCCGGAACGAGCGAGAACCCATCGCGGTCACAGCCTCAAGAACGCTGGACTGTAACGATATGAGCGTACGCTCCAGGATTGACTAAAATCAGTGATTGAACAGGCTTTCAACAGCGCCAGACACGGCTTGCCAAACATCTGCAAGCGCCACCCGCCGGGGCCTCGACATCCGGGAGTAGCGCGGGCCGAATTGATCTGGTAAGTTCGCCCGCTTGCAGCCGCAGGGCCGGCAGGTGTCGGTGATGGAGCAATCCTGCGCAATGGATTACAAGAGTAGAGGCGGTCCATTTCATGCCCACCCAAGCAAAGCAACAGCAGCAAACGGCGATCAGTGGCTTCGAACCCTATGTTCAGGCCAAAGACGAAGAGTACATGGGCAAGCCCATGCGCGCGCACTTCACCAAGATCCTGACCAAGTGGAAACTGGACTTGATGCAGGAAGTCGACCGCACTGTTGATCACATGAAGGACGAAGCAGCCAACTTCCCCGACCCGGCCGACCGTGCCAGTCAGGAAGAAGAGTTCGCCCTCGAACTGCGCGCCCGTGATCGCGAGCGCAAGCTGATCAAGAAGATCGACAAGACACTGCAGTTGATCGAAGACGGTGAATACGGTTGGTGCGATTCCTGCGGCATCGAGATCGGCGTCAAGCGCCTCGAAGCCCGTCCTACCGCCGACATGTGCGTCGACTGCAAGAACCTCGCTGAAATCAAGGAAAAGCAGGTCGGCAAGTAATCTCGACCTGAACGAAAAACGGAGCGTGCGAACGCTCCGTTTTTGTTTCTGCCTTTTGCCTTTGCCCTTTTGCCTTGCTTTTGTGGGAGGGGGCTTGCTCCCGAATGCGGCCGGCCATTCAACATCCAGGTTGTCTGAACTGACGCTTTCGCGAGCAAGCCCGCTCCCACAGGGGTAATGTTTCTACCTTTTGCCCTGTTTGCGCTTTTGGTGGGAGGGGGCTTGCTCCCGAATTCGGTGTGTCATTCAACATCAAAGATGTCTGAGCCGACGCTTTCGCGAGCAAGCCCGCTCCCACAGGGGTAATCTGCGCGAATCCTGAAAAGTTATATTGTCCAAATGACTGCCAAAACCGCCCCCGCCTACATCGGCCGCTTCGCCCCCACCCCCAGTGGCCACCTGCACTTCGGCTCGCTGGTTGCCGCCCTCGCCTCTTACCTCGACGCGCGCGCGGTCGGCGGGCGCTGGCTGGTGCGCATGGAAGATCTCGATCCGCCCCGGGAAGAGCCCGGCGCGCAGGCGGCGATTCTCAAGGCGCTGGAAAGCTACGGTTTCGAATGGGACGGCGAAATGGTGCGCCAGAGTGACCGGCACGACGCCTACGCCGAAGTCCTCAACAGTCTGTTCAATCACGGCCTGGCCTACGCCTGCACCTGTTCGCGCAAGCAGCTGGAGCCGTATCACGGCATTTACCCGGGCTTGTGCCGCAATGCCGGCCATGAGCAGCAAGACGCGGCGATCCGCCTGCGCGTGCCGGAACTGGAATACCACTTCATCGACCGCGTGCAGGGCGAGTTCCGCCAGCATCTGGGGCGCGACGTCGGCGATTTCGTGATTCGCCGCCGCGACGGCCTCTACGCCTATCAACTGGCCGTGGTGCTGGATGACGCCTGGCAAGGCATCACCGACATCGTACGCGGTGCCGACCTGCTCGATTCCACGCCGCGCCAGCTCTACCTGCAAGAACTGTTGGGCCTGCGTCAGCCGCGCTATCTGCACTTGCCATTGATCACGCAGCCGGACGGCAACAAACTCGGCAAATCCTACCGTTCGCCGCCGCTTGAGGCGGATCAGGCCACTCCTTTGCTGCTGCGGGCCCTGCGAGCGCTGGGACAAAACCCCGGTGCCGAACTGGCCCATGCCACACCCGAGGAATTGCTCAAATGGGGCGCAGCCCACTGGGATGCGACAAAGATCCCGCGCACACTGACCCTGCCCGAAGCGCAACTGCAATGACGACACTTGCAGTGGCGCGCCCATCCGTTACCATCGCCGCACGTTTTCGGGCACGCGCATAAAAAAGAGAGGCCGGGATGTACATCTATCGCTTGGTCCTGCTTCTGGTCGTGGGAATCTATCTGTTTTCGCCAGCCATCATGGATTGGTGGATCGACGCCACGGGCGCCTGGTATCGGCCGTATCTGCTCTGGTTGATCCTGATTGTCGTGACCTTCATCCTGCAGAGCCAAAAAGATGCCGATGAGCTTTAGCCTGACCCAGATGATCCTGGTCAGCGCCGCGTACCTGACGGTGCTGTTCGGCGTCGCCTGGATCAGCGAACGGGGCATGATCCCGCGAGCGATCATTCGCCACCCGCTGACCTACACCCTGTCGCTGGGGGTCTACGCCAGTGCGTGGGCGTTTTACGGCACCGTGGGCCTGGCCTATCAGTACGGCTACGGCTTTCTCTCCAGTTACCTCGGGGTGTCCGGCGCGTTTCTGCTGGCGCCGGTGCTGCTGTATCCGATCCTGAAAATCACCCGCACCTATCAACTGTCGTCGCTGGCGGATCTGTTCGCCTTCCGCTTCCGCAGTACCTGGGCCGGCGCACTGACCACGATCTTCATGCTGATCGGCGTACTGCCGCTGCTGGCGTTGCAGATTCAGGCGGTGGCCGACTCCATCGGCATCCTCACCGGCGAGCCGATCCAGAGCCGCGTCGCGCTGGCGTTCTGTGCGCTGATCATTCTGTTCACGATCTTCTTCGGCTCCCGGCATATCGCCACCCGCGAGAAACACGAAGGGCTGGTGTTCGCGATTGCCTTCGAATCGGTGATCAAACTGATAGCCCTCGGCGGCGTCGGCCTCTATGCGCTGTACGGCGTGTTCGACGGCCCGCAACAGCTTGAACTGTGGCTGCTGCAAAACCAGACCGCCCTCGCCGCGTTGCACACGCCGCTGCAGGAAGGGCCGTGGCGCACGCTGTTGCTGGTGTTTTTCGCCTCGGCGATCGTGATGCCGCACATGTACCACATGACCTTCACCGAAAACCTCAACCCGCGCTCGCTGGTCAGTGCCAGTTGGGGCCTGCCGCTGTTCCTGTTGCTGATGAGTCTGGCGGTGCCGTTGATTCTCTGGGCCGGCCTGAAGCTCGGCGCCACCACCGATCCGGAATACTTCACCCTCGGCATCGGCATTGCCGCCAACAGCAAACCGCTGGCCTTGCTGGCGTACGTCGGCGGATTGTCAGCGGCCAGTGGCTTGATCATTGTCACCACCCTGGCACTGTCGGGCATGGCGCTGAACCATCTGGTGCTGCCGCTCTATCAGCCGCCGGCCGAAGGCAATATCTATCGCTGGCTGAAGTGGACCCGCCGGGCGCTGATCGTTGCGATCATCATGGCCGGTTTCTGCTTTTACCTGATGCTCGGCGCCGGACAGGACCTGGCCAACCTCGGCATCGTCGCCTTCGTTGCAACCTTGCAATTCCTGCCCGGCGTGCTCTCGGTGCTGTACTGGCCGACCGCCAACCGTCGCGGCTTTATCGCCGGCTTGCTGGCGGGGATACTGGTGTGGGTGGTGACCATGCTGTTGCCGCTGGTCGGCAACCTGCAGGGTTTCTACATTCCACTGCTGAACATGATCTACGTGCTGGACGACACCAGCTGGCACATGGCGGCGATCGCCTCGCTGGCGGCCAACGTGCTGATGTTCACCCTGATCTCGCTGTTCACCAACGCCAGCCCCGAAGAAGCCAGCGCCGCCGAAGCCTGCGCGGTGGATAACGTGCGTCGCCCGCAACGCCGCGAACTGCATGCCGCTTCGCCCCAGGAGTTCGCCACGCAACTGGCCAAACCGCTAGGCGCCAAGGCGGCGCAGAAAGAAGTCGAGCAGGCCCTGCGCGACCTCTATCTGCCGTTCGACGAACGCCGTCCTTATGCCTTGCGCCGCTTGCGCGACCGCATCGAAGCCAACCTCTCCGGCCTGATGGGCCCGAGCGTGGCGCAGGACATGGTCGAAACCTTCCTGCCGTACAAGGCTGGCGGCGAGAACTACGTAACCGAAGACATCCACTTCATCGAAAGCCGCCTCGAGGACTACCACTCGCGCCTCACCGGGCTGGCCGCCGAGCTTGACGCCTTGCGCCGCTACCACCGCCAGACCCTGCAGGAACTGCCAATGGGCGTCTGCTCGCTGGCCAAGGATCAAGAGATCCTGATGTGGAACAAGGCCATGGAAGAACTCACCGGCATCGCTGCGCAACGGGTGGTGGGTTCGCGCCTGAGCACCATCGCCAATCCGTGGAAGCAATTGCTGCAAGGCTTCATCAACCTGCCCGATGAACATTTGCACAAACAGCACCTGGCCCTCGACGGCCAGACCCGCTGGCTCAATCTGCACAAAGCAGCGATCGATGAACCGTTGGCCCCGGGCAACAGCGGCCTGGTGCTGCTAGTGGAAGACCTGACCGAAACCCAAATGCTTGAAGACAAACTGGTGCACTCCGAGCGTCTGGCGAGCATCGGCCGACTGGCGGCGGGTGTGGCCCATGAAATCGGCAACCCGATCACCGGCATCGCCTGTCTGGCGCAGAACCTGCGCGAAGAGCGTGAAGAAGATGGCGAACTGACGGAAATCAGCGGGCAGATTCTCGAACAGACCAAGCGCGTGTCGCGCATTGTGCAGTCGCTAATGAGCTTCGCCCACGCCGGCAGCCACCAGCACAGCGACGAACCCGTCTGTCTGGCCGAAGTCGCGCAGGATGCAATTGGCCTGCTGGCGCTGAACCGGCGCAACTTCGAAGTGCAGTTCTACAACCTGTGCGACCCCGATCACTGGGTCGAAGGCGATCCGCAGCGCCTCGCCCAGGTGCTGATCAATCTGCTCTCCAATGCCCGCGACGCCTCGCCGCCGCACAGTGCCGTACGGGTCAAGAGTGAAGCCGGCGAACACACGGTCGATCTGATCGTCGAAGACGAAGGCAGTGGTATTCCGCAGAACATCATGGACCGATTGTTCGAACCTTTCTTCACCACCAAGGATCCGGGTGAAGGTACCGGTCTGGGCCTTGCACTGGTCTATTCCATCGTTGAAGAGCATTATGGACAAATCACCATCGACAGCCCGGCTGATGTACAAAGCCAGCGCGGCACCCGTATCCGGGTGACCTTACCGCGTCATGTCGAAGCGACGTCCGCTGTGAACTGAGACCGTCGAGAGTATCGAATCAATGCCGCACATTTTGATCGTCGAAGACGAAACCATTATCCGCTCCGCCTTGCGCCGCCTGCTGGAACGTAACCAGTATCAGGTCAGCGAAGCCGGTTCTGTGCAGGAAGCACAAGAACGCTTCAGTATTCCCACATTCGATCTGATCGTCAGCGACCTGCGCCTGCCTGGCGCCCCCGGCACGGAGCTGATCAAGCTTGGCCAGGGCAAACCGGTGCTGATCATGACCAGCTACGCCAGCCTGCGCTCGGCGGTCGACTCGATGAAGATGGGCGCGGTGGACTACATCGCCAAGCCTTTCGATCACGATGAAATGCTTCAGGCGGTCGCGCGAATCCTGCGTGATCACCAGTCGGCGCCTGCCGCCGGCGAAGTGCCTGCCGGCAAAGCAGCCAATGGCAGCGGCAAGTCGTCTGTCGACAACAGCAACGGCGAGATCGGCATCATTGGCTCGTGCCCGCCGATGCAGGATCTGTACAGCAAGATCCGCAAGGTCGCACCGACCGATTCCAATGTCCTGATCCAGGGCGAGTCCGGCACCGGTAAAGAGCTGGTGGCCCGCGCCCTGCACAACCTGTCCAAGCGTGCCAAGGCACCGATGATTTCGGTGAACTGCGCAGCCATCCCGGAAAGCCTGATCGAGTCCGAACTGTTCGGCCACGAAAAAGGCGCGTTCACTGGCGCCAGCGCCGGTCGCGCCGGTCTGGTGGAAGCGGCGGACGGCGGCACGCTGTTCCTCGACGAGATCGGCGAACTGCCGCTGGAAGCCCAGGCCCGCCTGCTGCGCGTGCTGCAGGAAGGCGAGATTCGCCGTGTGGGTTCGGTGCAGTCGCAAAAAGTCGATGTGCGCTTGATCGCCGCGACCCACCGCGACCTCAAGAGCCTGGCGAAAATCGGCCAGTTCCGTGAAGACCTGTATTACCGCCTGCACGTGATTGCCCTGAAATTGCCGGCCCTGCGTGAACGTGGCGCCGACGTCAACGAAATCGCCACCGCGTTCCTCGCTCGCCAGAGTGCGCGCATCAACCGTACCGACCTGAAATTTGCCGCCGACGCCGAACAGGCCATCCGGCACTATTCCTGGCCGGGTAACGTGCGCGAGCTGGAAAACGCAGTCGAGCGCGCAGTGATCCTGAGCGAAAGCCCGGAAATCTCTGCCGATTTGCTGGGCATCGACATCGAGTTGAGCGATCTGGAAGACGACGAGTTCATCGGCTTGCCTGCGCAAACCGCAGGTAACACCAGCAACAGCAGCCATGAGCCGACCGAAGACCTGTCGCTGGAAGATTACTTCCAGCACTTCGTTCTTGAGCATCAGGACCACATGACCGAGACCGAACTGGCGCGCAAACTGGGCGTCAGCCGCAAGTGCCTGTGGGAACGCCGTCAGCGCCTGGGCATTCCACGGCGCAAGACCGGGGTCGCCAGCGAGAGCTGAACGTTACCTGTCGAGTGTGCGGGTAACGCTTGAGGATGTGAAAAAACTGTTACCTCAGTCCTTTCACGTAACAGAAGCCGGGGTTATCGGTAACGAAACCCCGGCTTTTTTTCGCCCCGAGAAAACCGTTATATCGACCTAACCCCTTGTTTTATTGGACTTCGCAAAAGTTGGCACGGCACCTGCTATATGTTTGGTACAAGAACAATAACAAGCAATGCACAAGACAATAAAAATAAGACGAATCGACTCACGCACAATAAAAACAAGACGGCGAGAGGCGCAGCTAACTGATTCTTTTGGAGAGGCGTTGTATTTGGGGCTAGCCCCACGACCAGGCCGAGAACAACAAAAACTGTCCTAAGACAGAGCCTGTACTGGTTGGATCGCAAGATCACTGCAACACAGCGACCAAAGCAATCCGTTTGCTCTTGGCTCCCGATTGGGAGGGTCATGAAGGAAAAGCTTCATGGCGAGGGCACTCAACAAAAACAAGAAGCCCGAATCAATAATAAAAAGAGCACGCAACTACTTCTGGGGGAGCTTCGGCTCCCCTTGTAGTTTCTTCCCCCCCGCAAAAACCCGCCCCCAAAGCCTTTAGCCTGCGACTTACAGCGCAAATCCGCTGCGTCCTACACCATCCCCCGACTAAATGCTAGAATCTGCGCCCATCATGCGGTCATTCTTTGGTATGGCCGAACATTCCTTCAAACAGTGCATCCCATGCTGAAGAAGCTGTTCCAGTCATTCCGAACTCCCGTGCGTCGTACGCAACACATCCGCAGCACCCCTGAAGTGCTCAACAGCGGCCAACATTCGCTGCAGAAGGGGCAATTCAGCCGCTATGCGGTCAATATCGTCGAACGCTTGCAGGGCGCCGGCTACCAGGCCTATCTGGTCGGTGGTTGCGTGCGTGACATGCTGTTGGGCATCACGCCCAAGGACTTCGACGTCGCCACCAGCGCCACCCCCGAGCAAGTCCGTGCCGAATTCCGCAATGCGCGGATCATCGGTCGCCGCTTCAAACTGGTGCATATCCATTTCGGTCGCGAAATCATTGAAGTCGCGACCTTCCGCGCCAATCACCCGGTCAATGAAGACGACGAGGACAGCAACCAGTCTTCGCGCAACGAGAGCGGGCGGATTCTGCGCGACAACGTCTACGGCACCCTGGAAGAAGACGCGCAACGCCGCGACTTCACCATCAACGCCCTGTATTACGATCCGGTCAGCGAGCGCATTCTCGATTACGCCAACGGTGTACACGACATCCGCAATCACCTGATCCGCCTGATCGGCGATCCGAAGCAGCGTTACCAGGAAGACCCGGTGCGCATGCTGCGTGCCGTGCGTTTCGCCGCCAAGCTGAATTTCGGCATCGAAAAACACACCGTGCAGCCGATCCGCGAACTGGCGCCGATGCTGCGCGAGATCCCGTCGGCCCGCCTGTTCGAGGAAGTGCTCAAGCTGTTCCTCTCCGGCCATGGCGCGATCACGTTCGAGATGCTGGTCGATCTGCAACTGTTCGCCCCGCTGTTCCCGGCCAGTGCCGACGCACTGGAGCACAACCCGGAATACACCCACACGCTGATCAGCGAAGCGCTGACCAACACCGACCTGCGCATCAAGCAGAACAAACCGGTGACCCCGGCGTTCCTGTTTGCCGCCCTGCTCTGGCCTGCCCTGCCGGCCCGCGTGTTGCGTCTGCAAGAGCGTGGCATGCCGCCGATTCCGGCGATGCAGGAAGGTGCGCACGAGCTGATCGCCGAGCAGTGCCAGCGCATCGCCATTCCAAAGCGCTTCACCATGCCGATCCGCGAAATCTGGGACATGCAGGAACGCTTGCCACGCCGCAGCGGCAAACGCGCCGACCTGCTGCTGGACAATCCACGCTTCCGCGCCGGTTACGACTTCCTGCTGCTGCGTGAAAGCGCTGGCGAGCAGACCGATGGCCTGGGCGAATGGTGGACGGATTATCAGGACGCCAACGACAGCGAGCGTCGCGAGATGATTCGCGAACTCAGCGGCAAGGGTGATGACGCCAGCGGCGCGCCGCGCAAACGTCGCCGCAGCAGCGGTTCCAAGCGCAAGCGCGCCGGAGCTCCGAGCGCCTCGGGCGAATAAGGCATGGAACGCATCTATATCGGCCTGGGCAGCAACCTCGCTGACCCGGCCGAACAATTGCGCAGCGCGCTCAACGCGCTGGGGCAATTGCCGCAGACTTCCCTTGCTGGTGTTTCGGCGTTCTATCAGAGCGATTCACTGCTGCCAGGGCAACCGCGTTACACCAACGCGGTCGCCGCCCTCGACAGTGATCTCGCGCCGCTCGATCTGCTCGATGCGCTGCAAGCGATCGAAAACGATCAGGGTCGCGAGCGTCTGGAACGTTGGGGGCCGCGTACGCTGGATCTGGATATCCTGCTGTTCGGCGATCGGCTTATCGACGAGGCACGCCTGAAAGTCCCGCATTATCAGATTCAGGAACGGGCGTTCGTTCTGTATCCGCTGGCCGAACTGGCTCCCGAGGATCTGCGCCTGGCCGATGGCCGCGCGCTGTCCGATCTGCTCGCCGCCTGCCCGTTCGTAGGCTTGGAACGCCTCCCGACAGATTGATTACAATCCCCTGTGGGAGCGGGCTTGCTCGCGAAAGCGTCGTGTCAGTCACTCAATCAGTCAACTGACACAGCGCTTTCGCGAGCAAGCCCGCTCCCACATCGAGTATTCCAATTCTGATTTTTTGTCGGACAAAAAAACCGCCAATCAGCCCCGCCGCGCCGCTGAATCGCATCAGTAACGCCGGTAACACTCCCCTCGTAACAATGCGGTAACACACGCAATTGACTTCCGCTTGGCTCCTCACGACTATAGGCGTCCCGCTGCCGCCAACCCGGCACATACGGGCGCAATCCAGGCCTTATAAGCACGACAAAAGAGCGTGCGCCTGAGTAGACGAAGAATCACGCGCGTTACTCGCAGTAGTTTCCAGAGCGCCTGAACGAGGATTTTTTACATGCCAGCCATCACCCTGACCACGCTCCAGAGCCTCAAGCAGAAAGGTGAAAAGATCACCATGCTGACCTGCTATGACGCGACCTTCGCCCACGCCTGCAACGAGGCCGGTGTCGAAGTGCTGCTGGTGGGCGACTCCCTCGGCATGGTTCTGCAAGGGCACGACAGCACCTTGCCGGTGACCATCGCAGAAATGGCCTACCACACCGCGTGCGTCAAACGCGGCAACACCGACGCCCTGATCCTGGCCGACCTGCCGTTCATGGCCAACGCCACTATCGAACAAACCCTGACCAACAGCGCCACGCTGATGCAGGCCGGCGCGCACATGATCAAGGTCGAAGGTGCGCTGTGGCTGGCGGAGTCGATCCGCCTGCTGGCCGAGCGCGGTGTGCCGGTCTGCGCGCACATGGGCCTGACCCCACAAGCGGTGAACATTCTTGGCGGCTATAAAGTGCAGGGCCGCAACGAGAACCAGGCGCGGCAGATGCGTGCCGACGCGATCTCGCTGGAACAGGCTGGCGCAGCCATGCTGCTGCTCGAATGCGTGCCGAGCGAACTGGCCGCCGAAATCAGCCAGGCCGTGAAGATTCCGGTCATCGGCATCGGCGCCGGTAGCGATACCGACGGCCAGGTACTGGTGCTGCACGACATGCTCGGCCTGTCGATCACCGGTCGCGTGCCGAAATTCGTGAAGAACTTCATGAACGGCCAAGACAGCATCCAGTCAGCATTGAAGGCTTATGTTAATGAAGTCAAAGGCGTCACGTTCCCTGGGATCGAACACGGATTCTCTGCATGAACACCGTTAAAACCGTACGCGAACTGCGCGCCGCCGTGGCCCGCGCCCGCAGTGAAGGCAAGCGCATCGGCTTCGTGCCGACCATGGGCAACCTGCACAGCGGCCATGTCGCGCTGATCACCAAAGCCACCCAGCGCGTGGACTTCGTGGTCGCGAGCATTTTCGTCAACCCGCTGCAGTTCGGCGCCGGCGAAGACCTCGACAAGTACCCGCGCACCCTGGCGGCGGATCAGGAAAAGCTGCTGCAAGCCGGCTGCCACTTGCTGTTCGCCCCGACCGTCGAAGAGATGTACCCCGACGGCATGGCCGGGCAGACCCGGGTCAGCGTGCCGCAACTGTCCGAAGGCCTGTGCGGCGCTAGCCGTCCGGGGCACTTCGAGGGCGTGGCGACGGTGGTCAGCAAGCTGTTCAACATGGTTCAGCCGGATCTGGCGATCTTCGGCCAGAAGGACTTCCAGCAGCTGGCGGTGATCCGCGCGCTGGTGCATGACCTGAACATGCCAATCCAGATCATCGGCGAACCCACCGTGCGTGCGGCCGACGGCCTGGCGCTGTCGTCGCGTAATGGCTTCCTCAGCGAAGATCAACGTGCCGTGGCCCCGGTGGTCTATCGCACCCTGAGCGCGATTGCCGAGTCGATCAAACAAGGCGAGCGTGATTTTCCGGCGCTGATCGCAGCCCAGGTGCAACAGCTGGAAGCCGCCGGCCTGCGTCCGGATTACCTGGAAATCCGTCATGCCCTGACCTTGCGTCCGGCGACGGCAGAAGACCGCGATCTGGTGATTCTGGTGGCGGCGTTCCTCGGCACCACGCGGTTGATCGACAACCTGCACCTGAACCTCGATAGCCCAGTCTAAAAACACCGCAATACCCCTGTGGGAGCGGGCTTGCTCGCGAATGCGGTGCATCATTCAGCAGATAGGTTGACTGACACACCGCATTCGCGAGCAAGCCCGCTCCCACATTGGTTTCTGGTGTCCACACAGACCATATTGCCGCCCCCAAAGCCTTCGGGCACACTGCCCGCCGTTTGCTTCCAACCCGGGAAATCCCTCATGCACGCCATCATGCTCAAGGCCAAGCTGCACCGCGCCGAAGTCACTCATGCGGTACTCGATTACGAAGGTTCCTGCGCCATTGATGGCGAGTGGCTGGACTTGTCCGGCATCCGTGAGTACGAGCAGATCCAGATCTATAACGTCGACAATGGCGAGCGTTTCACCACCTACGCGATTCGTGGCGAAGAGGGTTCGCGGATGATTTCGGTGAATGGCGCAGCCGCGCATAAAGCCAAGGTCGGCGACCGCGTGATCATTTGCGCCTACGCCCATTACAGCGAAGCGGAACTGCTGAATTTCAAGCCGCGCATGCTGTACATGGCCCCGGGCAACGAGCTCAGCCACACCAGCAACGCCATTCCGGTTCAGGTGGCCTGAGCCGCTTCGACGCGCCACTCCCCTTCCGTTGGTCGGCCAGTTCCCGGTATTGATGTTAAAAAAGTACAGGGAACAGGTCAGAAGAAGTCAAGACAGATCGCAGCGCGAGGTTTACTGTATTCGCCCTGCGTTGAAAAATCGTGTCGACGCATTTGACCCTCGCCCAAACATGGCGTATCGGTCTGTTCTGTGTTCAAAAGGCCGTTCAAGTAAAAAGGAAAACCGCAGCGATGGCGTACTACCGCACTCCTCATGACGTTACCGCTCTGCCTGCCTGGCAAGCGTTGAAAGATCACCGCCAAGCCATGCAGGATTTCAGCATGCGCGAAGCCTTCAACGCCGATCCGCAGCGCTTCAATCAATTCACGCTCAGCAGCTGCGGACTGTTTCTCGATTATTCGAAGAACCTGATCAACGCCGAGACCCGCAACCTGCTGGTGGGTCTGGCCAATGAAGTCGATCTGAAAGGCGCGATCAAAGCGCTGTTCGACGGCGAAATCGTCAACGCCTCCGAAGGCCGCCCGGCGCTGCACACAGCCCTGCGCCGTCCGGTCGGCGACAAGCTGTCGGTCAACGGCGTCAACGTGATGCCGGAAGTGCACAAGGTGCTGAACCAGATCACGGATCTGGTCGGCCGCATCCACGACGGTCTGTGGCGTGGTTACACCGAGAAGCCGATCACTGACGTGGTCAACATCGGCATCGGTGGCTCGTTCCTCGGCCCGGAGCTGGTCTCCGAAGCGCTGTTGTCCTACGCGCAGAAAGGCGTGCGTTGCCACTACCTGGCGAACATCGACGGCAGTGAGTTCCACGAACTGACGCAAAAGTTGCGCGCCGAAACCACACTGTTCATCGTTTCGTCGAAATCCTTCAACACCCTCGAAACCCTGAAGAACGCTCAGGCCGCACGCGCCTGGTATCTGGCTCAGGGCGGTTCCGAAGCCGAGCTGTATCGTCACTTCATCGCGGTATCGAGCAACAACGCTGCTGCAGTCGCGTTCGGTATCCGTGAAGAAAACATCTTCCCGATGTGGGACTGGGTCGGCGGTCGTTACTCGCTGTGGTCGGCCATCGGTCTGCCGATTGCCCTGGCCATCGGCATGTCCAACTTCAAGGAACTGCTGTCCGGTGCCTACACCATGGACCAGCATTTCCAGAGCGCCCCGTTCGAGCAGAACATGCCGGTGCTGCTGGCCCTGCTCGGCGTGTGGTACGGCAACTTCTGGGGCGCGCAAAGCCACGCGATCCTGCCGTACGACCACTACCTGCGTAACATCACCAAGCACTTGCAACAGCTGGACATGGAATCCAACGGCAAGAGCGTGCGTCAGGACGGCACCTCGGTGTCGACCGATACCGGCCCGGTGATCTGGGGTGGCGTCGGCTGCAACGGTCAACACGCGTATCACCAGTTGCTGCACCAGGGCACCCAACTGATCCCGGCCGATTTCATCGTGCCGATCGTCAGCTTCAACCCGGTCTCCGATCACCATCAGTGGCTGTACGCCAACTGCCTGTCGCAGAGCCAGGCGCTGATGCTCGGCAAGACCCTGCCGGAAGCCGAAGCCGAACTGCGCGAAAAAGGCATGAGCGAAGAACAGGTGCACAAACTCGCGCCGCACAAGGTGATCCCGGGCAACCGTCCGAGCAACACCATTGTGGTCGAGCGCATCAGCCCGCGTCGTCTGGGTGCGCTGGTCGCCATGTATGAACACAAAGTGTTCGTGCAGAGCGTGGTCTGGGGCATCAACGCCTTCGACCAGTGGGGCGTGGAACTGGGCAAGGAATTGGGCAAAGGTGTTTACAACCGTCTGGTCGGCAGCGATGAAACCGTCGCTGACGATGCTTCTACCCAAGGCCTGATCAACTACTTCCGCGGTCGTCACCGCGGGTGATTTGATAGTGCGGCCCACAGGTTTTGGTTCCCCGGATCCTGTGGGCAAAAAATCCCTTGTAGGAGTGAGCCTGCTCGCGATCGCGGGGTGTCAATCAGCATTGATGTTGAATGACACACCGCGATCGCGAGCAGGCTCACTCCTACAGTTGTTTTAGGGTGTATTCAAAATCAGGCTCAAACATCAGATTCCTGATGCGGCTTGAACCCTTGGCCCTCTCGGCGCATCTTTATTCTTCGCACAACAAGAATAAGGAACCGTCATGTTCGATATCAGCACGTTCCCCAAAGCCGATGCCGTCCGCCGGGCTGCGCAGTTGAGTCAGGACGACTATAAGCGTCTGTACCGCGAATCCATTGAACACCCCAGCGCCTTCTGGGCCGAACAGGCCACCCGCTTCCTCGACTGGAGCACACCGTGGCAGACCGTTCAGCGTTACGACCTGAAAACCGGTGAAGCGTCCTGGTTTGCCGGCGGTCAACTGAACGTCAGTTACAACTGCATCGACCGTCACCTCGCCCAGCGCGGCGAGCAGACTGCGATCCTCTGGGAAGGTGACGACCCGGCCGAATCAGCGCAGATCACCTACAAAAAACTTCACCATCACGTCTGCCGTCTGGCCAATGTGCTGAAAAGCCGTGGGGTGAAAAAAGGTGATCGGGTGTGCATCTACATGCCGATGATCCCCGAGGCGGCCTACGCCATGCTCGCCTGCGCGCGGATCGGCGCGATTCACTCGGTGGTGTTCGGCGGCTTCTCCCCGGACTCATTGCGTGACCGCATTCTCGACGCCGACTGCCGCACGGTGATCACCGCCGATGAAGGCGTACGCGGCGGCAAGTTCGTGCCACTCAAGCACAACGTCGACAAGGCCCTGCAAAGTTGCCCGGACGTCAGCACCGTCGTCGTAGTCGAACGCAGCCAAGGCCAGGTCGATTGGGTCGAGGGCCGTGATCTCTGGTATCACCAGGCCGTACGTGACGTCAGCGACGATTGCCCGCCAGAACCGATGGACGCCGAAGATCCGCTGTTCATCCTTTACACCTCCGGCAGCACCGGCAAACCCAAGGGCGTGCTGCACACCACCGGCGGCTACCTGCTGCAAGCGGCGATGACCTTCAAATACGTGCTCGATTACCGCGATGGCGAAGTGTTCTGGTGCACCGCCGACGTCGGCTGGGTGACCGGCCACAGCTACATCGTCTACGGCCCGCTGGCCAACGGCGCGACCACCCTGATCTTCGAAGGCGTGCCAAGTTATCCGAGCACCTCGCGCTTTTGGCAGGTGATCGACAAACACAAAGTGAACATCTTCTACACCGCACCGACCGCCCTGCGTGCGCTGATGCGCGAAGGTGCCGAACCGTTGAAGAAAACGTCGCGCGCCAGCCTCAGATTACTCGGCAGCGTCGGTGAGCCGATCAACCCGGAAGCGTGGGAATGGTACTTCAACGTGGTCGGCGAGCAGCGCTGCCCGATTGTCGATACCTGGTGGCAGACCGAAACCGGCGGGATCATGCTCAGCCCGTTGGTCAGTGCACAACGCATAAAACCGGGTTGCGCCACGCAGCCGATGTTCGGCGTGCAACCGGTGCTGCTCGATGAGCACGGCAAGGAGATCAAAGGCGCCGGCAGCGGCGTGCTGGCGATCAAATCCAGCTGGCCGGCGCAGATCCGCAGCGTCTACGGCGACCCGCAACGGATGGTCGACACCTACTTCAAGCCCTACCCCGGCTACTACTTCACCGGTGACGGCGCACGCCGCGACGAGGACGGCGACTACTGGATCACCGGACGCATCGATGACGTGATCAACGTCTCCGGCCACCGCATCGGCACCGCCGAAGTGGAAAGCGCGCTGGTGCTGCACGACAGCATCGCCGAGGCGGCCGTGGTCGGTTACCCGCACGACGTCAAAGGCCAGGGCATCTACGCCTTCGTCACCCCCATGAACGGCGTCGAACCGAGCGATGAGCTGAAGAAAGAATTGCTCGCCCACGTCAGCAAGGAAATCGGCAGCTTCGCCAAACCGGACCTGATCCAGTGGGCGCCGGCCTTGCCGAAAACCCGCTCAGGCAAGATCATGCGGCGGATCCTGCGCAAGATCGCCTGCAACGAACTCGACAGCCTCGGCGACACGTCGACCCTGGCCGATCCGAGCGTGGTCCAGGGCCTGATCGACAAGCGCCTGAATCAGTAACATCTCCGGCGCGGCCAACCGCCCGCGCCCTCCACCACCAATGAGTTGTCATGGAATTCATCCGCAGCCGTATCGAAAACCAACTCATGAGCCTGACCGGTCTGTCCCTCGGTCAGCTCGATCTGGAAAATCCCAAGGGCGATCCCGGGCTGTTCGGCCCGGACTCGATCAGTTGGCAAGTGCACGGCGATTTCAGCAGCATGCTGATCGGCGGCATCAGCGCGTTGTTGCTGCAAGCCCTGCATCCGCTGGCGCTGGCCGGGGTCTGGGATCATTCGAATTTTCGTCAGGACATGCTCGGACGTTTGCGCCGCACCAGTCAGTTTGTCTCCGGCACCACCTTCGGCTCACGCCGCGACGCCGAATGGCTGATCGACAAGGTGCGCACCATTCACCTGCAAGTGGTCGGCACTGCGCCGGATGGCCGGCCGTATGCGGCCAGCGATCCGGACCTGTTGACCTGGGTGCATGTGGCCGAGGTCAGCCATTTTCTTGCGGCACATTTGCGTTACCGCAATCCGCAATTGTCGGCGGCGGATCAGGATCGTTACTACGCGGAAATCGCCGTGGTCGCCGAGCGCCTGGGTGCGCGGGATGTGCCGAAATCGCGGCAAGCCGTGGCCGACTATCTGCAACGCATGCGTCCGCAATTGCTCTGTGATGAGCGCAGCCGCGAAGTTCTGCGCCTGCTGCTCGACGCGCCAGCCCCGAGCGTGCTGGCCCGGCCGTTTGGTGACCTGATGATGAAGGCCGGCATCGATCTGTTGCCGGACTGGGCCAGCGCCATGTTCGGCATACGGCAGAACCCGCTGCAACGCCAGTTGATCCGAGCCAGCGTGAAGCGCAGTGCGCCGATGCTGCGCTGGGCGATGCGCAACGGTTCGGTGCAGCGCGCCAAACGCCGAATGGGAATTCTGACCTGAAAAGCATCGCGAGCAGGCTCACTCCTACAGGGACCTTCCTGCGCAACACTGATCCCTTGTAGGAGTGAGCCTGCTCGCGATGGAAGCACCTCGGTTGCCCGCCAAACTGCTAAACTCCCGCGCCTCAATTCTCATCAGCAAGGCGCACGCATGTCTTCCTTGAATCAGGCGCTGCGCGCCGCCCTCGACAAACGCCAGGACCTGCTCGCTGAGCTGCACAGCCAGGGCACCGATTGCTACCGGCTGTTCCACGGCAGCCAGGAAGGCGCCGGTGGCCTGACCGTCGACCGCTACGGTCCGCAATTGCTGGTGCAAAGTTTTCACCAGACGCTGGAGCGTGACGACCTGCTGCAACTGCACGCCATGGTCAATCAGACCCTGGGCTTTGACACCCTGCTGGTCTACAACGACCGCTCCCGGGGCAACTCGCGCATCGATCGCGAAGACAGCGTCTACAAAGCCGACGCCGCCGCACTGGCGGATCTGGTCGGCCACGAATGGGGCCTGAACTATCGCGTGCGCGGGCGACATGCCGGGCAGGATCCGCTGCTGTTTCTCGACCTGCGCAACACTCGCGGCTGGGTCAAGGATCACGCCAAGGGCAAAAGTGTGCTCAACCTCTTTGCCTACACCTGTGGCGTCGGCCTGAGTGCCGCTGCCGGTGGCGCGCGCGAGGTGTGTAACCTCGACTTCGCCGAAGGCAATCTGGCAGTCGGCCGAGAAAACGGCCTGCTCAACCCGCAATTGCCCGAGATGCAATTCATCCAGTCCGATTACTTCCCGGCGATCCGTCAGCTCGCCGGCCTGCCGATCAGCCAGCGGCGCGGGCAGAAACTGCCGAGCTATCAGCGCCTCGAACAGCGCCAATACGATCTGGTGCTGCTCGACCCGCCCGCTTGGGCCAAGAGCGCCTTCGGCACCGTCGACCTGCTGCGCGACTATCAGAGCCTGCTCAAGCCGGCGCTGCTGACCACCGCTGACAACGGCGTGCTGATCTGCTGCAACAACCTGGCAAAAGTCAGCATGGACGACTGGCGCGAACAGGTCCTGCGTTGTGCCGAGAAAGCCGGGCGACCGGTGCGCGAATGGAGCGTGATGACTCCGGGCGCGGACTTCCCGTCGCTGGACCAACAGCCACCGCTGAAAACCCTGATCCTGCAGTTGTAACCCCCCCTGCGGGACTGGCAATCATCCAATGTGGGAGCGAGCTTGCTCGCGAAAGCGGCGCGTCAGTCAGCATATTTCTCGACTGATCCACCGCTTTCGCGAGCAAGCTCGCTCCCACAGTGTCTTGGTCCTACAGAACAATCTGAACAATCCTGCCCCCCACGATGTACTTCGGAACCAGAATCGCGTGCCATACTCCAAGGCACTCCGATTCAGAGATGACGCCGCACATGCCCAAAGGATTGATTCGCGCGATTGGCGCCTTGTTGACTGCTCTGGCCCTCTACAGCCTGCTGGGGTTTCTGATTTTGCCGGGCATCGCCCTGCGTATCGCCAACCAGCAACTGGCGAACTACGCCACGGTGCCGGCGCATATCCAGCGCATCGAACTCAATCCGTTCAGCCTGGAAGTCACCCTGTGGGGCTTGGTCGTCGGTGAGCCGGGCAAGGAGCAGGTCGGCTTCGAGCGGCTGTACGCCAACCTGCAACTCGACAGCCTGTGGACCAAGGCGCTGCACCTGGCCGATATCGAGCTGGACAAGCCCAAGACCGAAATCCTCTTCGCCAAGGACGGCCAGCTCAATCTGCTGGGCCTGTTCAAAATTCCCGCCAGCGAACCGACCCCGGCCGATCCGAATGCCAAGCCGTTCCCGCTGCGCATCGATCGCATCCAGCTGGCCGGTGGCAACGTACATTTCCAGGACGCCCGGCCGAGTGAGCCGATCGAGTTCATCTACGACAAACTCGACTTCGAGCTGAAAAACCTCAGCACCCTCCCCGACGATAACGCCGACATGACCCTGGTCGCCGCCGGCCCGGCCGGTGGGCAGATCGACTGGAAAGGCAACTTCAGCCTGATCCCGTTCACCTCCGAAGGCACCTTGAAAGTCACCGACGGCAAGATGAAATCATTCTGGCCTTACGTGCGTGACGCGCTGCCGCTGGTACTCGAAGACGGCGTGCTGAATCTCAGCACCGAGTACAAACTGAATCTGTCGAAAGAAACCGAACTGCTGTTGAACAACGTCGCGGTGAGCATTGCGCCATTCGCGATCAAGGCGCCGGACGGACGCCCATTGGCGAAACTTGAACGCCTCGACGTCAGCGAAACTTCGCTGGACCTGGCCAAACAGCAAGTAGTGGTCGGCAAGATCCGCAGCAACAAACTGGAAACCTGGGCTGCGCTCGAAGCCGACGGCCAGCTCGACTGGCAGAAACTGTTCGCCAGCCAGCCATCGAAACCTGCCGCCAAGGCCGCCGCCGAACCCAAGACCACTCCGGCCGCCGCCGACTCGCCGAAAGCGCCGGTCGCGCCGAGCAAGCCCTGGCAAGTGCTGCTCAAAGACGTCCAGCTACGCAACTACACCGTGCATCTCGCCGACCGCTCGGCCAACCCACCCGTGGCGCTGGATGTGACGCCGCTGAACATTGATCTGCAGGATTTCGACAGCCTCAACGGTTCGCCCTTCAAGGTCAGGCTCGACAGCGGCTTGGGCAAACAAGGCAAGATCAAAGCCGATGGCGTGGTCAACCTCGCGCCGGTCACCGCCCAGCTCAATGTGAAAACCCAGGACATCGACCTGCGCGTTGCACAGTCCTACATCAATCCGTTCATTCGCCTGGAACTGCGCAGCGGCATGCTTGGCAGCGACCTCAAGGTCAACCTCAAGAGCACCGCCCCGCTGGCACTCGGCGTGACCGGGCGTGCGCAGATCGATCAATTGCACACCCTCGACACCCTGAAAACCCGCGACTTCCTCAAGTGGCAGCAAGTGGTGGTTGAAGGCATCAACTATCAACACGGTGACAGCCTGTCGATCGACAAGGTCAACCTGTTCCAGCCGTACGCGCGGTTCATGATCAACGATGACCGCACCACCAACATCGACGACCTGCTGATCCCGCAGCCCGCCGACAATGGTGCGAAAACCGCAGCGGCGAAACCGGCCAGTAAAGACAAACCACTGGGCATTCACATCGGCGCGATTGCAATCAACGATGGCTCGGCCAACTTCGCCGATTTCAGCCTGACGCCGAACTTCGCCACAGCAGTTCAACAGCTCAACGGCCAGATCGGCACCATCGACAGCCGTCAGGCGAAACCGGCCAGCGTCGACATCAAGGGCAAGGTCGACCGCTATGCCCCGGTGACCATCAAAGGCGCGGTCAATCCATTCGACCCGATGGCCAGCCTCGACATCGCCACCAGTTTCAAACGCGTCGAGCTGACTACCCTGACCCCGTATTCCGGCAAGTTCGCCGGTTACCGCATCCGCAAGGGCCGGCTCAACCTCGACCTGCATTACCTGATCACCAAGGGCCAGTTGAAGGCTGAAAACAAAGTGGTGGTCGAGCAACTGCAACTCGGTGAAAAAGTCGACAGCCCGGATGCCGTGAGCCTGCCGCTGAAACTGGCGATTGCCCTGCTCAAGGACGTAGACGGCAAGATCTCCATCGAACTGCCAGTGACCGGCGACCTCAACAACCCGCAGTTCAGCGTGATGCCGATTGTCTGGCAGACCCTGCGCAACCTGATCGTCAAGGCCGCCGCCGCACCGTTCAAGATGATTGGCGGGCTGATCAACGGTGGCGGCTCCGAAGACCTCGGTACCGTGTCATTTGCTGCGGGCTCAAGCGATTTGAGCAAGGATGCCGAAGCAGCGCTGGATAAACTGTCCCAAGCCCTCAAGGAACGTCCAGCCCTGCGTCTGGAAATCGAAGGCACTGCCGCACAGAGCAGCGACGGCCCGTTGATTGCCGAGCAGCGTCTGGAGCGCGAATACCAGTACAACTACTACAAGATGCTCCAGCGCCGTGGCGACAAGGTGCCGGCTCAGGCGTCCCTGCTGCAAGTGCCGGAGAGCGAGAAAGGCCCGCTGCTCGAAGGCATCTACCGCACCCGTCTGAAAACTCAGCCACCGGCCGAATGGAAAGATCTGGGCAAAGAAGAACGCACGGCGAAAATGCGTGATGGTGTGATCAAGTTCTGGAGTTCCAGCGATGTGCTGCTGCGGCAGTTGGGTCAGGAACGCGCCAGCAGCATCAAGGATTATCTGGTCGACAAAGGCCAACTGGCGGATGACCGGGTGTACTTCATCGATGCCAACCTTGGCGAGGCCGAAAGCGATGGTCGGGTCGTGACGCAAATGCATCTGGACGCCGAATGATGAAGCGCAAATGGCTGGCAGCGTTGACGCTGCTGCTCGCTGGCAGCCCTGCACTGGCCTCCGACACGCTGCGCTGTGGCAGTCAGTTGGTCAGCCTCGGTGACCGCGCCAGCGAAGTACTGCAGAAGTGTGGCGAACCGGTGAGCCGCGATGTCCTCGGCTACAAGCGCAGCGCCAACCGCCGCGAAGAATTTCAGGTCGAGGAATGGACCTACGGTCCGAGCAACGGCATGTACCAGTACCTGCGCTTTGAAGGCAATCGTCTGCGGCAGATCAACAGCAAGCGCGGTAATTAATTCACCCCCCCCTGTAGGAGTGAGCCTGCTCGCGATAGCGGTGTGTCAGTCAGCAGATTTCTCAATCTGACACACCGCTATCGCGAGCAGGCTCACTCCTACAATTGTTTTGTGGTGCCCCTGAAATAGAACAGGCCCCGACACAAGTGCCGGGGCCCGTAATGGTCACGTCCGTGTGACCGTTCGCATGAACTCTAAAGTTGCGGCAGACGTATTGCTCGGCCCGTCTGTCGCGCCTTCTCCCGGTCCAGGCGAGAAGTCATGCCTTACTCGGCTTTCAGGCCGTCAGCGGAGACCGCTTTGACGCCTTTGATTTTCTTGGCGATAGCCACGGCGGTGGTTTTCTGAGCCTCGGTCACTGCAACAGTGGAGGACAGGGATACAACGCCTTTGTTGGTTTCAACTTTGATATCGGTACCTGGGATGCCTTTTTCGGTTACCAGGTCGCTTTTGACTTTGGTAGTGATCCAGGTATCGGAAGTAGCTTCTTTAGCCTTGGTCATTTCACCAGCAGCCAGAGTCATTGGAGCCTGAGTAGCCTGGGTGGATTGTGCGAAAGCACCGGAAGCCATGGTCAGGGTCAGCGCGGTAGCAGCAGCGGCAGTGATAGCGAACTTCTTCATACGAGTAACTCCTGTTTTTCTGGAAAGTCTGCTGGTTGTCTTGTCAGCAGGGTTACTGGGTATATTGCGAAGGCTGTGCCAACTTTTCGAAAGACAATAAATCCTTTTAAATCAATGAGTTATGAATTAAGCAAATTTTCGGAATCATGCAATTTGCATGACAAGTGCATTATCGACATGCAAGTTGCGGCTTTTCGGAAAGTTCCTAACACGCTGAAATTCTTGAAGCTTTTTTCCAGCGTCAAAAGACAAAAAAATGCCCCGCAAAGCGGGGCATCCGGTGACGCTTGTCGAGTCAATCAGGCACCGCTGCCTGGGCAACCCTTAGGCGCGTAGTCGGCGTTCACCGTCGAAGCGCAGCTCCAGACACCCGCCGCCGAGCCGGTCCCCGAAGAACGAGTCAGCGTGATGGTTTTGCCCAGCACTGGAGCCGGGGCGTTGGCCAAGGTGCAGACGATGGTCCCCGCGCCAGTCGACGCCGTGCCGGACGCGGTCACGGTGCCGCAATTGGTGGTAGTAAACGACGCGCTACCTGCCACCAGCGTCAGCGTCGGGTCCGTACCTTGATTAATGGTGTCCTCGAAAGGCACTTTTAGCGCGCTGATTTCCGCCAGCCCGGCAGTGACTTTCGAGCGTGCCTGATACTTGGTGTATTGCGGCAGGGCAATCGTCGCCAGAATCCCGATGATCGCTACCACGATCAGCAGCTCGATCAGAGTGAAACCTTTTTGGTTGTTCATAGACAGGCTCTCCATGCATGAGTCGGAATCTCATGATCTGCAAAGGGCTCAGCATAGGCCGTGCCAACCGCTTGCAGACCCCGCACGCTCGGCATAAAGGTGCCGTGTCGCGCTTTCCTACAACCCGTAACCGCACTATCTGACACTTTTTGTCACCTGTACCGGGCGTGTTTGGCGCTGTCACTTGACTAGGCTATAAGTCATGAACTGTCAGCATCCGGAATCCCCATGAATGACATCGCTCTGAGCGGTCTGGCCAAGCAATTGGTGCAGGCCGAACTGCTTACGGAAAAAAGCGCCCAGCAGGCCTGGCAACAGGCGCAGCGCAATCGGCTGTCGCTGGTCAGCTACCTGGTGCAGAACAAACTGGTGAAGAGCTCACAGGTGGCCGAGATCGCTTCCGAGCATTTCGGTATGGCCTTCATGGACCTCAATTGCCTGGACAAGGAAACCCAGCCCAAAGGCCTGGTCAGTGAAAAACTGGTGCGCCAGCATCACGCCCTGCCCTTGTGGCGCCGTGGCAACAAGCTGTTCGTGGGCATTTCCGACCCGAGCAATCATCAGGCGATCAATGACATTCAGTTCAGCACCGGGCTGAGTACCGAAGCCATTCTGGTGGAGGACGACAAGCTCACCGAGGCCATCGAGAAATTCTTCGACACCCACGCCAGCGGCCTCGAAGAAATGGCCGACGTCGATCTCGACGGCGTGGATGTCGAGTCCGTCGACGACAGCCGCCAGGACGCCATCGGCGGACTCGACGCCGATGACGCGCCGGTCGTGCGTTTCGTGCACAAGATGCTGCTCGACGCGATCAAGAGTGGCTCCTCTGACCTGCACTTCGAACCTTACGAAAAGACCTTCCGGGTGCGGGTGCGCACCGATGGCATCCTGCGCGAGGTGGCCAAACCGCCGATCCAGTTGGCCGGGCGAATCGCCGCACGCCTGAAAGTCATGGCCAGCCTGGATATCTCGGAACGGCGCAAACCCCAGGACGGGCGGATCAAGATGCGCCTGTCGAAGACCAAGTCCATCGACTTCCGGGTCAACACTTTGCCGACCCTATGGGGCGAAAAAGTGGTGATCCGGATTCTCGACCCGTCCAGCGCGCAGATCGGCATCGATGCATTGGGTTACGAACCGGCGCAGAAAGAACTGTACATGGCAGCGCTCAAGCAGCCCCAAGGGATGATTCTGGTAACCGGACCTACCGGGTCGGGGAAAACCGTATCGCTGTACACCGGCCTCAATATTCTCAACACCGTCGACATCAACATTTCCACCGCCGAAGACCCGGTGGAAATCAACATGGAAGGCATCAACCAGGTCAACGTCAATCCGAAACAGGGGCTGGATTTTGCTCAGGCCCTGCGTTCGTTTCTGCGGCAGGATCCGGACGTGATCATGGTCGGGGAAATCCGCGACCTGGAAACCGCCGAAATCGCGATCAAGGCCGCGCAGACCGGCCACCTGGTGCTGTCCACGCTGCACACCAACAGCGCTGCCGAAACCCTGACCCGTCTGCACAACATGGGCATTCCCGGGTTCAACATCGCCACCTCGGTCAGCCTGATCATCGCACAGCGCCTGGCGCGCAAGCTGTGCAGCCACTGCAAGAAACCGATCGAGATCCCCCGCGAAACACTGATCAAGGAAGGTTTCCCGCCGGAACAGATCGGCAGTTTCACGATCTATGAGCCGGTCGGTTGCGACCTCTGCAACGGCGGCTACAAGGGACGCGTGGGGATTTACGAAGTGGTGAAAAACACCCCTGACCTGCAACGGCTGATCATGGCCGAAGGCAATTCGCTGGAAATCGACAGCCAGATGCGTCGCGACGGCTTCGACGACCTGCGCACCTCGGGCCTGCACAAGGCCATGCAAGGCATCACCAGCCTGGAAGAAATCAACCGGGTCACCAAGGACTGAACATGGCGGTCAAGGCAGCGAAAATCAGCATCTACGCCTGGGAAGGCACGGATCGCAAAGGCAGCAAAGTCACGGGCGAGTTGAGCGGGCAGAACCCCGCGCTGATCAAGGCCCAACTGCGCAAGCAAGGAATCAATCCGGGCAAGGTACGGAAGAAATCCACCTCCCTGCTCAGCCTCGGCAAACGCATCAAGGCCCAGGACATCGCCCTGTTCACCCGGCAGATGGCAACCATGATGAAAGCCGGCGTACCGCTGCTGCAGTCGTTCGACATCATTGGCGAAGGCTTCGACAACCCGGCGATGCGCAAACTGGTAGACGAGGTGAAGCAGGAAGTGGCCGCCGGCAACAGCTTCGCCGCCGCACTGCGCAAGAAACCGCAGTATTTCGATGAGCTGTATTGCAACCTGGTGGATGCCGGCGAGCAATCCGGCGCCCTCGATACGTTGCTTGAGCGGGTCGCGACCTATAAGGAAAAAAGCGAAGCGCTCAAGGCCAAGATCAAGAAAGCCCTGACCTACCCAAGCGCCGTGGTGCTGGTGGCAATGGTCGTTACCGGGATTCTGCTGGTAAAAGTGGTGCCGCAGTTTCAGTCGGTATTTTCCGGCTTCGGCGCCGAATTGCCGGCCTTCACCCTGATGGTAATCAGTATCTCGGAGTTCCTGCAGCAATGGTGGTGGGCGGTACTTGGTGCGCTGATCGCGGCGGTGTTCGGCATCCGCCATGCGCTGAAGAAGTCCCAGGCCTTGCGCGACCGCAAGGACACCTGGCTGCTGAAGCTGCCGCTGGTGGGCACGCTGATGTACAAATCGGCAGTGGCGCGATTCGCCCGCACCCTGTCGACTACCTTTGCCGCTGGCGTACCGCTGGTGGAGGCACTGGATTCGGTGGCGGGTGCCACCGGTAACGTGGTGTTCAAACGCGCGGTGCTGCGCATCCGTCAGGACGTCGCCACCGGCATGCAGCTGAATTTCTCGATGCGCAGCACCGGCGTCTTCCCCAACATGGCGGTGCAGATGACCGCCATCGGTGAGGAATCGGGCGCGCTGGATGACATGCTCGACAAGGTCGCCGGTTTTTATGAAGAGGAAGTGGATAACATGGTCGACAACCTCACCAGCCTGATGGAGCCGTTCGTCATGGTGGTGCTCGGGGTCATCGTCGGCGGGCTGGTCGTGGCCATGTACCTGCCGATCTTCCAGCTTGGCTCAGCGATCTGACATGCCTATCGACGAACTCTTCAGTCTGTATCCGCTGGCCTTTGTGTGCACCGCCCTGCTGTTGGGTCTGGTGGTCGGCAGTTTCCTCAACGTACTGGTCTGGCGCCTGCCGAAAATGCTCGAGCGCGATTGGCGCCAGCAGGCGCAGGATGTCCTCGGTCTGCCAAGCGAAACACCACTGCCGACCTACAACCTGATGCTGCCGCACTCCCAGTGCCCACACTGCGGCCACCGGATTCGGGCTTGGGAAAACATTCCGCTGCTCAGTTACTTGGTGCTGCGCGGACGCTGTTCGGCGTGTGCCGCGCCCATCAGCAAACGTTATCCCCTGACCGAACTGGCCTGCGGCCTGCTTTCGGCATTCGTCGCCTGGCATCTGGGTTTCGGCTGGCCGGCGGGCCTGTTGATCGTCCTTACCTGGGGGCTGCTGGCGATGAGCCTGATCGACACCGAACATCAACTGCTGCCCGATGTGCTGGTGTTGCCGTTGTTGTGGCTGGGGCTGATCGTCAACAGTTTCGGGCTGTTCGTCTCGCTGCACGCGGCGTTGTGGGGTGCGGTAGCCGGTTACATGGCGCTGTGGTCAGTGTTCTGGCTGTTCAAGCTGCTGACCGGCAAGGACGGCATCGGCCACGGCGATTTCAAGCTGCTGGCGCTGCTCGGGGCCTGGGGCGGCTGGCAGATTCTGCCGCTGACGATCCTGCTGTCATCGCTGGTGGGGGCGATTGTCGGGGTGGTTCTACTGCGTCTGCGTGAGCAGAAAACCTCGACGCCGATGCCCTTCGGCCCGTATCTGGCAATTGCCGGCTGGATTGCCTTGCTCTGGGGTGGTCAAATAACCGACTTCTATTGGCAGTTTGTCGGTTTGAAATGAATACCCCTGTGGAAAAACCCTGGATTCTCGGCCTGACCGGCGGCATCGGCAGCGGCAAAAGCGCCGCGGCCCAGCACTTCATCGATCTCGGGATCCATGTGGTCGACGCCGACCATGCGGCGCGCTGGGTGGTCGAGCCGGGGCGCCCGGCACTGGCGAAGATTGCTGAACACTTCGGTTCCGGTGTCCTGCAAGCCGATGGCACGCTGGACCGTGCGGCCCTGCGCAAGTTGATCTTTGAAGTGCCTGAAGAACGCCGCTGGCTCGAAGCCCTGCTGCATCCGTTGATCGCCGAGGAAATCGCGCACCATCTGGGGCTGGCAACATCGCCTTACGCGATTCTGGTTTCACCGTTGCTGATCGAATCCGGGCAGTACGCGATGACTCAAAGAATTCTGGTGATCGATGCCCCGCAACAACTGCAGATCGAACGCACCTTGCAGCGTGACCAGACCAGCGAACAGCAGGTCCAGGCGATCCTCAAGGCCCAGTCCAGCCGTGAAGACCGCGTGAGCCGTGCCGATGATGTGGTGGTCAACGACCGCGACCTCGCCTGGTTGCACAGCGAAGTCGAGCGCCTGCATCACTTTTACCTGACTTTATCCGGAGGCCAGTCATGAGCCCTACAACCGTCGAATGCCCAACCTGCGGCGCCCCCGTGGAATTCACCCCAGAGAACAAATTCCGCCCGTTCTGCTCCGATCGCTGCAAGCTGATCGACCTCGGCGCCTGGGCGTCCGAAGAGCACAAGATTCCGGTCGCCCCGGATGCCGAAGACGAAATGTTCTCCGGCGATTTCGACCCGCGTCACTGATCGCGATCAGGGCCGCATGAAGCCGTAGTCCTGATCGTCGTCGAGGTTTTCCGCGAGAAAGCGCAACTCGTCGGCCAGGTCTTCGGCGTTGCGCACCGTCTTGCTCTGCTGCACCACCGCGCTGAGCAAGGCGCGCAGACTCAGGCCCGGATCGAAGCCCACCTCCAGCGCCATGTCCAGACTCTGCCGGGTCTCCTGCCTCGCCCACTCGTAAACACTCATGCCGCTGCTCCTGAAGGAATTTGGCCGAGCATGAAATGCCGCGTGGATGACGGATTTGATGTGGATCAAGACTTGGGATCGTCGTCCTTCCAGGGCGCCGAAAGGTAGCGGGTGCGGTTGAAGGTTTCCAGCCACTCGGGGCTGAACACCACCAGCGCGCTGATCACCATGCCGTTGATGAACGCTTCGGGAAAGATCAGCAGCCACAGGTAGCCGATGAAATCTTCCAGCCATTCCGGCATGGCAAACAGACCGTCGTACCACAGCAGGCCCAGACTCAGCGTCAGACACAGCAATGCGGACAACGCTGCGGCAAAGAACCCGGAACAGAAGATATACACAAACGGATTACGCGGCTGGGCGCGCTCGACGAGGATCGCCACGCACTCGGTGATCAACACCGGCAACAGGATCAGCAACGTACCGTTGACCCCGACCGCCGCCAGATCCTGGCGCCCGAGCAACACCAGCCCGAGCTGCGCCACCAGCCCGCCGATGATCGCCAGCGGCCAGTCGAGCAGCAACGTCACGGCGGTCATGCCGATGAAGTGATAAGAAACCCCGGTGTCGAAATCCCTGCGCACCATCCACAGCAGAAACAAGGCGAACACAGTGCCGAACAGCAGATGCTGGCGGCGACTGTCAGTGAACAACTCGACCCACGGCGCACGACAGATCGCCCACAACAACACCGGCAGGTAAATCAACCAGCCGAGTGTCAGGCTCGTCGACGACAGCAGTTCTGCACCGATCATGAATCCCTTACCTTCTCCATGGGTTTGATTCCTTCATCGGAGTCTACACCGCCCTCTTCCGGGCATCAGCCGATGCAAAGCTTTCTGCTTGTCGCATTTGAACGCTAAGCTTGGCCTATGGATGACTCAGATTACTTACGCCTGCTGACCATTGCGGCCGAGCAAGCCAACGCGTTCCTGTCCAATGCCCGCAAATGGGAGCGTGAGCGTTGGGTCTGCCAGCGCCTGCTGCAAGGCTTGAACATTCCCTACCGTGCCGATGAGTTCGCCCCCGCCGGCGAGCCGCCGGACGTGCTGTTTCGCGATGCCAATTTCGAAGTGTTCTTCGTTCTCGATGAAGGCCGCCGACTCAACGACGAATGGCGCGATGAACTGCAACGCCGCCGCAGTGCGTTCTCCCTCAGCCAACTGGTGCGTCGTGAAGCCAAGCCACGGCGGATCCCGGCCAATGAATTCTTACTGCGACTGGCGCCGACCTTGCGCAAAAAAGCGCACAACTACAAGGAACGCGGCATGGATCTGGGCGAACTGGACATCATCGCCTTCGCCAGCCTCAAGCGCGAGGTGCTGGACCTCAACAGCCATTTTCCACCGCCGACCGAGTATCTGCGTCAGGGTTGGCGCTCGCTGTCGCTGGTCGGCCCGACCTTCGCCCGGGTGCTGTTCGCCCATCCCGATGCACCGGACTTTCTGCGCAGCAACCTCGGTCGCAGTATCGTCTTCGATGTCGGGATCAGCCTGTGACGCCGCTACAGCAGTTGATCGCCGACGTGCCGCAGACCGGCCGCGTACGCTGGATCGGCGTGCGCCCCGAGTCTCGCGGCCCGATGATCGAGCTAGACGCCGTCGAGGCACGGCTCGAAGCGGGGTTGACCGGCGATCACGCCCGCCCGGGTGTACGCAACGCACGGCAAGTAACGTTGATTCAGTTCGAACACCTGGCGGTCATCAGCGCGTTGATGGGCCGGCCTGACGATCAACCCGTGAGGCCTGAAGACCTGCGGCGCAATCTGGTCATCAGCGGTATCAATCTGTTTAGTCTCAAGGGTCGGCGCTTTCGCATCGGTCAGGCAATATTCGAGACCACCGGCTGGTGCCAGCCCTGCGCGCGCCTGCAAAACAACCTCGGTCCCGGCACCTTTCAAGCGGTGCGCGGGCATGGCGGAATAACCGCGCGGGTGTTACAAAGCGGGATCATTCGCCTCGACGACGGTGTGTCTGTCGAACCGGTTCCGGACAGCGGCTATGCTGCGTTCAACCCCGGTTGAAAACCGCTGTAGCTTCTGCACATTCAGCAACGTCTACCTGACGAGGCCTTTATGACCAGCCGCCTGAACCCCGAAGACCAAAAGCATGTCGAAGAGTACCTGCAACTGTCCCAACACCGTGTCGAGCGCCGGCCTTTTCGGCCGTGGATGCTCCTGGTGCTGGTGCTGGCAGTGACCATTGGTCTGGGCCTGCTGAGCCGACTTATCAGTTACCTGACGCTATGAGCAGCATTGCGCTCGCGAAGGTGATTGCACCGATTTCCTTTAAAAACCTTGCGAGTGATCCCTATGTCCCATCGTATTGTCATTGTCGGCGGCGGCGCCGGCGGTCTGGAGTTGGCTACCCGTCTGGGTAAGACTCTGGGCAAGCGCGGCACGGCCAGTGTGATGCTGGTCGACGCGAACCTGACGCACATCTGGAAGCCCCTGCTGCACGAAGTGGCCGCCGGATCGCTGAACTCTTCCGAGGATGAACTCAACTATGTTGCCCAGGCGAAATGGAACCACTTCGAGTTCCAGCTGGGGCGCATGAGCGGGCTTGATCGCGCGCAGAAGAAAATCCAGCTGGCCGCCACCTACGACGAAAACGGCGTGGAACTGGTTCCTGCGCGTGAAGTGGCCTACGACTCGCTGGTGATCAGCGTCGGCAGCACCACCAACGATTTCGGCACCCAGGGCGCAGCGCAGCACTGCCTGTTCCTCGACACCCGCAAACAGGCCGAACGCTTCCACCAGCAGTTGCTCAACCACTACCTGCGCGCGCATGCCGGGCAGACCGATGTGATCGAGCAGATCAGTGTGGCGATCGTCGGGGCCGGCGCCACGGGTGTCGAGCTGGCGGCAGAACTGCACAATGCCGCACACGAACTGGCGGCCTACGGTCTGGACCGAATCAAACCGGAAAACATGCACATCACCCTGATCGAAGCCGGCCCACGGGTGTTGCCAGCCCTGCCGGAGCGCATCAGCGGCCCGGTGCACAAGACTCTGGAGAAACTCGGGGTCAATGTGATGACCAACGCTTCGGTCAGCGAAGTGACCGCCGACAGCCTGATCACCGCCGATGGCAACGTGATCAAGGCCAGCCTGAAAGTCTGGGCTGCCGGGATTCGCGCGCCGGGTTTCCTCAAGGACATCGACGGCCTGGAGACCAACCGCATCAACCAGTTGCAAGTGCTGCCGACGTTGCAGACCACCCGCGACGAAAACATTTTCGCCTTCGGTGACTGCGCCGCCTGCCCGCAACCGGGTTCGGATCGCAACGTGCCGCCGCGTGCGCAAGCCGCGCACCAACAGGCTTCGTTGCTGGCCAAGTCGCTGAAGCTGCGTATCGAAGGCAAAACCCTGCCGGAGTACAAGTACACCGACTACGGCTCGCTGATTTCGCTGTCGCGTTTTTCGGCTGTGGGTAACTTGATGGGTAACCTGACCGGCAGTGTGATGCTGGAGGGCTGGCTGGCGCGGATGTTCTACGTGTCGCTGTACCGCATGCACCAGATGGCACTGTACGGACCGTTCCGCACGGCGATGCTGATGCTGGGCAGCAAGATCGGTCGCGGCACCGAGCCACGCTTGAAGCTGCATTGATCTAAAACTGTGGGAGCGGGCTTGCTCGCGAAGAGGTCGTGTCATTCAACATTCATGTCGACCGATACACCGCTTTCGCGAGCAAGCCCGCTCCCACACTGTTTTGCGCAGCTCAAAAATCCAGCAATCGATCTCTGCACATCAGAGCTGGAAGCGCCGTACCATGCCTTGCAGCGCGTTGGCCAGTTGCGACAGTTGGTGACTCGACGCGCTGGTCTGATCGGCTCCCGCTGCCGAACGGATCGACAGGTCGCGAATGTTCACCAGGTTACGATCCACTTCCCGCGCAACTTGCGCCTGCTCTTCGGCGGCACTGGCGATCACCAGATTGCGCTCATGAATCTCATGCACTGACGCGGTGATGGTTTCCAGCGCCTCCCCGGCGCGCTCGGCCAACGCCAGCGTGGTCGTGGCCCGTGCAGCGCTGGCCTGCATAGAGTCCAGCGCCAGGCTTGAACCGGTGCGCATGCCCTGCACCATCTGCTCAATCTCCTGCGTCGATTGCTGAGTGCGATAGGCCAGCGCCCGCACTTCATCGGCGACCACCGCAAAACCTCGTCCGCTCTCCCCTGCGCGGGCCGCCTCGATGGCGGCGTTGAGCGCAAGCAGGTTGGTCTGCTCGGCAATCGCACGGATGACATCCAGCACTTTGCCGATGTCCTGTGACTGGTTGGCCAGCGATTGCACCAACTCGCCGGTGTGCTGCACGTCGCTGACCAGCGCATTGATGGCCGACGCGGTGTCACTGACCCGCGCCTGTCCCAGTTGCGCCGACTCACTGGATTGGCGGGTGGCATCGGACGTCGACACCGCGTTGCGCGCGACTTCTTCAACCGCCGTGGTCATTTCATTGACCGCCGTGGCGGCCTGTTCGATTTCGTTGTTCTGCTGCTGCAGGCCTTGTGTGCTGTCGAGCGTCACCGCGTTGAGCTCATCGGCAGCGGTGGCCAATTGCGTGGCCGAACCGCTGATGCCTTGCAGCGTTTCCCGCAGGTTCTGCTGCATGGTTGCCAAGGCCTTGAGTAAGCGGCTGACTTCATCGTTACCGTGGGTTTCGATCGGTCGGGTCAGGTCGCCTTGGGCCACACTTTCGGCAGCGCTGACGGCCGTGCTCAACGGACGAATGATGCTGCGGGTGAGCAACATGGCCAGCGCCACGGTGGCCAGCGCCGCCAGCGCGATGAACAGACTGACGATGGTGCGTGAGGTCTGGTAGTGGTCAGCAGACTTCTGGCTTTCCGCGGCAACCTGTTTGGCGAACAGATCCGCCAGATCATTGAGCTGCTTGCCGGAGCCGTCGACCACGGTTTTCATATCAACCAGCAACAATTTGGTCAGTTCATCACGCTTGCCTTGATCGGCCAGGGTGAAGGATTGCGCGATGCCGGTGCGATACGCGGCGAAGGTTGTTTTGAACTGGTCATAGAGCTGCTGGCCTTCCGCCGTGGTGACCAATTTGTCGTAGGCGGCGATCTTCTCGCTCAGCTCCTTGTCGCGGGTATCCATCTGGCTGCGGTAAGTCGCGACGTTCTTCGGATCCTGATCAAGCGCCATGCGCAGGGAAATCGTGCGGATCCGCAACATCAGCTCGCGAATCTCGTCACCGCCGCGAATGCTCGGCAACCACTGGCTCTCTACCGCGACCTCACTGTCACGGATGCTCGACATCTGCCCCAAGGCGAATACCCCAAGCAGCGCCACCAGGACCGCGATCAGGGCGAAACCCAGTGCGGCACGTGGAGCAATATTCAACTGACGAAGCAACATGACGGACGCCCTTATTCTTGTATTGGCCAGATAGAAGGGGCGAACAGCGGCAGTCCCCTCTCGTTAGCGGGCTATCGGCAAGTTGTACGATGACTTGAAGGGAATTGTCTTTCGCGAGGACAAAAAAAATCCCCGTATCTTTCGATACGAGGATTTTTAGTATGGTCGGGGTAAGGGGATTCGAACTCCTGACATCCTGCTCCCAAAGCAGGCGCGCTACCGGACTGCGCTATACCCCGGTAAAAAAAAGGCGACCTATCAAAGATCGCCTTCTTCGATCAGCGCTTTTGGCCTCTGATCTTAAGATTCGATCCCAGTGTTACCTGGTTTCAAAAATGGTGGGTCGTGTGGGATTCGAACCTACGACCAATTGGTTAAAAGCCAACTGCTCTACCAACTGAGCTAACGACCCAAAAATGGTCGGGGTAAGGGGATTCGAACTCCTGACATCCTGCTCCCAAAGCAGGCGCGCTACCGGACTGCGCTATACCCCGGTTTGAAATTGGCTCCGTGACCAGGACTCGAACCTGGGACCCAATGATTAACAGTCATTTGCTCTACCGACTGAGCTATCACGGAACTACATATTTCAATTTACAACGGTGAAACTTACAGCTCTTAGACTTCCGTTCGCATCGCTGCGTTCGTGTGTCTGAGGCGCGCTATTCTACAACCTAGAACACCTCTGTCAACCCCCTAAATCGCTTTCAAGTTAATGATTTGCAACTTATTTCAGATTTCAGCTCAGTGAGCTGAGATGCTGCGGGTGACTGACTGCGGGGCGCACTTTACAAGCCTTTTCCTTAGACTTCAACAGCCTAACGAAAAAAAGGCCTCGCAAAGCGAGGCCTTCCTTATTTCATTGGCGTTGCCGCTCAGTCGAAAACGATTTCGTCGTTCACGACCTTGCCGGTTGCTGTATCGCCCGGCAGGAAATGCCCCGACAGGATCAACTGCGCCAACGGGTTTTCGATCCAGCGCTGGATCGCACGTTTGAGTGGACGTGCGCCATAAACCGGGTCGTAACCCACGGCAATCAGCTTGTCCATCGCTTCCGGACTCAGTTCCAGCTTCAGCTCGCGCTCGGCCAGACGACTGCGCAGACGGCCCAGCTGGATCTCGGTAATGCCCGCGATCTGATCCCGCGCCAGTGGCTCGAAGATCACTACTTCGTCGACCCGGTTGATGAACTCGGGACGGAAGTGCGACGTCAGCGCGTCCATCACCGCTGCACGCTGGGCCTCACGATCACCGACCAGTTCCTGGATCTGCGACGAACCGAGGTTCGAGGTCATGACGATCACGGTATTGCGGAAATCCACCGTGCGTCCGTGGCTGTCGGTCAGCCGTCCATCCTCAAGCACTTGCAGCAGGATGTTGAATACATCCGGATGCGCCTTCTCGACCTCGTCCAGCAGGATCACCGAGTAAGGCTTGCGACGTACCGCTTCGGTCAGGTAACCGCCCTCCTCGTAACCCACGTAGCCTGGTGGCGCCCCGATCAGCCGCGCCACGGAATGTTTCTCCATGAACTCGGACATGTCGATCCGCACCATTGCCTCTTCGGTATCAAAGAGGAATTCGGCCAGCGCCTTGCACAGCTCGGTTTTACCGACACCGGTCGGGCCGAGGAACATGAACGAGCCGCTCGGACGATTCGGATCCGCCAGTCCGGCGCGCGAGCGCCGTACCGCGTTGGCGACCGCAACCACCGCCTCGTCCTGACCAATTACACGCTGATGCAACAGGCTTTCCATCTTCATCAGCTTGTCGCGCTCGCCTTCGAGCATTTTCGACACCGGAATACCGGTCCACTTCGAAACGACTTCGGCGATTTCCTCTTCGGTCACCTTGCTGCGCAGCAACTGGTTTTCGCTCTTGCCGTGCTGGTCGACCATTTGCAGGCTGCGCTCCAGATCCGGGATCACCCCGTACTGCAATTCGGCCATGCGGTTGAGATCGCCTTTACGGCGCGCCGCTTCCAGCTCCTGACGCGACTGCTCGATCTTTTGCTGAATCTGCGCCGAACCCTGTACCTCGGCTTTTTCCGAGTTCCAGATTTCTTCCAGATCCGAGTACTCACGCTCGAGACGGACGATTTCTTCCTGGAGTTTTTCCAGGCGTTTCATCGCCGCTTCATCGCTTTCTTTCTTCAGTGCCTGAGATTCAACCTTGAGCTGAATCAGGCGACGCTCCAGACGATCCAGCACTTCCGGCTTGGAGTCGATCTCCATGCGGATACGGCTGGCGGCCTCGTCGATCAGGTCGATGGCCTTGTCCGGCAACTGCCGATCCGTGATGTAACGATGGCTGAGCTTGGCCGCGGCGATAATCGCGCCGTCGGTGATCGCCACTTTATGGTGAACCTCATAACGCTCCTTGAGGCCACGCAGGATGGCGATGGTGTCTTCTTCACTCGGCTCGTCCACCAGGACTTTCTGGAAACGCCGCTCAAGCGCCGCATCCTTCTCTATATATTGGCGGTACTCGTTAAGCGTGGTTGCGCCGACGCAGTGCAGCTCACCGCGCGCCAGTGCCGGTTTGAGCATGTTGCCAGCATCCATCGAGCCTTCGCCCTTACCGGCGCCGACCATGGTGTGCAATTCGTCGATGAACAGAATGATCTGCCCTTCCTGCTTCGACAGCTCATTGAGCAGGGCTTTCAGGCGCTCTTCGAACTCACCGCGATACTTGGCACCGGCAATCAGCGCGCCCATGTCCAGCGACAGCAGACGTTTGCCCTTGAGGCCGTCCGGCACTTCGCCGTTGATGATGCGCTGGGCCAGACCTTCGGCAATCGCGGTTTTACCCACGCCAGGTTCACCGATCAGCACCGGGTTGTTCTTGGTGCGACGCTGCAGAACCTGAATGGTGCGGCGAATTTCGTCGTCACGGCCGATCACCGGATCGAGCTTGCCTTCTTCGGCACGCTTGGTCAGGTCGACAGTGTATTTGTCCAGCGCCTGACGCGACTCTTCGTGGTTGGCGTCATTTACCGCCTCACCACCGCGCAGGTTGTTGATCGCGTTTTCCAGGGCTTTCTTGCTCACGCCCTGGCCGAGCAGCAGTTTGCCGAGCTTGCTGTTCTCGTCCATCGCGGCGAGCAGCACCAGCTCGCTGGAAATGAACTGGTCGCCCTTCTGCTGGGCCAGGCGATCAGCCTGATTGAGCAGGCGCGCCAGATCCTGCGACATGTTGACGTCGCCGGTCGGGTTCTGGATTTTCGGTAATTGGTCGAGCTCTTTGGTCAGCTCTTTGCGCAAGCTGTTGACGTCGAAGCCGACTTGCATCAACAGGGGTTTGATCGAACCACCCTGCTGTTCAAGCATGGCCTGCATCAAGTGCGCCGGCTCGATGGCCGGATGATCGTGGCCAACGGCCAGGGATTGGGCGTCGGACAACGCCAACTGTAATTTGCTGGTTAAACGGTCTATACGCATGGGGTCACCTTCCTTTTGAGCAGGCCGGACCTAAAAACCATCCTGAATAAAGAAACCTGCCAGATACCACTGTAGATGCGGTCGATTCTGGGAGATTCAAGCGTCAGCGAGTTGATTCAGGTCAGGCAAGTCTAGCGGGTGAGCCAGACAAGGGAGGCGAAACGGCCAGTGCGCGACGCACGGCGGTAAGAAAAGAAGCGCGGGTCGGTCACGGTGCAGAAACCGCCGCCATAAACCGCAGTGACACCGCGTTCAGCCAGGCGCAGGCGCGCCAGCAGGTAGATGTCGGCCATGAACTTGCCAGCATTGTGGCTGGGCACGAAGGCTGCTGCCGCTTCCGGCAATTGATTGACAAAGACTTCGCGTACTTCCGGGCCGACTTCAAAGGCTTTCGGGCCAATGGCCGGGCCGAGCCAGACCAGTACGTCCGCCGCAGCGGTGTCGAGATGATCGAGAGTGGCTTCCAGTACGCCCGCCGCCAAACCGCGCCAACCGGCGTGAGCCGCCGCGACGCGAGTACCGGCACGGTTGCAGAACAATGCCGGCAGACAATCTGCGGTCATCGCCGTGCAGGCAATCCCGGGAGTCGCCGTCCAACTGGCATCGGCGGTGGCAACCACGCCCGGATCAGCATGGGCCACGGCAATCCCGTGTACTTGCTGCAACCAGGCAGGCTGTATAGAGAAGTGTTCGGTCAGACGCCGACGATTCTCGGCGACTGCATCCGGGCGATCATCGACATGATCACCCAGATTGAGGCTGTCGAACGGTGCCTCGCTGACACCCCCCTCGCGGGTGGTGACACAGGCCCTGACGCTGGCCGGCGCAGGCCAGTCCGGCGTCAGCCAGTTCATCCGACGAATGCCTCGCGATCCTGCTTGAGCAGGGTCAGCAGCCAGACGAAATCTTCCGGCAGCGGCGATTCCCAGCTCATGCGCTCACCGGTGGTCGGATGATCCAGCTCGAGGAAACGTGCGTGCAGGGCCTGACGCGGGAAGTGCTTGAGCGACTCGACCATGGTCGGGTTCGCGGCAGGCGGAATGCGGAAACGACCGCCGTACGCCGGGTCGCCGACCAACGGGAAGTTGATGTGCGACATGTGCACGCGAATCTGGTGGGTGCGGCCGGTTTCCAGTTTGACCCGCACATGCGTGTGGGACCGGAAACGCTCCAGCACGCGGTAGTGACTGACGGCCGGCTTGCCGCCTTCCATCACTGCCATGCGCTGGCGCTGCTGACCATGACGGCCGATCGGGGCGTTGATCTTGCCCCCGGCGGTCACGACACCGATCACGATGCACTCGTAGATCCGGCTGACGCTGCGGCTTTGCAGTTGGGCAACGAGCTTGGTCTGCGCCTGAATGGTCTTGGCCACCACCATCAGACCGGTGGTGTCCTTGTCCAGACGATGCACGATACCGGCGCGCGGGACATTGATGATGTCCGGCACATGGTGCAGCAAGGCATTGAGCAAGGTGCCATCGGCGTGGCCGGCAGCCGGGTGCACCACCAGGCCCGCAGGCTTGTTGATCACCAGGATGTCGTCGTCTTCATAGACGATGTCGAGCTCGATGTCCTGGGCGATCCACTCGCCCTGGGCTTCCTGCTCGGCAGTCAGCTCAAGGATGGCACCGCCGTGCACGATGTCGCGCGGGCGGATGACCGCCCCGTCCACAGTCAGGCGACCTTCTTTGATCCAGGCGGAAAGGCGCGAGCGTGAGTGCTCAGCGAAGAGTTGGGCGGCGACTTGATCGAGGCGTTGGCCGCCCAAATCGGACGGCACCTCTGCGCGAAGTTCAATTTTATCGGACATGCTCTGACTGGGCGTCGGCACAGCCTTTGGTTTCGGCTGCGCGCTTGTGGTTAAATACGGCGTCTTTTGCCCCGAGGCTTTTCAACGGGGCGCTCATCATAACAGGACGGCCCCGCCCAAGACAGCGGCCGTCATAGGGACGCAAGCCGCCATGCAAGTGAAACACCTGCTGCTGATCGCCATCCTCGCATTGACCGCTGCTTGCTCATCGAAGGAAGTCGTAGACGAAAACCTCAGCGAAGCCGAGCTGTATCAGCAGGCTCAGACTGACCTGGACAACAACAGCTACACCAGCGCCACAGCCAAGCTGAAGGCCTTGGAGTCGCGTTATCCGTTCGGTCGCTACGCCGATCAGGCACAGCTGGAGTTGATCTACGCCAACTACAAGAACGCCGAACCGGAAGCTGCAAAGTCCGCCGCCGAGCGTTTCATTCGTTTGCATCCGCAGCATCCGAACGTGGATTACGCGTACTACTTGAAAGGTCTGACCTCTTTCGACCAGGACGTCGGCCTGCTGGCGCGCTTCCTGCCGCTGGACATGACCAAGCGTGACCCGGGCGCTGCCCGCGACTCGTACAACGAGTTCGCACAGCTGACCAGCCGCTACCCGAACAGCCGCTACGCGCCGGACGCCAAGCAGCGCATGATCTACCTGCGCAACCTGCTGGCGGCCTACGAAATCCACGTAGCCGACTACTACCTGACTCGTCAGGCCTACGTCGCCGCCGCCAACCGTGGCCGTTATGTAGTGGAAAACTTCCAGGAAACCCCATCGGTCGGCGACGGCCTGGCGGTGATGACCGAGGCTTACCAGCGTCTGCACCTGGACGATCTGGCCGCCACCAGTCTGGAAACCCTGAAGCTCAACTACCCGAACCACCCAAGCCTGCAGGACGGTCAGTTCGTGCCATCGGTCGCCGAAGCCGACAACCGTTCGTTCCTGAGCAAGGCGACGCTGGGCCTGATCGAATCGCGTCCACCGCTGCCGCCGGGAGAAACCCGCGCCAATCAGGACGTGCAGAAGCAGTTCCAGGACGCGAAAGACGCAATCCCGAACGAGCTCAAGCCTAAAGACGAAAACGGTGACGTGATCGAGGAAGAACATCACGAGGCTGAGGGCAACAACGATGACCGTTCGTGGTTCAGCTACATGACCTTCGGCGTGTTCGACTGATCACACCGGCGGCACAAAAAAGGGAGATCTGCGGATCTCCCTTTTTCATTGCCGGGCGTTAATAGTCTGTGCGCCTGACGACTCCTTGGCTAAACTGCCGAATCATTAGCCGAAAAGCCGCCCATCATGCTTCGTTTACTGTTCTGGATTGTCCTGATTTTCGCTGCGGTATGGCTGTGGCGCAAATTCAAGGCGCCCTCCGCGTCTGCCCAATCGCCCCGCGAGCAAGACGCCGCGCCGATGGTGCGTTGCGCTCACTGCGGCGTGCACCTGCCGCGCGATCGCGCGCTGAACCTTCAGCAACAATGGTATTGCAGCCAGGCTCACCTTGAGCAAGGCCCAGGCACCAGTGATCGCTGAGGCCGCCAACGCCGACCGTAAACAGGCGCAGCGCCTGCTGCGCCTCTATCATCTCTACCGTTTAAGCGTCGGCATCACCCTGGTGCTGCTGATCTCCAGCAACATGGACAACCGCCTGCTGACGTCAGCCGACGACGATCTGCTGCGCAGCGGCAGTTGGTTGTATCTGGTGCTGAACATTCTGCTGGTGGTGTTCCTGGAGAACACCCGCCGCCCGGCGCAGTTGTTCACCCTGGCCTTGGTCGATGTGCTGTTGCTGTGCAGTCTGTTCTACGCGGCGGGCGGCGTGGCCAGCGCCATCGGCAACCTGCTGATTGTCTCGGTGGCGATCGCCAACACCCTGCTGCGCCGGCGCATCGGCCTGCTGATTGCCGCCATCGGCGCACTCGGCATAGTCGGCTCCAGCTTTCTGCTGGGCTTCAGTCACCCCCTGAGCGCCAATGACTATCTGCAAGCCGGGACCCTCGGCGCTTTGTGTTTTGCCGCATCGTTGCTGGTCCAGGGCCTGATCCGGCGTCTGGAAGTCAGCGAAAATCTCGCCGAACAGCGTGCCAGCGAAGTCACCAGTCTTGAAGCCCTCAACGCCCTGATTCTGCAACGCATGCGCACCGGCATCCTGGTACTCGACGAACAGCGCCGGGTACAGCTGGCCAATCACAGCGCGAAAAATCTGTTGGCCCAGTCGCATCTTGAAGGGCATTTGATCAGCGACTACTCGCCGGCATTAGTCGAGCGTCTGCAGCTGTGGCTGAGCAACCCGACCCTGCGCCCGCAGAGTCTGAAGATCCCCGGCAACGGCCTGGAACTGCAACCCAGCTTCATCGCCCTCGACCAGAGTCCCAACCAGCAAACCCTGGTGTTCCTCGAAGATCTGGCGCAAATCGCTCAGCAAGCCCAGCAGCTCAAACTCGCCGCACTGGGGCGTCTGACTGCCGGCATCTCCCATGAAATCCGCAATCCACTGGGCGCCATCAGTCATGCCGCGCAGCTATTGGCGGAGTCCGAGGAACTCGATAGCGCCGATCGGCGTCTGACGCAGATCATTCAAGACCACTCCCGCCGCATGAACCGAGTCATCGAAAACGTCCTGCAACTGTCGCGCCGCCAGCAAAGCGCTCCGCAACGGCTGGATCTCAAACCGTGGCTGGAACACTTTGTTGCCGAGAGCCGCGAGCAGGCGAGCGAGCGCCAGTCGATTCATTTGCGGATCAATTCCGGGGACTTCATCACGTTGATGGATCCCGACCAGCTCACGCAGATTCTCGACAATCTGTTACGCAACGGCTGGCGGCACAGCGTTCTGCTGCACCAGCAGGCCGAAGTCTGGCTGGCGCTGTTCGTCGACCCCGACAGCCAGCTGGCGGTGCTCGAAGTACAGGACAACGGCCCCGGTGTGCCGTCCGATCAGCAGGCGCATCTGTTCGAACCGTTCTTCACCACCAGCAGCCAAGGCACCGGCCTTGGGCTTTATCTGTCCCGTGAGCTGTGCGAAAGCAACCAGGCGCGCCTAGACTTCAAACCACGCCAAGGCGGCGGCTGCTTTCGCATCACCTTTGCTCACGGACGGAAACAAAGTTGAACACGAGCCCACGGCAAAAAATCCTCATCGTCGACGACGAACCGGATATCCGCGAACTCCTGGAAATCACCCTGGGACGGATGAAACTCGACACCTTCAGTGCTCGCAACCTCGGCGAAGCCCAGGCACTGTTGCAGCGCAATGCGTTCGACCTGTGCCTGACCGACATGCGCCTGCCCGACGGCACGGGGCTGGACCTGGTGCAGCACATCCAGCAACGTCATCCACAACTGCCGGTGGCGATGATCACCGCCTATGGCAGCCTGGAAACCGCGATCAATGCGCTGAAGGCCGGCGCCTTCGACTTCCTCACCAAGCCGGTTGATCTCACGCGCCTGCGCGAACTGGTCAGCACCGCACTGCGCATGCCAGCGGCGGGGGGCGTCGCATCGTCGATAGATCGGCGCCTGCTCGGCGACTCGCAGCCCATGCGCGACCTTCGCAAACAGATCGACAAACTGGCGCGCAGTCAGGCACCGGTCTACATCAGCGGCGAATCGGGCAGCGGCAAAGAGCTGGTCGCGCGGTTGATCCACGAACAAGGGCCGCGCGCGCAACAGCCGTTTGTACCCGTCAACTGCGGGGCGATCCCTTCAGAGCTGATGGAGAGCGAATTTTTTGGCCATCGCAAAGGCAGCTTTACCGGCGCGGTGGACGACAAACCGGGGCTGTTTCAGGCCGCGCACGGCGGCACCCTGTTTCTCGATGAAGTGGCGGATCTGCCGCTGTCGATGCAAGTCAAGCTGCTGCGGGCGATTCAGGAAAAAGCCGTGCGCAGCGTCGGCGGCCAGCAAGAAACCGTGGTCGATGTGCGCATTCTGTGCGCCACACACAAAGACCTGGAAGCGGAAGTCGCCGCCGGGCGCTTTCGCCAGGACCTGTATTACCGCTTGAATGTGATCGAACTGCGCGTGCCATCCCTGCGCGAACGGCGCGACGACATCGAAGTGCTGGCCACGCACATGCTCCAGCGTCTGGCCAGCAACAGTGGCCAGCCGGCAGCCCAATTGCACCCGCAAGCGCTTGAAGCACTGAAGCGTTATCGTTTTCCCGGAAATGTGCGAGAACTGGAGAATGTCCTCGAACGCGCGCACACTCTGTGCGAAAACCAGGTGATCGAGGCTGCGGATTTGCGCTTGAGCGAAGGCAATTGCGCAGTCGAGGACGGCATTGCCGACCTGACGCAGATCGACAACCTTGAAGATTATCTGGAGAACGTCGAGCGCAAACTGATCCTGCAGGCGCTGGAGGAAACGCGCTGGAATCGTACGGCGGCGGCGCAGCGGTTGAGTTTGTCGTTTCGCTCGATGCGCTACAGGCTGAAGAAACTCGGTCTGGATTGAGGCCCCTTCGCGAGCAAGCCCGCTCCCACAGTAGATCTCGGTTGTTCACACAATTTGTGTTCACCGCAGATCCAATGTGGGAGCGGGCTTGCTCGCGAAAGCGCTCTGCCAGCCACCATAGAAATATCTGACTAAATGCGACCTTCAGGCGCATACGGCGCCGGATCAATAATCGGCGCACGCCCCAGCATCACATCGGCAAACAACTGACACGACGCCGGCGCCAGCACCAGGCCATTGCGGTAATGCCCGCAGTTCAGCCACAAACCCTCAAACCCCGGCACCCGTCCGATATACGGAATCCCCTCCGGCGAGCCTGGGCGCAAACCGGCCCAGTGCCCCACCACTTCGGCCTCCGCCAGCGCCGGCAGCAGCTCGACCGCCGAAGCCTTGAGGCTCTGCAACGCGACATCGGTCGGCGTCTTGTCGTAGCCTTCGTGCTCCAGCGTACTGCCGATCAGAATGTGCCCGTCGCGACGCGGAATCGCATAACGCCCCTTGGCCAGCACCATGCTCGGCAGGAAATCCGCTGCGCACTTGTAGAGAATCATCTGGCCCTTGACCGGCTCCACCGGCAGCGTCAGGTCCAGCGTCTTGAGCAGATCACCGCTCCATGCCCCGGCCGTCAGCACCACCTGATCGCCACTGATCACGCCTTTGGACGTCTCGACGCCAACCACCCGCTCGCCTTCGCGAACAAACCCGCTGACTTCGCATTGCTCGTGAATCGTCACGTTCGGCAGCGCCAGCAAAGCGGCTTTCAATGATTTGACCAGACGCGGGTTTCGCACATTGGCCACATCAGCCATGTAGATCGCCCGGGAGAACCCGCCGCCCAACACCGGCACCGCGTCGTGCGCCGCCGAGATATCCACAGCCCGCAGCGGACGGTTTTCCTGCTCGGCCCAAGCCAGCGCCTCGGCTTCATCCTCCAGATCCAGCCAATACAGGCCGGTGGTGTGCACTTCAGGATCAACCCCGGTATCGGCAAACAGCCGCTCGCCCAGCTGTGGATAAAAATCCTGCGACCAATGCGCCAGCGCGGTGACTGCCGGGCTATAGCGCCACGGGTACAGCGGTGAAACGATACCGCCGCCGGCCCAGGACGATTCCTGGCCGACGTTCGAGCGATCCAGCAGCACCACGCTGCGCACTTCGGAGGCGAGGTTGTAGGCGGTCAGCAGGCCAATCACCCCGCCACCGACAATCACCACTTGCTGTTGCCTGGTCATGTTTGATCCAACCGTAAAAAAGACAGTGGGCGCAAAAAATGCGCCCTTAAGAAGGTACCTCAGCGGCCCCAGCAATCCTTGGTGGTCAGCCCGGTGGTTGCGTTGTTCATACTTCTGACGCCGGTGTTGGTCAGGGTGAAATCCCCGCACTTGTCGGTGGCCATGGTCGTGCCGGCCTTGCGGGTGGCCGTCAGCAGGAAGGTCTGATCAGCGATCGTCGGGGTGATGGTGTAGAAATCATTGCCCGTGCTCAGACCGGTGATGCCGGTGTAGACGTTGTTTTTGGTATAGAAGCGTTCGAGGCTCTGCGCCTGCTCCGAGAGCAGCGACACCACTTCGGCGCGCCGGCCCTTTTTCAGGTATTCGGTGTAGCTCGGTGCGGCGATGGTGATGATGATCCCGATGATCGCAATCACGATCATGATTTCGATCAGGGTGAAACCTCGGTTGAATCTGCGCATGCCTCAAACTCTCACTTACTGTATTTGTCGCCACATGATACGCCGGCTGCCGCCGCCGGATTTTTCCACCAGTGTGGTGACAGTGCCACTGGAATCGTTGACGATCTTGCGCGTCGCGCCATTGACGATGGCGTTCAGGGTCGGAATCCCGCCGGTAAACACCACGCCGCTGGAAATCGTGTCGTTGCTGTCGACCACGCCATCGGCGTTGGTGTCGAGCACCGCGTAGTTGAGCATCTTACCGCTGAACGCATCGAGTTCGACCAGTTTGCCGGTGCCGAAACTGGCACACGGGTCGGTGGTGTCGACACTGGCGGTGGTAAACACGATGCGTCCAAGCACCAGACTGGCCTGATTGATCACCCGCTCGCCGGTCAGCACGTTGTTGTACACCAACGGCAGGTACCAGCCCTTCTCCCCCGGATAGGTCGTGTCGTTCTGGCTGGTGGTGATGAACTGCCCGGTGCTGCCGGAGAACACCCCGGTCACTGCTTGCGCCTGCAGGCTGCTGACCGTCAGTTGCCCGGAACCACCGTCGGCATCCCACACCGAATAAAACGCCTGCAAATCCTTGTTGGTCTTGTCGGCGGTCTCGTTGAATTTGCCGGTGCCGACAAAGATCTGTTTGCCCCCCAGCGAATTGTCCGCCAGCAGCGGCTGCGCGGTGATCGGTTGAGTCGCCCCGCCCGCCGTAGTGAACAGTGGTTTGCCGGAAAACGCCACGCCCCAACTGTCGGTCGATGTCGCGCTCAGATCGAATTTCCACAATCGCCCTTTCAGATCACCGCCATAAGCGGCCTGCACCACGTTCGACGAATTGACCTTGAGCTTCACCGACGACAAACCATTGGTGGTTTCAGTGCTGTCGATCACGATCTTCTTGATCAACGAACCGTCACGCACATCCAGCACATACAAAGCCGCCACTCCGGAGTTGCTGCCATAACCATTGGCAATGAACGCCGCCCAACGACCATCGGCCAAGCGTGCCACTTCCGGCCGGGCATAGGCGTAACCCAGATCATTGAATGCGTTGGCGGTGTTAGCCGTGGCAGGTGCACTGACTTCCCACAGGGCATTGAGCACATTGCCCGCCGACGCGTCGAACAGTTGCAGCGCATAGAAAGTCTTGCCGCCAGCACCGGTGCCGCCGATGGCCAGGGTTTTCCAGGCGCTGTTGATTTGCGCGTCATACACACCGACCTGACCGTCCACCAGAAACTTGTGGCTGACGCCATTGATGTACGCCGGGTCGGCAATCAGCCGCAGCGACGGCAACACGCTGGACGGCATGTAGGCATAACGCCGGGTGCCGTTGGCCGAGTTGATCACGTTGACGAAACCGTCGTTGGCATTCACCACCAGACTTGAATTCATGTTCGCCGATTTGGTGGTCAGATACGTGGTGTAGGTGGTGTCACCCGAGAGGTCGGAGGCGGTTTTATCGCTGGGCGAGGCCAGCACCAGCGGTGAGTTGATGACGTCGCCAAGCAACACGCTGCGCACTTTCAGCCCGGTCTTGTTGGTGCCCTTGCTCCACTCCACCAGATCGCTGCCGCTGATACCGGTGGGCAGGCTCTGGCTGAGCGTCGTCTGTTGGGCCGCGGAAAAGTTGCCATAGGCCAGAGTCACGGCGGCATTGCTGCTGGTGTTCCACGATTGATAGGTCGGTGCGGTCGCGCCCGGCACGATGGTGGTATCGGTGGTCCACAACGCTGCCGAGGTGTTCACCGCGCCAGCCGAAGTGAAGCCAAAGGATTTGATCGTGCCGCGCCAGTCCTTGGGGTCGTAACTGGTCTGGAAATAACTGGTGCCACTGGCCAGCGTGGTGCCGCTGGTGACACCGCTGCCGCCGGAGCCGGCCTTGGAAGTGATGTCGCTCAAGGCCGAGGACAGCGCGGTGTTGAGGCCGGTGCTGTCGGTGGCCTGGTAATACTTGCCCTGCCCATAGGCAGCGGCGTCGGAAAGCATGTCGTTGTCGGCGGTAAAGCCGACGGTGTAGGTGTTCATGTTCTGCTTGGGAAAATCCGCCGAACTCCAGCTCTTGCCCGCCGCATCGACGCCGGTCGAACGCATGTCGATGTCGTAGGCGAACTTGGCGATGTCATCCAGATACAGCGTGTCGCCTTCATTGTCTCCATTGAGGTTGTTGCCGTCATTGTTGATGCCGTCCCAGTTCGGCAAGCGACTTCCGCCCAACGGGTCATTGGTGGGAAACGTGCGGTCATACGTCGGAAGGCCGTCGGTGATCACTACGCCATAGTTCTTCTGGCAGCGGTACTGGATCGGACTGGTGTAAGTGGTGGGTGTGCTGTTGTAGTACGGCGTCATGCCGCGCATGTACCGGGTGATTTCGTAATAGGTTTCCGCCAATGGCGTGTTGGCCACGGCCCCCAAACCACCGATCGCCGAAATCAACGCATTGTAGTTGGCGTCGGCCTGCGCCTGGGTCACGCTGCCGGAGACCGGCGACAGATCACTGATGGAACGAGCGATGTATCCTCCGTTCCCGGGGTTGTTGCTGGTCACCGGGTTGAAGGTCGACAGGCCCATGCGCAAGTTACGGTTGCTGGTGACCAGTGCGGTGGACACGTTGCGCGCGACGTTGATCCGATAGTCGTTGGGAATCGCCCCGGTGGTGAAGTCGCGCGTGCCGTTGTTGATCGCCAGCCCGACCACATAGGCGATGTAATCCCCCGTGTAGCGAGTATTGCCGCCGCCCACCGGATCAGGCAGTTTCAGGCACAACGGCGCGACGCTGTTGTTGTAGAAGGCGAAGGCGCCGCCGGAGCAACCGGAGGTCGGCAGGTTCGAGAGAAACACCGGATCGCCAGTGATCGCCGTCGAACTCAGGCACAGCCCGAGCAACGCATTACATTGCCGGGCCGGTGTACGCGTGACGTCGGGGTCGAATCCTGCCGCGTAAATGATGCTGTTCATGCTGCCGGAATCATCGATCAGCAACATCACGTTGGGCGGCACCGCCGCAGCACTCAACAGTGGCGAATCGGACGGCGTGAACGCATACGCCGGCGCCGCCAGATACAAGCTCAGCAGCATCCCCGCCAACAACGTCCGGCAGCGCTCAATACTTCGCATAGACACTCTCCACCACACTGCGCGAAGTACCAGCAATGCCGACAGCGGTCACTCGGTACAGGGTCGCCGACGTGTTGCTCGGCACGTTGACCGCCGTCAGGGTGGTGCCAATGTTCTGCACCCCATAAAAGCCATTACCGGCAGCGATCCATGTGACCCCGGAAGTCGAATTGAGCCCCGCCGCACTGACCACCGAAGACTCTGCCGGCGGTGCACACTGTGTAGTGCTGGCACACACCGCCAGCGAATAACTGTCGAGCTGCACCGCACTCTCGCCGATACGCAACGCCGCCTCGGCGGTCTGGAACGACTGATTGCGCAGGCTGACGCTGCCGGCCATTTTTTCCTGCAGGTTGGCGCTCTGCATCGAGGACAGCCCGATCAAGGTCAGCAGCAACAGAAACACCAGACTGACCAGCAACACCATGCCACGCTGGTTTTGCCGCTGGTCGAAAGTCATCCTCATCGGCCCGGCCCTCATTGCAAGCGGTTGCGCAAAGCGGCAACCACGTTGAAGGTTTGATTGGCCACCCGGTTGTTCGGGTCAGTGAGGGTCAGGCTCAGTCGCACACTGCGGATGCGCGCCGGATCGCTAGGGTTGGCACTGTAGGAGGACGCCGCGACGTCAGTGGCGGACGTCGCCAGACCGAACATCACAGTGAAGGCGCTGACGTTGTTCACCAACACCTGTTGGGTCGGCGTGCCGCTGCCGGTGCCCATGAGAATCTGGTTGTTGCTGAAGCTGTAGATCAAGCGGCGGATCGGAAAAGCGATCTGCCCGCTCGCTGCCGCCCGCAACCCGGTATAGGCCGTGGCGCTGTTGCGGCAATCGGAGACCACCGTCCAGGTCGGCGTGCCACCACTGCCGCCGACATCAGCGGTAACCAGAGTCAGCTTGAGGTTGCTGTTGTCCCAACTGATCGGGGTGATCTGCGCCGCGGTGAAATCCCCTGCCGAGCTCGCATCAGTAATCGTGCCCAGACAGCCGAACATGCCGACCATGCGCAGTTCCTGAATCATCTTGCTCAGGACAAAACGTGCGTCTTCCTGCATCGCAGCGGCGGTGTTCTGGCTGACGTAAGTGTTTTTGGCTGCAAGGAACGTCTGCACCACCCCCAGTACGATGATCAGCCCAAGCGCTAGCGCGATGAGCATTTCGATCAGGCCGAACCCCCGCTGATCATGCTTCATGGCGTGGCCACCGGATCGACCGTGGCGCGACTGGTCAGAACGAAGCTGCGGGTGGTACCGGTGGCATTCGCCGCCCGTGAGTCATTCCAGTTGATGGTGATGGTGTACACCCGTTGATTGAGGGTGATCGTGCCCGTGGCGGTCGGCCCGCCGAAATTGACGATGTTAGTGGTGAAATCGTAGAGATCCTGATCGCGGGCGACGCTGAGGTTGCCGGCGGTCGGCGGCGTGACCGTGTAATCGGCAGCGGAATTGGCGCGGATGCGGTCCATCATGTCGTAGGCGATGAAGCTGGCCTGACTGGTCATTCGCGAACTGTCAGTGTACTTCAGCGCATTTACTTGAACGGCAGCCGCGCCCAATATCCCGACGGTCAGAATCAGCAACGCGACCAGCACTTCGATCAGCGACATGCCCTCCTGTGCCTGTGTGCTCCCTGCCCTCATCCGCAACTTCCACCCAATTGAATTCGTCCGTTCAGACACACGTTCAGCGTCCTGCTTTGCGTTCCCAGTACGTAACTGATGACCACCGCTGTCGACGGCGCCGCCAAGCCACCCAGATTATTGAAATCCAGTGCGGTCACTCCTGAGGGTAGCGTCAGAGTCGCGCCGCTGCTCATCGCTGGAACAACCCGTAATACATTGGCCGGAGTGCCAGTACTGTCGTAGACCGACAATTCGCCGGTCCACACGCTGCCGCCGGCGCTCGGGCGCAAGCGTGTGGTCACGCCGCGATCAATCGCCTCCAGCCGCGCGTAGTTGATGGCGCGCTGCAGGTCGCCCATTTCGGTGTCGGCCTTGCTGCTCTGGATCGAGCGGGTGAAGCCCGGCACCGCCAGGGTGATGAGGATCACCATCACCGCTACCGCAGCCAACAACTCGGGCAGCGTGAAACCTTTTGTACGATGATCCATCGATGCCCTCCGTTGCCGTCGGCTATACCTGCTTCTACAAACTAGAACATTCAACCGGCCCGCGTCGGTTGATTTGCCCTGCCCGGCGAAAAGGATCGCGCCGGGCTTCATGCTCCACGGAGGGAGTTGTCATGCCGCAACAGGGTTTCAGCCTGATTGAATTGCTTATGGGACTGGCGATTGGCGCAATTGTTCTGTCGCTGGTCAGCCCGGCGTTCGCCACCTTCACCGAGTCGACCCATCGCGACCAAGCGGCGCAGTCGCTGCTCGACGGAATTCGCAACGCCCGCACCCTGGCCATCACCCGCAACCAGAGCGTGGTAATCCATGGCATCAACGGCGACTGGAGTCAGGGCTGGCGGATCATTCTGGATATCAGCGGCAAGGGGTCGCTGGACAGCAGCAACCCGCTGCTGGTGGAGCATACGAGTGACGGGCGGACACCGATTGTCGGTAATTGGGCGGTCAGTCGTTACGTGCGCTTCAGCAGTCTTGGACAACCGCTGATGCCCGGGCGGGCATTTCAGGCAGGGACATTACATATCTGTTCGGCACGCGAGCCGGTCAGCCAGCGCCAGGTGGTGCTGGCGGCAACCGGCCGGGTGCGCCTGACCAGCGCAAAGGCTGAGCAGGCGCTGTGCCTGAAGGCGAAGAGCGTCAGATCGAACGGACGCGCAGCTCTTTCGGCATCGAGAAGGTGATGTTCTCTTCGCGACCGGCCAGTTCATCGGCACCGGTCGCGCCCCAGGCTTGCAACTGCTGGATCACGCCGCGAACCAGCACTTCCGGTGCGGAGGCACCAGCGGTGATGCCTATGCGCTCGACACCCTCGAACCAGCTCTTCTGCAGGTCTTCGGCGCCGTCGATCAGGTAGGCCGGCGTGGCCATGCGTTCGGCCAGCTCACGCAGGCGGTTGGAGTTGGAGCTGTTCGGGCTGCCCACCACCAACACCACATCGCATTCGTCGGCCAGTTGCTTGACCGCGTCCTGACGGTTTTGCGTGGCGTAGCAGATGTCGTCCTTGCGCGGACCACCGATGGCCGGGAAACGTGTGCGCAGGGCATCGATCACCCGACTGGTGTCGTCCATCGACAGGGTGGTCTGGGTCACGAACGCCAGTTTTTCCGGGTTCCGTACTTGCAGTTCGGCTACGTCTTTCTCGTCTTCGACGAGGTAGATCGCGCCGCCGTTACTGCCGTCGTACTGGCCCATGGTGCCTTCGACTTCCGGGTGACCGGCGTGGCCGATCAGGATGCACTCACGGCCGTCGCGGCTGTATTTCGCGACTTCAATGTGCACCTTGGTCACCAGCGGGCAAGTGGCGTCGAATACCTTCAGGCCACGGCCGGCGGCTTCGCTGCGTACGGCTTGAGAAACGCCGTGAGCACTGAAGATTACGATGACGTCGTCCGGCACCTGATCCAGCTCCTCGACGAAGATCGCGCCACGGCTGCGCAGGTCTTCAACGACGAACTTGTTGTGCACCACTTCATGACGCACGTAGATCGGCGGCCCGAAGACTTCCAGGGCGCGGTTGACGATTTCGATCGCCCGGTCCACGCCGGCGCAGAAGCCACGGGGGTTGGCGAGTTTGATTTGCATGCTGTGCCTCGTGTCTTGCGCGCGAAATAAATTTACGTCCTGCTGATCGAGCACATTGCTCAAATCCAGCAAAAATCCAATGTGGGAGCGGGCTTGCTCGCGAAAGCAGTGTGTCAGACAACTTCTATGTTGAATGTCAGTCAGCATTCGCGAGCAAGCCCGCTCCCACCATTGTTCTGCGGTGTCACTCAGATCGCTTTGACGTTGATGATCTCGACGTCAAAGGTCAGCGTCTTGCCGGCCAGCGGGTGGTTGAAGTCGATGGTCACTTGCGCGTCATCGAACTCTTTCACCACACCCGGCAGCTCAGTATTGGCCGCATCATTGAAGATCACCAGCAAACCCGGCGACAACTCCATGTCGACGAACTGCGAACGCGGGATGATCTGTACGTTTTGCGGATTCGGCTGGCCGAAAGCGTTTTCCGGCTCGACGGTCAGCGTACGCTTGTCGCCGGCCTTGAAGCCGAACAATGCCGCTTCGAATCCCGGCAGCAGATTGCCGTCGCCGACCTTGAAGGTCGCCGGAGCCTTGTCGAACGTGCTGTCGACCGTGTCGCCGTTCTCCAGGCGCAATGCAAAGTGCAAAGTGACTTCCGTGTTCTGGCCGATGCGTTGCTCAGCCAATACCTGTTCAGTCATGAACGGCTTCTCCGGTTTTCTTACTTTTGAACATGTCCAGTGCCAGCATCACCGCACCGACGGTGATGGCGCTGTCGGCGAAGTTGAACGCCGGGAAGTACCAGCGGTTCTGCCAGTGCACCAGAATGAAGTCGATCACATGGCCCAGGGCAATGCGGTCATACAGATTGCCCAGCGCGCCGCCCAGCACCAGCGCCAAAGCGACAGCCAGCCAGGTATCGTTGCGCCCCAGACGCTTGAGCCAGACCACCAGCACCGCACTGACCACGATCGCGATCAGGGCGAACAGCCAGCGCTGCCAGCCGGAGCTGTCGGCCAGGAAGCTGAACGCCGCGCCGGTGTTGTAGGCCAGGGTCCAGCTGAAGTAATCGGGAATGATCACGATCTGCTGGAACATTTCGAGCTTGCCTTCGAAGTAGAACTTGCTGGCCTGGTCGATGACCAGAACCAGCAAACTCAACCAGAGCCAGCTCAACCGTCCGAAACGGCCAACGGCGTTAGGCATAGTGACGAACCTCGCCGGCGCCGCTGATGTTGTCGACGCAACGACCGCAGATTTCCGGATGCTCCGGGTTCACGCCAACGTCTTCGCGGCAGTGCCAGCAACGGGCGCATTTCGGGAAGGCCGATTTTACGATCTTCAGTTTCAGGCCGCTGACTTCGGTGGCTACCGCGTCCGCAGGTGCCTGAACGAAAGGTGCCACGCTGGCAGTCGAGGTGATCAGGACAAAGCGCAGCTCGTTGCTCAGCTTGGCCAGGTCGGCGCTCAGCGCCTCTTCGGCGAACAGCGTCACTTCGGCTTGCAGGTTGCCACCGACGGCTTTGGCCGCACGCTGGATTTCCATCTCTTTGTTGACCGCCACCTTCACTTCCATGATGCGATCCCAGTAGGCGCGACCCAGCTCGAAGCCTTCCGGCAGCTCGGTCAGACCTTCGTACCAGGTGTTGAGCATCACCGATTCGTTGCGCTCGCCCGGCAGGTACTGCCACAGCTCGTCGGCGGTGAACGCGAGGATCGGTGCGATCCAGCGCACCAGCGCTTCGGAGATGTGGAACAGCGCGGTCTGGCACGAGCGACGTGCCTTGCTGTCGGCGCCGGTGGTGTACTGGCGGTCCTTGATGATGTCGAGGTAGAAACCACCCAGCTCCTGCACGCAGAAGTTGTGGATCTTCGAGTAAACGTTCCAGAAACGGTATTCGCCGTAGTGCTCTTGCAGTTCGCGTTGCAGCAGCAAAGTACGGTCCACCGCCCAGCGATCCAGTGCGAGCATGTCTTCAGCCGGCAGCAGGTCGGTGGCCGGGTTGAAACCGGTCAGGTTGGAAAGCAGGAAACGCGCGGTGTTACGGATGCGACGATAGGCGTCCGCGCTGCGTTGCAGGATCTGCTCGGACACGGCCATTTCGCCGGAGTAGTCGGTCGACGCGACCCACAGACGCATGATGTCGGCGCCCAGAGTGTCGTTGACTTTCTGCGGCGCGATCACGTTGCCCAGCGACTTGGACATCTTGCGGCCGGACTCGTCGACGGTGAAGCCGTGGGTCAGCAGCTCGCGGTACGGCGCGTGGTTGTCGATGGCGCAACCGGTCAACAGCGACGAGTGGAACCAGCCGCGGTGCTGGTCGGAACCTTCCAGGTACAGGTCGGCGCGCGGGCCGGTTTCGTGACCCATCGGGTGCGAACCGCGCAGCACGTGCCAGTGGGTGGTGCCCGAGTCGAACCACACGTCGAGGGTATCGCTGATCTTGTCGTACAGCGGCGCTTCGTCGCCCAGCAGTTCAGCGGCGTCGAGCTTGAACCAGGCTTCGATGCCTTCGACTTCAACGCGCTTGGCGACTTCTTCCATCAGCTCGACGGTGCGTGGGTGCAGTTCGCCGCTTTCCTTGTTGAGGAAGAACGGGATCGGCACGCCCCAGTTACGCTGACGGGAGATGCACCAGTCCGGACGGTTGGCGATCATCGAGTGCAGGCGCGCCTGGCCCCAGGCCGGAACGAACTTGGTGTCTTCGATGGCTTTGAGCGAGCGCACGCGCAGGGTGTCGCCGCTGACCGGCTCTTTGTCCATGCCGATGAACCACTGCGCGGTGGCGCGGTAGATCAGCGGGGTCTTGTGGCGCCAGCAGTGCATGTAGCTGTGTTCGATGACGGTGGTGTGCAGCAGCGCACCGACTTCGGTGAGTTTTTCGACGATGGCCGGGTTGGCCTTCCAGATGAACTGGCCGCCAAAGAACTCCAGCGACGGCACGTACACGCCGTTGCTTTGTACCGGATTGAGGATGTCATCGTTGACCATGCCGTACTTCTTGCAGGTCACGAAGTCGTCCACACCGTAGGCCGGGGCGGAGTGAACCACACCGGTGCCGGCGCCCAGTTCGACGTAGTCGGCCAGATAGACTGGCGACAGGCGGTCGTAGAACGGGTGACGGAAGTTGATCAGTTCCAGCTCTTTACCGGTGCTGGTCGCGATGACCGAGCCTTCAACGCCGTAACGCGACAGGCAGGATTCAACCAGCTCTTCAGCCAGAACCAGCAGCTTGTCGCCGATATCGACCAAGGCGTAGTTGAATTCCGGGTGCACGTTCAGTGCCTGGTTGGCCGGGATGGTCCACGGGGTGGTGGTCCAGATCACGATCGAGGCAGGCTTGCTCAGCGATGGCAGACCGAACGCGGCGGCCAGTTTGGCTTCGTCGGCGATCGGGAAAGCCACGTCGATGGTCGAGGACTTCTTGTTCTCGTACTCGACTTCGGCTTCGGCCAGCGCCGAACCGCAGTCGAAGCACCAGTTCACCGGCTTCAGGCCCTTGAACACGAAACCGCCCTTGACGATTTCGGCGAGAGCGCGGATTTCACCGGCCTCGTTCTTGAAGTTCATGGTCTTGTACGGGTTGGCGAAGTCGCCCAGCACGCCGAGGCGGATGAACTCGGTCTTCTGTCCTTCGATCTGCTCGGTGGCGTAGGCACGGCACAGCTCACGGGTCTTGTCCGCGCCCAGGTTCTTGCCGTGGGTCACTTCAACCTTGTGCTCGATCGGCAGGCCGTGGCAGTCCCAGCCCGGAACATACGGCGCGTCGAAACCCGACAGGGTCTTCGAGCGGATGATCATGTCCTTGAGAATCTTGTTCAGTGCGTGACCGATGTGGATCGTGCCGTTGGCGTACGGAGGGCCGTCGTGCAGGACGAACTTCGGACGATCCTTGCCAATCTCGCGCAACTTTCCGTACAGGCCAATACTGTCCCAGCGCTGCAGGATCTGCGGTTCGCGCTGTGGCAGGCCGGCCTTCATTGGGAAGGCGGTGTCCGGAAGGTTTAGCGTGGCTTTATAGTCGGTCATTTAAGGCTCTTCATTAGCGATGGGCGCTAGGTGCGGCTAGTGCACGGGCGGCGGCGACATCCGCGTTGATCGCCGTTTTCAGTGCCTCCAGGGAGGCGAAACGCTGCTCTTCACGCAGCTTTTGGTGGAAAACCACCGTCAGACGCCGGTCATACAGATCGCCGGCAAAATCCAGTAGATGAACTTCAAGGTGGGCTTTGCCATCACCTTGGACCGTAGGCCGCACGCCAATATTGGCGACGCCGGGCCAGGTCTTGCCGTCGATGTCCACATCTACCAGGTAAACCCCGGTGAACGGTACGCGACGGCGCTTGAGTTGAATGTTGGCAGTGGGCGTACCCAGTTGCCGGGCCAGTTTCTGACCGTGCAGCACGCGACCGGCGATCCGGTACGGGCGGCCGAGCAGGCGTTCGGCCAAGGCAAAATCGGCGGCGGCCAACGCGTTGCGCACCTGAGTGCTGCTGACGCGAATGCCGTCCAGCTCGACGGTTTGCGCGGCTTCCACGGTAAAACCGTGAACCTGGCCGGCCTGCAGCAGAAAATCGAAATCGCCAAGGCGATCGCAGCCGAAGCGGAAATCGTCGCCGACTTCCAGATGCTGCACGCCGAGGCCGTCCACCAGGATGGTATCGACGAACTCACTGGCGCTGAGCTTGCTCAGGCGCTGATTGAAAGCCAGGCACAACACCCGGTCGACGCCTTCGGCGGCCAGCAGCTGCAGCTTGTCACGCAAGCGGGCCAGACGCGCCGGAGCGGTCTCCGGGGCAAAGAATTCCCGTGGCTGCGGCTCGAAAATCACCACGCAGCTGGGTACGCCCAACTCGAGCGCACGCTCACGCAGCCGGGCCAGGATAGCCTGGTGACCACGGTGAACACCGTCAAAGTTGCCAATAGTGGCGACGCAGCCCCGATGCTGGGGGCGCAAGTTGTGGAGGCCTCGAACCAGCTGCATAACGCGCTTCTTGCTCATAAAGTGGTCGATTATAACCACACCCGACGGTCGACGACAGGCAACACCGTAACGCAAAGTGATCGAGCCGACAAAACTGCCGGCCCGCGCCCGTTTATAAAGGCTGAAACCTCAGCTCAAAGCCTTGCGATTGAAGTCGCGCAGACGGAAACCGAGCAGCAGCAACATACCGAAATATGCCACCACACCGGCAACTACCAATGCCCCCAGACGCAGGAAGCGCTCCAGCATGTGCCCCTGATCCCAGGCCGGCATGAAATGCATGCCCAGTAGTAATACCGCCGACATGACCGCTACCGCCACTACCAGTTTGAAGCCGAACATGTACCAGCCCGGTTGCGGCTGATACATCTTTTGCTTGCGCAGTTGATAGAACAGCAGCCCGGCATTGAGGCAGGCACCGGCACTGATCGCCAGCGCCAGACCGGCGTGAGCCAGCGGCCCGATCAACACCAGGTTGAACAGTTGAGTGACGATCAGGGTGAAGATTGCGATTTTTACCGGGGTGCGGATGTTCTGTTGCGCGTAAAAGCCCGGCGCCAGCACTTTGATCACGATAATTCCGAGCAGACCGACAGAATAGGCAATCAGCGCACGCTGGGTCATGGACGCATCAAACGCGCTGAACTGGCCGTACTGGAACAGTGACACGGTCAGCGGCTCGGCAAGAATCCCCAGCGCCAGCGCACACGGCAACACCAACACGAAGCATAGGCGCAGGCCCCAATCGAGGATCCGCGAGTATTCGTGGCGATCCTTGCTCGCATAAGTCTTGGCCAGCGTCGGCAGCAAAATCGTGCCCAACGCTACGCCGAGCACGCCGGACGGCAATTCCATCAAACGGTCGGCGTAATACATCCACGACACCGAACCGGCCACCAGGAACGAGGCGAAAATGGTGTTGATGATCAGCGAAATCTGGCTGACCGAGACACCGATGATCGCCGGCAGCATTTGCTTCATCACTCGCCAGACGCCGGTATCGCGCAGATTCAGACGCGGCAGCACCAGCATGCCGATTTTTTTCAAGTGCGGCAGTTGATAGAGCAACTGCGCCAGACCACCGACCAGTACCGCCCAGCCGAGAGCCATGACTGGTGGATCGAAATACGGCGTGAGAAACAGCGAAAACACAATCATGCTGACGTTGAGCAGGGTCGGCACGAACGCTGGCACCGAAAAGCGGTTCCAGGTGTTGAGAATCGCCCCGGCCAGCGAGGACAGGGAGATCAGCAATATATAGGGGAATGTCACCCGCAACAGGTCGGAGGTGAGCTGGAATTTTTCCGGCGTATCGGCAAACCCCGGCGCCGTGGCCCAGATCACCCACGGTGCGGCGATCATCCCCAGCGCAGTGACCAGCGCCAGCACCAACGTCAGCAGGCCCGATACATAAGCAATGAAGGTGCGGGTCGCTTCTTCGCCCTTCTGACTTTTGTATTCAGCCAGAATCGGCACGAAGGCCTGCGAAAACGCACCCTCGGCGAAAATTCGCCGCAGCAGATTGGGCAGTTTGAAGGCAATGAAGAAGGCGTCCGTCGCCATGCCGGCGCCGAATGTGCGTGCGATGAGCGTGTCACGGACGAACCCCAGAATCCGGGAAAGCATCGTGATAGAGCTGACAGCGGCCAACGATTTGAGCAGATTCATTAAGGAAATGTGTGCCTGTCGATAAACAGCAGGCGAACAATGCGCCTACTTGTGCGATACTCCGCGCCGCAACAGCACAGAGCCAAAGCTCGCGAGTTTACAGGTCAAGCGCCGGAAATAAATATCCCGCCTCTTCATACCTACCACTTAGCGGAACGTTTCAAGCGCCCTTGACAAGACTTCTCTTCATCGGCATGATTCGCGGCCTATTTTGTTTGCTATTTCCTAAAAAGTCTTTCGAGGAGCTCGACGGTGGCCAACTCACCTTCCGCCAAAAAACGTGCAAAACAGGCTGAGAAGCGTCGCAGCCACAACGCCAGCCTGCGTTCCATGGTTCGTACCTACATCAAGAATGTAGTTAAGGCCATCGACGCAAAAGACGCTGAAAAAGCTCAAGCTGCATACGTTCTGGCTGTGCCAGTTATCGACCGTATGGCCGATAAAGGCATCATCCACAAGAACAAGGCTGCTCGTCATAAGAGCCGTCTGAATGGCCACGTCAAGGCACTGAAAGAAGCTGCTTAATCGACGTAGTCATTAAAAAACCGACCTTAGGGTCGGTTTTTTATTGCCTGCGATTTGGTGAATCCCGCACATAAAAAAGTGGGAGCGGGCTTGCTCGCGAATGCAATCTGTCAGCCGACATTTCTAGCGACTGACACGACCTATTCGCGAGCAAGCCCGCTCCCACATTGTGGATTTGCGGTGTTATTGCTGAACAGGAACCCACGGCACGATCGGAATCGCCGTCACCGCATTCTGCGGGCTACCTTCGATCACGCGATCGCTGTAGACAAGGTACACCAGCGTATTGCGCTTCTTGTCGAGGAAACGCACTACCTGCATGGTTTTGAATACCAGCGACGTGCGCTCCTTGAACACCTCATCACCATCCTTCAGTTCGCCCTTGAACTTGATCGGACCGACCTGACGACAGGCGATCGACGCCTCGGCGCGATCCTCGGCCAGACCCAGACCACCCTTCACCCCTCCCGTCTTGGCGCGAGACAGGTAGCAGGTCACACCGTCGACCTTCGGATCATCGAAAGCCTCGACCACAATCCGGTCGTTCGGGCCGACGAACTTGAACACCGTCGACACCTGACCGATTTCCTCGGCCGAGGCCAGCAATGGCAACGCCATCAGCAGACCCAACAATCCTTTTGCCATGCGCATCGCGTTTTTCCTTAGACCAGAATCAGGTTGTCACGGTGAACCAGTTCCGGCTCAGCCATGTAGCCCAGCACGCCGACAATTGCATCCGACGACTGACCAATGATTTTTTGCGCTTCAAGCGCACTGTAGTTGGCCAGACCGCGAGCAATCTCGCGACCGTCCGGCGCCACGCAGACCACCATCTCGCCACGGCGGAAGCTGCCTTGGACCAATTTGACGCCGACCGGCAACAGACTCTTGTTGCCCTGGGACAATGCCGACACCGCACCCTCGTCAAGCACCAGCGTGCCGCGCGTCTGCAGATGCCCGGCCAGCCACTGCTTGCGCGCCGCCAGCATGCCGCGCTCAGGCGACAGCAGCGTACCGATGCGCTCGCCAGCCTTCAGGCGATCAAGCACTCGCTCCAGGCGACCACCGACGATGATCGTATGCGCTCCAGACCGCGCCGCCAGCCGCGCCGCACGCAGCTTGGTCTGCATGCCGCCACGCCCCAGCGCACCGCCGGTACCGCCCGCCACTGCATCCAGGGTCGGATCATCGGCGCGCGCTTCGTAAATCAGCTGCGCATCGGGGTTGTTGCGCGGATCGGCGTCGAACATGCCGTCGCGATCGGTGAGGATCACCAGCAGATCGGCCTCGACCAGATTGGCCACCAGCGCCGCCAGCGTATCGTTGTCGCCGAAACGGATTTCGTCGGTGACCACGGTGTCGTTTTCGTTGATCACCGGGATGACTTTCAGCTCGACCAGGGCACGCAGGGTGCTGCGGGCGTTGAGGTAGCGCTTGCGGTCGGACAAGTCATCGTGAGTCAGGAGAATCTGCGCGGTGTGCCGGCCATGCTCGGCAAAGCTCGACTCCCAGGCCTGCACCAAGCCCATCTGGCCGATTGCAGCAGCGGCCTGGAGCTCGTGCATCGCACTGGGTCGTGCGGTCCAGCCCAGACGACTCATGCCGGCAGCCACCGCCCCGGAGGACACCAGCACCAACTCGACACCTGCCTCATGCAGGGCGACCATTTGCTCGACCCAGACACTCATTGCCGCACGATCCAGCCCTTTGCCATCAGCTGTCAGCAAAGCGCTGCCGATCTTCACGACCCAACGCTGCGCACCTGTCACTTTGCTCCGCATCATCTTCAACCTTAGCTTGAGGACAGCGCGACCCAGCGCTGCCCGTGACGTTAATCGTGGCTATTGGTGACCAACGATCGATTTCCAGATACTAAAACGCCGCTCGATTGAGCGGCGCTTAAGTTTACTGCAACGAATCAGTCGCGCACGTAAATGATTTCCGGACCGTCTTCATCATCCACATCTTCTTCGTCCCAGTCATCGTCGCCGATGTCGTGGACCGACTTCACGCCGCTGCGACGCAGGGCACGCTTGTCATCCAGCGCCTGCAACTGTGCACGGGCTTCGTCTTCGATGCGCTGATCGAGATCGGCCAGCTCTTCCTTGTACGCCGGGTCGTTAGCCAGGCGATCGGCACGATCTTCCAGATAACGCATGATGTCGCGGGTCAGGCGCTCGGTGCCTTCTTTGGCGATGGCCGAGATCACGTAGACAGGACCTTCCCACTGCAGGCGATCAACGATTTCCTTGACGCGCTCTTCATGCTCTTCTTCAAGGATCTGGTCGCACTTGTTCAGCACCAGCCAGCGATCACGCTCGGCCAGCGACGGACTGAATTTGACCAGTTCGTTGACGATCACTTCAGCCGCGTCCGGTGCGCTGGTGTCATCCAGCGGCGCCATGTCGACGAGGTGCAGCAACAGACGCGTACGCGCCAGGTGCTTGAGGAAGCGAATACCCAGGCCGGCACCGTCGGAAGCGCCCTCGATCAGACCCGGAATGTCGGCGATGACGAAGCTTTTCCAGCGGTCAACGCTGACCACACCCAGGTTCGGCACCAGCGTGGTGAACGGGTAGTCGGCGACTTTCGGCTTGGCGGCCGACACCGAACGGATAAAGGTACTTTTACCGGCATTCGGCAAGCCCAGCAGACCAACGTCAGCCAGCACTTTCATTTCCAGTTTCAGATCGCGCTGCTCACCCGGCTTGCCCGGAGTGGTCTGGCGCGGCGCACGGTTGGTACTGGATTTGAAACGGGTGTTACCCAGACCGTGCCAACCGCCCTGCACTACCATCAGTTTCTGGCCGGCCTTGGTCAGGTCGCCAATCACTTCCTGGGTGGCCGAGTCGATCACGGTGGTACCGACCGGCACGCGCAGGATCAGGTCTTCACCCTTCTTGCCGGTGCAATCGGTGCTGCCGCCGTTGGAGCCACGCTCGGCATCGAAGTGCCGGGTGTAACGGTAGTCGACCAGGGTGTTGAGGTTTTCGTCGGCCATCATGTAGATGGAACCACCGTCACCGCCATCACCGCCGTTCGGGCCGCCGTTTTCAATGAATTTTTCCCGACGGAAACTCATGCAGCCATTGCCGCCGTCGCCAGCTTTTACGCGGATCGATACTTCGTCTACAAACTTCATAACTCAACGCCTCTCGCCATACGGACGAGCCGAAAAACAATCAAGACATAAGACTCTTGCAAAAATGAGCGCAGCGACCCCAAAACACGACCTGCATCGCACGCCGACAGCCCATACAAACAGTTTTGCAAGAGACTCACCCCACAAACGAAAAAGCCCCGTCGCAAGACAGGGCTCTTCCAGCGATCTCGCGATTAAGCCGCGACAACGCTCACGTAACGACGACCGAAGGCGCCTTTTACTTCAAACTTGATCACGCCTTCGATTTTCGCGAAGAGGGTGTGATCCTTACCCATGCCAACGCCGTAGCCAGCGTGGAATTGGGTGCCGCGCTGACGCACGATGATGTTGCCGGCCTTGATGACCTGGCCGCCATACATCTTCACGCCAAGGCGTTTGGCTTCTGAGTCGCGACCGTTACGGGTACTACCACCAGCTTTTTTGTGTGCCATGAGTTCAATTCTCCTAGTGAGGAATTAGGCTGTAATTAAGCCTGAATACCGGTGATTTTGATCTCGGTGAACCACTGGCGGTGGCCCATACGCTTCATGTGGTGCTTACGGCGACGGAACTTGATGATGCGGACTTTATCGTGACGACCTTGGGAGATCACTTCAGCCTTGACGGTTGCGCCAGCAACAACAGGTGCGCCGATGTTCACGTCGTCGCCATTGGCGACCAGCAGAACGCGGTCAAAAGTCACGGATTCGCCAGTAGCGACTTCCAGTTTTTCGATCTTCAGGTATTCACCTTCAGCGACCTTGTATTGCTTACCGCCGGTAACGATTACTGCGTACATGGTATTTCTCCGATAATCCTGCTCACCCAGCTCTTTATAAGAAGAGGTATTGGCTGGCATGGCTGCATGGGGCTGGAACGGCCCAAGTGCAATTGCGTAAGGCAGGTGCTGCCCAGGAAGTTCAGGGTGCGCGATTGTACGCAAGCCGCGAGAGTCACGCAAGTGGCCGTCCATCGCGCCTTGACAGGCCCCGGTGTGGGTCCTAGCATGCCGCGCAACCCTTCTGGAGCAACTGTCGCTGATGCAACCCCAAGCTTTCTACCGCGCGGTGGCGGACGATTTTAACGCCGTCGACGGCATCATCAAGAAGCAGCTGACTTCCCGAGTGCCGCTGGTATCGAAAATCGGCGATTACATCACCTCGGCCGGCGGCAAACGCCTGCGTCCTTTATTGGTGCTGCTGTGCGGTAAGGCCCTGGGTCGCGAAGGCGACGACATGCGCCTGCTGGCCGCCACCATCGAATTCCTGCACACCGCGACCCTGCTGCATGACGACGTGGTCGACATGTCCGGCATGCGCCGTGGCCGCTCGACCGCCAACGCTATGTGGGGCAACGCCCCGAGCGTGCTGGTCGGCGACTTCCTGTACTCGCGCTCGTTCGAAATGATGGTCGAGCTGGGCTCGATGCCGGTGATGAAGATCCTGTCCCAGGCCACGCGCATCATCGCAGAAGGCGAAGTGTTGCAACTGTCCAAGGTACGCGACGCCAGCACCACCGAAGAAACCTACATGGAAGTCATCCGCGGCAAGACCGCGATGCTTTTCGAAGCCTCGACCCACAGCGCCGCCGCACTGGCCGGTGCCACCGCCGAGCAGAGCGAAGCCCTGCGCACCTTCGGTGATCACCTCGGCGTGGCGTTCCAACTGGTCGACGACCTGCTGGACTACAAGGGTGATGCCGAGATTCTGGGCAAGAACGTCGGTGACGATCTGGCCGAAGGCAAGCCGACCCTGCCGCTGATCTACACCATGCGAGAAGGTACGCCGGAGCAAGCTGCTCTGGTACGTCAGGCGATCCAGAAAGGCGGGATCGAAGACCTCGAAAGCATCCGCATCGCCGTGGAAGCCTCGGGTTCGCTGGAGTACACCGCGCAACTGGCCCGCGACTACGTGGCCCGTGCGATCAAGTGCCTCGACGCGCTGCCGGCCAGCGAATACCGCGATGCACTAGTGGAACTGAGCGAATTTGCGGTCGCCCGCACGCACTGATCTGCCTTCTGTGGGAGCGGGCTTGCTCGCGAAAGCAACCTGTCATTCAACATTAATGTTCAATGACACACCGCATTCGCGAGCAAGCCCGCTCCCACAGTTGTTTCTGCTCTATGCCCTCCTGCGCGTAAAACCCTATACAATGTGCGACTTTTAGCGATCCCCTATCAAGGAGCCTTAGTGAGCACGTTGCCACCCTGCCCGAAATGCAATTCCGAATACACCTACGAAGACGGTGCCCAACTGATCTGCCCGGAGTGCGCCCACGAGTGGTCGGCCAACGGCGAAGCCGAAGTGGCATCCGATGATGCCGTGAAGAAAGATTCGGTCGGCAACGTGTTGCAGGACGGCGACACCATCACCGTGATCAAGGACCTGAAAGTCAAGGGCACTTCGCTGGTGGTCAAGGTCGGCACCAAGGTCAAGAACATCCGCCTGTGCGACGGCGACCACGACATCGACTGCAAGATCGATGGCATCGGCCCGATGAAGCTCAAGTCCGAGTTCGTCAGAAAGGTCTGATCCTGCTGTCAGCCATCCCGTGCCCGCCGCGGGATGGTGAATCGCCCTCCGTGCTTTTCCCTCCCGCATTCTCGCGTAATAGCCAGACGCCAGCCGTTTTGACCTTACGCAATCTTTACCCGGAAAAAATCGCATTCCGCCAATAGGCACTTGCTATTTGACGAATAAGAATTATTCTCATTGAAACCTTTCAAGGAGATGAGACCCATGACTTATTTGATCGACGCCTGGCTGGATCGCCCACACCCATACCTCAGGATCCTGCATCGGGAAACCGGCGAAGTCTGTGCGGTACTGGAAGAAGAAGCGCTGCATGAGCTGCAGGATCAGGGTGATCTGGACGTCAGCAGCCTGAATTCCAGCGAACCGCTGGTGCTCAAGGAGCTGGTGCGCAATCTGTTCCTGTTCTGCTATGCCCGGGCCTTGCGCCCGACCAATGAGCTGCATCACAAGATCGAAATATGAGTAGCGCGGAAAAAACTGTGGGAGCCAGCCTGCTGGCGAAAGCGCTGTATCAGGCAACGAATGGTTTGCCTGAAAGGACGCCTTCGCGAGCAAGCCCGCCCCCACATTATTGACCTGTCACCGGGACAGGCCAGGCATTACAGAACGTCCAGCAGCTCGACGTCGAATACCAGAACGCTGTGCGGCGGGATGCTGCCAACGCCTTGAGCGCCGTAAGCCAGTTCGCTCGGCACGTACAGGCGCCATTTGCTGCCGGCATTCATCAGTTGCAGAGCTTCGGTCCAGCCGGCGATCACGCCGCCAACCGGGAATTCTGCTGGCTGGCCACGATCATAGGAGCTGTCGAACACAGTGCCGTCGATCAGCATGCCGTGGTAGTGAGTACGCACGGTGTCTTCACGGGATGGCTTGGCGCCTTCGCCCTGGGTCAGCACTTCGAATTGCAGACCGGAAGCCAGGGTGGTGATGCCTTCTTTCTTGGCGTTTTCAGCCAGGAACGCACGGCCTTCGCCTGCGGCGGCTTCAGCCTTGGCAGCGGCTTCGGCTTGCATGATCTCGCGGATCACTTTGAAGCTGGCGGACATGGCTTCCTGATCGACACGGCTTGGCTTGCCGGCGAATGCGTCGGTCAGACCGGCCAGGATGGCGTCCAGGCTGACACCCGGTGGCGGGTTATCGCGCAGCTGGTCACCCAGCTGACGGCCAATACCGTAGCTGACGCGGGTTTCGTCGGTGGACAGATTTACTTCGGACATGACACTGCTCCGCTGTGCGGACGGCCATCAGACTTGCCGTGCGTGCACAGCGCGTCCCGGCGCGCCCGGAACCAAAAGGGCGAGCAGACTAGCACAGATGCCCGGCGATGGGGCGCAACGCCTACAGGGCCGAGCGCCAGGCCAGCGGCACTTTCAGGCTTTCCTCGTCACTGACGCCCAGGCCGCACATTTCATCGTGCACCGAGGTGTGTACGAGGTTGAACGGCAGCACCGGAAAGTTATGCAAAAGATCCCGTGCATGCTCCACCGAACGCAGCTGCAGCATCTCGCCCTTGAGATCACTCAGCGGGTACGCCGCCCCGTGCATCCGCGCCTCGAGCAGATAAATCCCGCCCTCCATGGAGATCAGGTTCAGCTCATCGACCTTTCTGGCGATGGCAAACGCATTCAACTCTTGCAGGTTCATGAACGCACCTCGTGCGGTGGCGAGCCAGGACCCTTACAGGGATATGCCCGCGCGCGCCAAAGCACAAGCCACAAACGACACCGCCCGTCTGTTTCGCAACAGACGGGCGTTTTTTTTGCAGCGATCAAACAATGATCAGTGCTTGGTGAGCTTGTCCAGGTAACCCATCGCGAACGCCGAAATCACGAAGGTCATGTGGATGATCACGTACCACATCAGGTGCTCGGGATCGACGTTCTTGGCATCCATGAAGATCCGCAGCAGGTGGATCGAGGAAATCGCCACGATCGACGCCGCCACTTTCATCTTCAGCGACGAGGAGTCCATGGTGCCCAGCCAGCTGAGTTTCTCTTTGCCTTCGTCGATGTTCAGCTCGGACACGAAGTTCTCGTAGCCGGAAATCATCACCATCACCAGCAGGCCGCCCACCAGCGCCATGTCGATCAGCGACAGCAGCACCAGGATCAGATCCGATTCGGCCATGGAAAACACGTTGGGAATGACATGAAACACTTCCTGGAAGAATTTCAATGCCAGCGCCAGCAGCCCGAGGGACAGCCCGATATAGATCGGCGCCAGCAGCCAGCGCGTGGCGTACATTGCATTTTCGATAAAGCGTTCCATTGACTCTCACACAATAAGGATTGAAATCGGCGGCGAGTATACCAGCCGCCCGTGACCGCCAGAAACCGCCCGGCTCGCACCTCCCATCACCGCAACCTGCGTGTGTGTGTGAATTTTTTTCTGCTACTGTCCAAACCATTGACCGCCTAGCGAAAGTGGACAGGACGACTGGAAATGCATGTGCGATTACCGTTGACGACTGCCGGAATTTGCCTCGTTCTGCTGCTGGGTGGCTGCTCACCCGGCGATGAGAAAAAGCCCTCGGTCAGCCTCGACGCGAAGACGGCAACCTTCGAACACTCACTGGACGCCATTACCGACCCGAAACTCAAGGACGCCGTGACCGAACTCGGCGGTTCGCTGCTGCTGCTCGAACGCGCGCAGCTCAAGCTCGACAGCACACCGCTGAAAACCGTCTACGGCGAAGACACCCTCGGCATCCTCAAGCACTACCCTTCGCCGCAGGCGCTGGTCGATACCTTTATCAACGGACTGTTCGTGCTGCACAAGGACGCCAGCTCCGATTACCTTACCGACCTGCAACCGGTATTCCCGTTCAACCTGAACATTCCCGGCGGCTTTCTATTCCGGCACGGCGTGGAATGGCAGTCGGTGACCCTGAGCAACAAGCGCGTGATCGCCTATCAGCCGGAGTGGTCGGAAACCGATCCCGGCATTCAGTTGAGCCCGTCCAGCTCCAACGTCAACAACCCCGATGACCTGACCGTGACCTACCCGTTCATCGAAGGGCTGGACGTGGACAAGAAGAGCCAGCCACAACCGGTGAGCCTGCAAGGCAAAGTCGAAGTCATCGCGCCGCGCCGCCTGTTCAGCTTCAACCTGAGCCAGAAGGACGTCGGCCAGACCCGCACCGATGACAACCTCAGCGTCACCCTGTTGAAGCTTGAAAAGAACTACGCCGAAGTCGAATTCAGCAACAGCCTGCCACTGGCCCCTGAGGTCGAGGGTGCGCAGCTCAATCCAGTCATCGTTCAGGCCCGTGACACCAGCGGGCAATACCTGGTGCGCGCCGGCTCAATCAATGAGAGCCCGGCACAAGTCGCCTTCTACGAGAAACAACTGGCGTATCTGCAACAGCAGAAAACCTGGAGCGAGGCGTTGGAAAAACAGCTGGAGGACGAACAGCAGACCTTCGAGCAGCAGCATCCGCGCCGCTACAACAAGGTCTACTTCAACGGCCCCATCGACACCCTCGAAGTCAGCGTGCTGGATTTCTCATCGGCAACCGTGACCCGCAAAACACTGGATCTGCCAGTGCGCACTTTCAGCCAGCACACCACCGAAAAAGCCATCCAACCGCTGGACCCGGCGGTGGTCGTCTATGACGATCTGGCGCCGAACTGGCTCAAGGGCGCGAGCCTCACCGAGGAAGCGTTGAAGGCCGGTATCCGCATCCATCAGTCCGTGGAGGATCCGAGCGCTGCACGCATCGAGTTCTCTCACCGGCGAACCTTCAACGATGAATTGCTCGGTGATGATTTCAGCCCCGGCGAGAGTCCCGTGACGTTCTTCACCGAGAAACGCAGCGGCAAGCTCGATGAGCCGATCGAACTGCCGCCCGAGGCGTATCAGGTCGATCCGCTGCAGGCGACCATCACTTACGATTTGAACCTGTTTCCGGAAACCCCGGCGATTGCCGTGGGGTCGATGCCGCTGTTTCTCGCCAGCGTGGGAAAAAAAGCCTACGACGCCAAATCCCTGCCCAAAGGCCTGGAGATCAAGAACAACACGTTGGTGGTGGACCTGAAACTGTTTCCGGCCAACGCCTGGCGATTCTTCGTCAAGGACGACAGCGGCAACTACCTGAAACAGATTCTCTCGGTCAGTCATGACGCGAGTGCGGATGGCCCGGCGCTGTTCGGCGTGCATTACTTCTATGGCCGTCCAACGCACGTGGAGACCTATCAGCGGACCGAGCTCAATACCGTGCAATACGGCTTTGAGGTCAAACTCGACAAGGCGCAGCAGTCCGACACCGCGCCATGATTGCGCCTAGTGGTCGAACACGCCGACCGTACGCCCACGCCCGCCATTGATCTGGCGCAACTGTGCCTGCAGGTGCAGGCTCCAGATCTGCGGATCGTCGGCCAGCTCGTAGCCGTGCATCGTCAGGCTTTCCACAATAGTGTCGAGAATCGACTCGGCGGCGACCGGCCCGTGAAACGGGCCCTGGGCCTTGATGGCGGAGGGTTGTTCGCCAGCCATGCCGGCAGCGAAGAGCAAGGTCCACATGCCGTTATCGCCGGCCAACGGTTTGATGGCGCATTCGATGCGGGTCACAAGACCCAGGCACTGACGGGTGAGGCAGAGGTTGCGCGACATGGCGGCGACCCTCGGTAAAGCCTGTATTCAGCCTTCACGCGAAAGCTGTTTCGATCCAGTGATACTGTCGATGTCCTTGAGCAGAGAATAGAAGAAAAGTCCGCCGCGCAAGCTGGATAGAACCAGAAGGCGCCGAATGGTCATTGTGTGAATTCTGACGCCAGAGTAGTGGCACTTTTCCCGAAGATCAGCGCAAAAATCAATCTGGAAAAACAACTGTGGGAGGGGGCTTGCTCCCGAAGGCGGTGTCTCAATCAACTAATGTGTCGATTGGTACACCGCCTTCGGGAGCAAGCCCCCTCCCACAGTTTTTACCGCGTTTGCGGTCAGGCTGGTTTGGCTTCGGCTAGTGCCTCCTGCGCCAGTTCCTTTTCCGCCTCTTTGAGGTCGTCTTCACTGATCATCTCGGCAATCACCCGCAGACGCTCGACCACGCGCGCGTTGACGCTGCCCTCGGGGAACTGACCGTCAGCATCCGGCTCACCGGCCGGCTCGCCGACCAACAGGCTCAGCGCTTCGTCAGCCTGACGCACCGCGTACACGTGGAACTGCCCGGCGCGCACCGCCGCCAGCACCTTCTCGTCGAGCATCAGCGTGGCGACGTTGGCCTGCGGAATGATCGCGCCCTGCTCGCCGGTCAGCCCGCGCGCTTCGCAGAGGCGGAAGAAACCTTCGATCTTCTCGTTGACCCCGCCGACTGCCTGCACTTCGCCGAACTGGTTGATCGAACCGGTGATCGCAAAGCACTGCTTGAGCGGGGTTTTCGACAGCGCCGAAATCAGCGTGCAAGCCTCGCCCAGCGATGCGCTGTCGCCATCAACGTAACCGTAGGATTGCTCCAGCGCGATGCTCGCGGAAATCGCCAGCGGGAATTCCTGGGCGTAACGGCTGCCCAGATACCCGGTAAGGATCATCACGCCCTTGGAGTGGATCGGTTGCCCAAGGTTGACCTCGCGCTCGATGTCGACGATACCGCTGCCGCCCGGGTACACCGTGGCGGAAATCCGCGCCGGCACACCGAACGCCGAGTCACCGACTTCAAGCACGGTCAGCCCGTTGCACTTGCCGACCGCGGCGCCGTCGGTGTCGATCAGGATGATCCCGGCGAGCATGTCGTCGAGAATCCGCGCCGAGACCCGACCGGTGCGAGTGGCCTTGGCTTTCAGCGCCCGCTCGATGTGCCCGGCATCGGTCATTTCATCACCGGCCAGATGACGAATGAAATCCGCTTCACTGACCAGTTGGAACAGATCGCCGATCCGCGCCGACAAACGCCCCTGATGCTCGGCCAGCCGCGCGCTGTAGGTCGCCAGACGCGCCACCGCATCGGCGGTCAGCGGCGCCATGCCTTCCTCCGAAGTACGGGTTTTCAGCAACTGGGCGAACTGCTCCAGGCTTTCGTCGACCATCGGGATGTCTTCGTCGAAGTCGACCAGCACGCGGAACATCTCCTGGAAGTCCGGATCCAGGTCCTGCAGCGTGTAATACAACTGCCGCGCGCCGATGATGATGACTTTGACCTGCAACGGAATGTGTTGCGGGTTGAGGGTCACCGTGGCGAAACGGCCCATCTCGCCCAGCGGCGATTCCATTTTCAGCTTGCGCGATTGCAGGGCGCGTTTCAGCGCGTCCCACACGAACGGCTCGCTGAGCATTTTTTCCGCTTCAAGGATCAGGAAGCCGCCATTGGCCCGATGCAAAGCACCTGGACGCAACTGCCGGTAAGTGGTGTAAAGCGCGCCCTGATCGGTGGTGTACTCGATGCGCCCGAACAGGTTTTCGTAAGTCGGGTGCGGCTCGAACACTACCGGCGCCCCGCCGCTGGCCGGATGACCGACCACCAGGCTCGGCGCGTATTGCTCTTCCAGCAGCTTGCGCGCCACGGCGTCGGTCTTGCTGTCGTCGACCAGTTGCTCGACCACGGTTTTCAGCAAGTACACCTGCATCGCTTGCAGGTAACCGCAGACCGCAGCGTTCTCCGCGTACTTCTCGGACAACGGCGAGAGCAACGGCTGCAAGGCCAGGGTGATCGTTTCCTCGTTGAGCTGACGCAGTTGATTGTTCGACTCACGCTTCCACTGCGGCAGGCTGGCGAGTTCTTCGTTCAGACGCTCTTCGAGGCCGGAGATGTCTTCGTGAAACCGTTCGCGCTCGGCTTCCGGCAATTGGGCGAATTCCGCTTCATCCAGCGCCTTGCCTTCAAGCATCGGCGTGAAGGCGATATTGCTGCTGTCGCGGTACAGGGCGACGTCCTTCTCCAGCGCCAGCCGTTCGATGATATCGAGGGCCTTGTCGTAGCGCTGGTTGAAGGCGCGGTCGATGGCGCTTTTCTTCTGCTGGTAGGACGGGTGTTCGAACACGGCCGGAAAGGTTGCCAGCAGGTTATCGATCAGGCCGTTGATGTCACCGATGAACGAAGCCGCCGTGCCAGAAGGCAATTCCAGCGCGCGGGGCTCGCGCGGCTCATCGAAATTATTGACGTAGACCCAGTCCGCCGGGGTCTGCAGGCGCTTGCCTTCGGCCTTCAGGTAGCGTTTGACGAACGAGAAGCGGCCAGTGCCGGGCTCGCCCATGACAAAGACGTTGTAACCGGGGCGTGGCATCGCCACACCGAACTGCAAGGCTTCGACCGCACGTTCCTGGCCGAGCACACCGCGAAAGGGCTCCAGATCATTGGTGGTAGTGAAGCTGAACTGTTCAGCGGAAAACGGACGAGTCAGCGCTTCGGGCGCTATACGCAGGCTGGCAGCAACAGGATCAGGCATCGGGCTTCCTTAACAATCAGGCGGGGCGGATAGCGGCATTCTGGCGCTGCCCGTGCCCCACTGGCAAGGCGCGCCACACGACAAAGCATAGTCAACCGGGCCACCCCGCCCCGTCCCCCGTGAATCCGGGGTTATCGCCAAATCTTTTGTAAAAAATCACGGAACCCCCGGAACGTGCCTAAACTCCAAACTGCGCGGCTGGAACTAATACCGGCCCACTGGCACCTTCAGGTGTCAGAACCCTGTCCATTGGTATGCACACAAAGAGAACAAAGCTATGAAACGGATTCTTCTCGGTACTCTCTTCACCGCTGTTTCCATCAACGCCATGGCGCAAGCCCCGGGTGGCCCGGATTGCGGTTGGGGCAACATGCTGTTCGAAGGTCAGCGTGGCACCCCGGCACACTTCCTGGCATCCACCACTAACGGCACCTCCGGTAACGCTACGTTCGGTATGACTTCCGGCACCAACGGTTGCTCGACCAACGCGTCGCTGACCTACGGCGGTAAATCCTGGTTCGCCATGAATGGCATGATGAACGAGCTGTCCGAAGACATGGCCAAGGGCAACGGCGAAGCGCTGACGACCTACGCCGTGGTACTGGGCGTGGCGCCGGAAGACCGTGCGCACTTCGCTGCTGTCACTCACGAGCACTTCCAGCAGATCTTCAGCAAGGCTGACGTGACCGCAGAAGACGTGCATACCAACACCCTGGCCGTGCTGAAGTCGGACCCACGTCTGGCCAAGTACGCAACTCAGGCTTAAGCTCGACCCCACCCGCTTCTTTCGGGAAGCGGGTTTTGTTTTGAGTGCAATCACTCGAATGTGACGCTGAACCTGTGGTGAGGGGATTTATCCCCGATCGGCTGCGGAGCAGTCGTGAAACCATTCAATTCGGTGTATCTGATACACCGAGTTTTGCAGGTATGAGGGCCGCTTCGCAGCCCATCGGGGATAAATCCCCTCGCCACAGGGGAGTGATCGCAGCCCGATCCGGGTTTTATTTTCTTTCGACTTAAGTTGCCACTTATGCTCAAACGCCTTGCCTGGCTGGCGCTCTGTGTCTGCGCCCCGCTGTCCGCCGCGCCTCACGTCGACCCTCAACGTTTGCAGCAACTGGCCAACGACCGCTTCTGGATTTCCCTCGGTCATTACGAAACCGCCAAGCTTGGCGGCTGGCGCAGCTATGTCAGCGACAGGAAATTCTTTCTTGCGCCCGATGGCAACGAACACCCCGACCATGAGCTGGCCGCCACCGTGCAGGCGCTGTACGCCCCGGCCAGTCTCGGCGAGCAGCATGCGCAATGCGTCTACCCGGCGCGTACGCGCTGGCTGAAAGCCCAGCTCAACCTGACCGATCTGCCCGCCCCCGATTGCGCCGAATTCAAGAAGTGGTTCAAGGACGTCTCGCCGCATAGCGCGGTGATGATCTTCCCGGCGGCCTACCTCAACAGCCCGTCGTCGATGTTCGGCCACACCCTGCTGCGCATCGACCAGGCTGACGTGCAAAGCGACAAGACTTCGCTGCTGAGTTACGCGATCAATTTCGGCGCCTACATCGAAGGCTCGGACAACAGCATTCTCTACGCCTGGAAGGGCTTGATGGGTGGCTATCCCGGGCTGTTCGCACTGGTGCCGTACCAGGAAAAACTCTCCGAATACCGCAGCCTGGAAAACCGCGATCTGTGGGAATACCGGCTGAACCTGACGCAAGCAGAAACCGCGCGCATGGTCGAGCATGTGTGGGAGCTGAAGCAGATCCAGTTCGACTATTTCTTCTTCGACGAAAACTGCTCCTATCGCCTGCTCGAACTGCTGCAAGTGGCACGTCCGAGCCTGCGCCTGACCGAGCAATTCCCGCTGACCGCCATCCCTACCGATACGGTCAAAGCGGTGAAAGAAGCCGGGCTGGTGGAAAGCATCGAATATCGCCCGTCCCGCGAGCGTGAACTGCTCAGCCGCGCCGAGCCGTTGAACAAGGAAGAACAGCAATGGGTGCTGAAGGTCAGCGCCGATCAACGGGTGTTGCAGGAGCCGACCTTCAAGGCCCTGCCCCGGGATCGTCAGGCGCTGATCATCGATGCCGCCTATCGTCTGGAGCGTTACCGCGCCAACGGGCAGGAACGTGATGCGCAACGTGCACAGCGCAGCTTCGAACTGCTGCGGGCAATCAACAAGAACCCGGCGCCGGAGCTGCAGATCCCGCAACCGGGCCTGCCCGAAGACGGCCATGAATCGCGCACCTGGCAGGCCGGCATCGGCACCCGCGGTGATCGTGCGTTCGGTGAGTACGGTTTGCGCATGGCCTATCACGATCTCAACGACAACGCCGAAAGCTTCCCCCTTGGCGCGCAGATCGAAATCCTGCAGATGAAGCTGCGTCAATACGAAGGTAATCAATGGCAGTTCCAGCAACTGGATCTCGCAACCATCCGCTCGCTGACCCCGCGCAATGAGCTGCTGCAGCCACTGTCGTGGCAGGTCACCGGTGGCCTTGAGCGCGTACCCGGCAAACACGATGACGAAAACCTGGTCAGCCACGTCAACGGTGGTGGTGGCGGCACCTGGCAGTTGGGCGAAGACACGCTCGGCTTTGCCCTCGGCACCGTGCGCATCGAGCACAACAATGACTTCGCCGGATTCGTCACGCCGGCAACTGGCTTCAACACCGGCGTGTTGTGGAAAAACCCGTTGGGCAATCTCAGCGTCGAGGCCAAGGGCGACTACTTCACCAACGGCGAAGTACGCCGCAGCCTGAGCCTGAACCAGCAGTGGGAATTGTCGCGCAACCTCGGTTTGCGCCTGAGTGCGCAGCGTGAGTTCAGTCATGTGGCGACACCGGAAACCGAAGTGATGCTTGAGGTGAAGTGGTACCACTACTGATCTGAAGCCTAATCAATACCCCCTGTGGGAGCGGACTTGCTCGCGAAGGCGTCGTGTCAGGCGATTCAAATCTCGACTGACCCAGCGCTTTCGCGAGCAAGCCCGCTCCCACAGGGTTCTCCGGTATTCAACGAATTACTTACATGTCTTTCACCAACGCCCGACGAATCCGCTTCTAGACTTTCCCAATCAGCCGAAAATCGGCGTGGGAGACTTCGATGTGGCGGTGTGCGGGGTTGTTGGGTGTTTTGCTGTTGCTCGGGGGTTGCCAGACCACCCACGAAGACTTGATCGCCAAAGGTTATCCACCGGCCTTCGCCGACGGTTTTGACGATGGCTGCGTCAGTGGCCGGCAAGCCGCCGGCTCGATCAGTGGCGAGTTTCGCAAGAACGTGCCGCGCTATCTCAAGGACAAGCAATACGCCGAAGGCTGGACCGACGGCTTCCGCCAGTGCCAGGCAATGCTGGAAAACAAGGATCGCGAAGAGTATCGCAACGAGCACTGGGACGAACGCGAGCGCGCCTGGCAGCAGCAGAAAGATCAGGACGCCGGGCGGGCTTATCGCTCGCAATAGGTCGTTTCCAGACATCCAGTGAAACCAAATGCCGGCGACCATGGCCCAAACTCTTTGCAGAGGAGGACAGCATGAGTCGCGCTTTCGTCAACGAAGACAACGCCGCTGCGCAAGCCGATCAGCCCGTCGAACGGCAGGTCAGTGCGCAGCCCAACTACGTCACACCCCAAGGATTAGCGCAGTTGCAGGCCAAGGTCGCCGGACTGCAAGCCCTGCACGCCGAGCAATCGGCCAAGGGCGAACGGGCCGACAAGCAGCGCCAAGCCGATCTCGAAAGAGATTTGCGCTACTTCAACCAACGCCTCGCCAGCGCACAGGTCGCGGCCCCGGCGATCTCGACCGATAAAGTGCAGATCGGCAGTTGGGTGACCTACGCCGACGAACACGACACCGAAAGTCGGGTGCAATTGGTCGGCGAAGATCAGGCCGACGCCAGTCAGGGTTTGATCAACTGGGCCTCGCCGTTGGGCCGGGCATTGCTTGGTGCCCGGCTCAATGACGAAGTGCTGTGGCAGCGCCCCGCTGGCGATCAGGTGATTGAAGTGATTCGCATCGAACCGGCTTAAACCACACCCTGCGCGAGCATCGCATCCGCGACTTTGACGAAGCCGGCGATGTTCGCGCCTTTGACGTAGTTGATCCGCCCGTTCTCTTCGCCGTAATGCACGCAGGCATGGTGGATCGACTGCATGATCGCGTGCAGCTTGCTGTCCACCTCACCCGCCGTCCACAGCAGGCGCATGGCGTTCTGCGACATCTCCAGCCCACTGACCGCGACCCCGCCGGCGTTCGACGCCTTGCCCGGGGCGAACAGAATGCCGGCTTCGATGAAGATATCCACAGCCTCCAGCGTGGTCGGCATGTTCGCGCCTTCGGCGACGCACACGCAGCCATTGCGCAGCAGCGTACGAGCAGATTCGGCGTCGAGCTCGTTCTGCGTGGCGCAGGGCAGCGCGATGTCACACGGCAGCGACCAGGGCAACTGACCGGCACGGAATTCCAGACCGAACGCCGTGGCCAATTCGCTGATGCGTCCGCGTTTGACGTTTTTCAGTTCCAGCAGCGCCTGCCACTGTTCTTCGCTCAGGCCCGATTCGCAGTACAACGTGCCTTCGGAGTCGGACAGCGAAATCACCTTGCCGCCCAGGTCCATGACCTTGCGCGCCGCGTACTGGGCGACGTTGCCGGAACCGGAAATCGCCACACGTTTGCCTTCGACGGTCTGCCCGCGGCGCTTGAGCATCTCCTCGGCGAAGTACACGCAACCGAAACCGGTGGCTTCCGGGCGAATCAGGCTGCCGCCATAGGTCATGCCTTTACCGGTCAACACGCTGGTGAACTGGTTGCTCAGGCGTTTGTACTGGCCAAACAGGAAACCGATCTCCCGCGCCCCGACACCGATGTCACCAGCCGGCACGTCAACGTCCGCGCCGATGTGGCGGTACAGCTCGCTCATGAACGCCTGGCAGAAACGCATGACTTCGGCGTCGCTCTTGCCCTTCGGATCGAAATCCGAACCGCCCTTGCCGCCGCCCATGGGCAACGAGGTCAGGGAGTTCTTGAAAGTCTGTTCAAAGGCGAGAAACTTCAGCACGCCCAGGTTCACCGAAGGATGGAAGCGCAAGCCGCCCTTGTACGGGCCGATCGCGCTGTTCATCTGAATGCGGAAACCGCGATTGACCTGAACCTTGCCCTGATCGTCGACCCACGACACGCGGAACACCACCGCCCGCTCCGGCTCGCAGATGCGCTCCAGAATGCCCGAGTTCAGGTAACGCGGATTGGCTTCGAGAAACGGCCACAGACTGCGCAGGACTTCTTCGACGGCCTGGTGGAATTCGGGTTGATCCGGGTCGCGTTTTTTCAGGCGGGCGAGGAAGGATTCGACGGATTCGATCATGGGAAAAGTCTCGGCAAATTTATTGTCGTTGGAAGCGATTGAGCCGGACTGTAACAAACGATTTGCGCACAGGAACAGCGCAAAATGTCGCAGTTATGAAATTAAATGGTGCACAGGATATAAATAAGGCGGTTTTTTGAGCTGATTCTGCACCTGAATGGGGAGGTCAAATTGAAGTAATGCACCAACAGTTACATCGATATCGCGAGCAGGCTCACTCCTACAGGAGACCGCATTCCAATTGTAGGAGTGAGCCTGCTCGCGATGGCCACGACTCGGAATCACTGAAAAAAACTCAAAAAAAACGGAGCCCGAAGGCTCCGCTTTTTCATGCAACCAACCCGAATCAGGCCAGTTTCTTGTGGCGTACCCGGTGTGGCTGGGCCGCCGCTTCTCCAAGACGCTTTTTGCGGTCGGCTTCGTACTCGGTGTAGTTGCCTTCGAAGAACACCGCTTGCGAGTCGTCTTCGTACGCCAGGATGTGAGTCGCGACGCGGTCCAGGAACCAGCGATCGTGAGAGATCACAATGGCGGCGCCCGGGAAGTCCAGCAGGGCTTCTTCCAGGGAACGCAGGGTTTCAACGTCGAGGTCGTTGGACGGTTCGTCGAGCAGCAGGACGTTGCCGCCCTCCTTCAGGGTCAGCGCCAGGTGCAGACGACCGCGCTCACCACCGGACAGGTCCTTGACGAACTTCTGCTGGTCGCCGCCCTTGAAGTTGAAGCGACCGACGTAAGTGCGCGACGGAATCTCGTAGTTGCCGATGCGGATCTGGTCGGAACCGTCGGAGATCTGCTGGAACACGGTCTTGCTGCCGTCGAGGTCTTCGCGGCTCTGGTCAACGCAGGCCAGTTGCACGGTTTCGCCGACTTCGATGGTGCCGGAATCCGGAGTTTCCTTGCCCATCAGCATGCGGAACAGGGTCGACTTACCGGCACCGTTACCACCGATCACGCCAACGATGGCGCCCTTCGGCATGGAGAACGACAGGTTGTCGATCAGGACGCGATCGCCGTAGCCCTTGGTGACGTTCTTGAACTCGATGACCTTGTCGCCCAGACGCGGACCGGCCGGGATGTAGATCTCGTTGGTTTCCGAACGCTTCTGGAATTCCTGCGACTGCATTTCTTCGAAGCGTTGCAGACGAGCCTTGGATTTCGACTGACGGGCTTTCGCGCCTTTGCGCACCCACTCCAGTTCTTCCTTCATGGCTTTTTCGTGAGCCGACTGCTGCTTGGATTCGGCCGCCAGACGATCGGACTTGGCTTCGAGCCAACCCGAGTAGTTGCCCTCGTAAGGAATGCCCGCGCCGCGGTCGAGTTCCAGAATCCAGCCGGCAACGTTGTCGAGGAAGTAACGGTCGTGCGTGATCGCGACCACGGTGCCCGGGAAGTCGTGCAGGAAGTGCTCCAGCCACGCTACCGAATCAGCGTCCAAGTGGTTGGTCGGTTCGTCGAGCAGCAGCATGTCCGGGGCGGACAGCAGCAGACGGCACAGGGCCACACGACGTTTTTCACCACCGGACAGGTGTTCGACCTTGGCGTCCCAGGCCGGCAGACGCAGGGCGTCGGCGGCGACTTCCAGTTGACGCTCCAGGTTATGACCATCGCTGGCCTGCAGGATCGCTTCGAGCTTGGCCTGTTCGGCTGCCAGCTTGTCGAAGTCGGCGTCCGGATCGGCGTAAGCGGCGTAGACCTCGTCCAGACGCGCTTGCGCATCCTTGATCACGCTGACCGCTTCCTCGACCACTTCACGCACGGTCTTGGTCGGATCAAGTTGTGGCTCTTGCGGCAGATAACCGATGTTCAGGTCCGGCATCGGACGGGCTTCGCCCTCGAACTCGGTATCGACGCCAGCCATGATTTTCAGCAGCGTGGATTTACCCGAACCGTTGAGGCCGAGTACGCCGATCTTGGCGCCGGGGAAGAACGACAGCGAAATGTTTTTCAGGATTTCCCGCTTCGGCGGAACAACTTTGCCCAGCCGATGCATGGTGAAGACGTATTGAGCCATGGAGAACCTTGGGTCAGTGACAGATGAATGATTGGAGCGCAGGCGATGCCCGGCCAGACCGATGCGCGTCGTTCACTAGACCACTTGATGGCCATCAATGCGTGCGCGCGGAAAAAAGTCTGATTCTAGGAGCTGGAACGCTCCCGCGTAACCGGCAAAGCTACCTGAATGACCGGTGGCAGTCCAGCCGAGTGGGGCTGGCACTTCGCCACAACTCAAGGCATGCTAGCCGCCCTTCGGGCGTCCGGCTTATAGTGCACGTCGCGCCAGTCCAGCCAAACCGCAGGATTTCAGCTTGTCCAACGTTACCCCGCCAGCTTCTGTGAGCGCGTCCAATCCGGGGACCGGCTCGCCCCTGCGCGGAACATTGAAGGGGGCATTGGCGACGCTGGTACTTTTGCTGCTGGCCCTGCTGTTCTGGCAACTGCTCGATCAATTGCGCGAGACCCAGAAAAATCAGCGCCAGTACACCATCGACTACACCGCCGACCTCGCCTCGCAGGTCAGCCTGAACATGTCGCTGAATGCGCAAATCGCCCTCAACCTGCTACCGATCGTCGAACAACCGCAGTCGTCCGACGAACAGCAGGCGCTGCTGCGCAAGCTCCAGCAATCGCTGCCGGACCTGCGCAGCCTGGCCCTGCTCAGCCCGTCCGGGAAAATCCTCAACGACAGCGCCAGCGACAGCCACGACGCCGATTACCTCGCTGAACTGGTGCGCCGCAGCCGCGCCCAGGCGCATTACTTCAGTAACGCCGACGACGGCTCGGTGGTGCATCTGTTGTTGCATCAGGCCAGCGGCAGCACGCGCGGCTACTGGGTATTGCGCCTGACCCCGACCTTCTTCGACTCGCTGACCAAGCTGGGCGAAACCGGCATCCGCCCGTTGTGGCTGGTGGAAAACCGTCTCAACCATCAGATCATCAGCCGCGACGAAGCGCTGTCTTCTGCCCGGCCCGGGGTGCTGAGCCCGGACGACATGGCCAACACCGTGCTGACCGTGCCACTGAGCAGCAGCGACTGGCAGTTGCGCGGGCTGTTCGATCGTCAGCGGGTGCTCGAAGAACTGCTGCCAGCGTTCATCGGCAAATGCCTGCTGGGCCTGGCGTTCTCGATGTTGCCGGTGATCGCGCTGCTGAACATGCGTCGCCGCCAGCGCCAGTTGCATGAAGGCCGCCGGCGCTATCAGGACATTTTCGAAGGCACTGGCGTTGCGTTGTGCGTGCTCGACCTGTCCGGCCTCAAGCAGGTGTTCGACAAAGCACAGATCCAGACCAGCGACCAGCTCAAGGCCTGGCTCGACCAACCGGCCCAGCGCCAGCAACTGCTGCAGGAACTGCGCGTCACCGAGGTCAATCAGGTGGCGCTGCAACTGCTCAATGTCAATTCCTGCGAGCACGCCTGGCAGTTGCTGATCGATGGCCATCCGCACAGCCAGTGCGCCATCGGCAACCAGGTGCTCGACGCAGTTTTGCAGCAACAGAATCAACTGGAACTGGAAATCAGACTGCCGGACATCAACGGCCGCGATCAGCACCTGTGGATGGTCCTGCGCCTGCCCGAGGAGCTGCACGACTATAAAGCGGTGATTCTGAGCATCAACGACATCACCAGCCGCAAGCTGATCGAACTGTCGCTGCTGGAACGCGAAGGCTTCTGGTCGGACGTGGTGCGCACCGTGCCGGATCATCTGTACGTGCAGGACGTGATCAGCCAGCGGATGATTTTCAGCAACCACCACCTCGGCCAGACCCTCGGGTACAACCGCACCGAACTGCACCAGATGGGCGAGTATTTCTGGGAAATCCTCCTGCACCCGGAGGACGCCGACTATTACCACCGCTCGCGGCAGATGCAGCGGCACGCTGGGTACAGCCAGCTGTTGCAGTGCCAATTGCGCTTCCGCCATCGCGACGGCAAATGGCGGCGCTTCGATATTCGTGAGCAGGCGCTGGCCCGTGACAAACATGATCAGGTCACGCGGATCATCGGCGTGGCCAAGGACATCACCGAGCAGATCGAGGCCAGCGAATCGCTGCGCGACAGCGAGCAGCGCTACCGCATGCTCGCCGAAAGCATCAGCGATGTGATTTTCTCCACCGACAGCAAGCTGTCGTTGAACTACGTCAGCCCGTCGGTGCAGGCGGTGCTGGGTTACGACGCCGAGTGGATCTTCCAGAATGGCTGGCAATCGACGATCGCCAACCCGCAGCAGCTATCCGGCATCTACACCTTGATGGATCGGGTCAGCAAAGCACTCGACAAGCCTGAGCAACTCGCGCAACTGCGAAGCCAGGTACAGACGCAGATGTTCCTGTTCGACTGCCTGCGCGCCGACGGCCGCAAGATCCCGATCGAGCTGCGGCTGGTGCTGGTGTGGGACGAACACGGCGCGTTCGAAGGCGTGCTCGGCGTCGGTCGCGACATCAGCCAGCAGCGCCGCGCCGAGAAAGACTTGCGCATGGCCGCCACGGTATTCGAGCACTCGACCTCGGCGATCCTGATCACCGACCCGGCCGGTTACATCGTGCAGGCCAACGAAGCCTTCAGCCGGGTCAGCGGTTACGCGGTGTCGGAGGTGCTCGATCAGTTGCCGAACATGCTCACCGTCGACGAGCAACAGGACGCGCACCTGCGCTACGTGCTCAAGCAATTGCATCAGCACAGCACCTGGGAAGGCGAAGTCTGGCTCAAGCGCCGTAACGGCGAGCATTACCCGGCGTGGGTCGGCATCACGGCGGTACTCGACGATGAAGGCGATCTGGCCAGTTACGTGTGCTTCTTCAGCGACATCAGCGAGCGCAAGGCCAGCGAACAACGCATCCATCGTCTCGCTTACTACGACGCCCTGACCCACCTGCCGAACCGCACGCTGTTCCAGGATCGTCTGCACACCGCGCTGCAATCGGCCGAACGGCAGAAGTCGTGGGTGGTGCTGATGTTCCTCGACCTCGACCGCTTCAAACCGATCAACGACTCCCTCGGCCACGCGGCTGGCGACCGCATGTTGAAAGACATGGCCACGCGGTTGCTGGCCTGCGTCGACGATGACGACACCGTGGCGCGCATGGGCGGTGACGAGTTCACCTTGCTCCTGCAACACCGCTCCAGCCGCGAAATGGCGCTGAACCGAGCGATTCATGTGGCCGAGCAGATTCTCGCCAGCCTGGTGCGTCCATTTGTGCTGGAAGGTCGCGAGTTCTTCGTCACCGCCAGTATCGGCATCGCCCTGAGCCCGCAGGACGGCAACGAACTCAGCCAGTTGATGAAGAACGCCGACACCGCGATGTACCACGCCAAGGAGCGCGGCAAGAACAACTTCCAGTTTTATCAGGCCGACATGAACGCCAGTGCGCTGGAACGTCTGGAGCTGGAAAGCGACCTGCGTCATGCGCTGGAGCAGAACGAATTTGTCCTGTACTACCAGCCGCAATTCAGCGGCGACGGCAAACGCCTGACTGGCGCCGAAGCGCTGCTGCGTTGGCGTCATCCGCGTCGCGGGCTGGTGCCGCCGGGGGATTTCATTCCGGTGCTGGAAGAGCTGGGTCTGGTGGTCGACGTTGGCGACTGGGTCATCAGCGAAGCCTGCCGTCAGCTCAAGACCTGGCACCAGAACCGCGTGCGCGTGCCGAAGGTCTCGGTGAACATTTCGGCGCGGCAGTTCTCCGATGGCCAGCTCGGTACGCGCATCGCCACGATCCTGCGCGAAACCGGGCTGCCACCGGCGTGTCTGGAGCTGGAGCTGACCGAAAGTATCCTGATGCGCGAAGTCAGCGAAGCAATGCAGATTCTGGCCGGGCTGAAAAACCTGGGCCTGAGCATTGCGGTCGACGACTTCGGCACCGGTTATTCGTCGCTGAACTACCTCAAGCAATTTCCGATCGATGTGCTGAAGATCGACCGTACCTTCGTCGACGGCCTGCCGTCAGGCGAACAGGATGCGCAGATCGCTCGGGCGATCATCGCCATGGCCCACAGCCTCAATCTGGCGGTAATCGCCGAAGGCGTGGAAACCCATGAGCAACTGGACTTCCTGCGCGAACATGGCTGCGATGAGGTTCAGGGCTATCTGTTCGGACGGCCAATGCCGGCGAGCCGGTTTGAAGCGCAGTTCAGCAATGATGCGCTATTCATGTTCGACTGATTTTTTGCGGCACCGCCAATGACGCCTTCGCGAGCAAGCCCGCTCCCACATTTGACCCGGTTTCTTCAGGATATACGCGGTCCACTGTGGGAGCGGGCTTGCTCGCGAAAGGGTCGGTACAGACGCCGGAAAAATCTGCGGTGCAGCCATCCCCAGCAGGCTGGCTGTCACAGGGACTTGCCGTGGATCAGTATTCTCCGGTTGAAACGCGGCCATTGTGGAGCCAGCAAAAGCACCGCACATCTGTCATGAACGCCACTTGTCTGCGACATGATGTCGTTTCATATGCCATCCAAAACCCATTGGGTTAGAATGCCCCCCTTTTCTGCCCCCGATCCTTGAGGACCGCCATGTTCAGCCGTGATTTGACTATTGCCAAGTACGACGCCGATCTCTTTGCCGCCATGGAGCAAGAAGCTCAGCGCCAGGAAGAGCACATTGAGCTGATCGCTTCGGAAAACTACACCAGCCCTGCGGTGATGGAAGCTCAAGGCTCGGTACTGACCAACAAGTACGCTGAAGGCTACCCGGGCAAGCGCTACTACGGTGGTTGCGAGTACGTCGACGTTGTTGAACAACTGGCCATCGACCGCGCCAAAGAGCTGTTCGGCGCCGATTACGCCAACGTTCAGCCGCACGCCGGTTCCCAAGCCAACGCCGCTGTTTACCTGGCCCTGCTGCAAGGTGGTGACACCATCCTGGGCATGAGCCTGGCCCACGGTGGTCACCTGACTCACGGTGCCAGCGTTTCGTCCTCCGGCAAGCTGTACAACGCCGTGCAGTACGGCATCGACGCCAACGGCCTGATCGACTACGACGAAGTCGAGCGTCTGGCGGTTGAGCACAAGCCGAAAATGATCGTGGCCGGTTTCTCTGCCTACTCGCAGATCCTCGACTTCCCACGCTTCCGCGCCATCGCTGACAAAGTCGGTGCCTACCTGTTCGTCGACATGGCTCACGTGGCCGGTCTGGTCGCCGCTGGCGTCTACCCGAACCCGGTGCCATTCGCTGACGTGGTCACCACCACCACCCACAAGACCCTGCGCGGTCCTCGTGGCGGTCTGATCCTGGCGCGCGCCAACGCCGAGATCGAGAAGAAGCTGAACTCCGCGGTATTCCCGGGCGCCCAAGGTGGCCCGCTGGAGCACGTGATCGCCGCTAAAGCGATCTGCTTCAAGGAAGCGCTGCAGCCTGAGTTCAAGGCTTACCAGGAACAAGTGGTGAAGAACGCCCAGGCCATGGCCGAAGTGTTCATCGAGCGCGGTTTCGACGTGGTGTCCGGCGGTACCAAGAACCACCTGTTCCTGCTGTCGCTGATCAAGCAGGACATCTCCGGTAAAGACGCCGACGCCGCTCTGGGCAAAGCGTTCATCACCGTGAACAAGAACTCCGTGCCTAACGACCCACGCTCGCCATTCGTCACCTCCGGCCTGCGCTTCGGCACCCCGGCTGTGACCACTCGCGGCTTCAAAGAAGCAGAGTGCAAAGAGCTGGCCGGCTGGATCTGCGACATCCTGGCTGACCTGAACAACGAAGCGGTGATCGACGCCGTTCGTGAGAAAGTCAAAGCCATCTGCAAGAAACTGCCGGTGTACGGCGCGTAATCGCGACGTTAAATCCGCAGCATGAAAAACCGGCCAAGTGATTGGCCGGTTTTTTTTGTGCCCACATTTTTTTCAAACGCCTGAACCGCTCAAGAATGGGACTCACCGCACAACTGGTCAGACCGGTCATGCCAATTCGTCAATTTTCACTTGCGATCCGCAAAAATCCGCGCCTAGACTGCACCCGCACTGGACATACCGGTAAGACCACAATAATTAAGTTCTGAATCTGATGCGCCCAAAGGCGCACGGCAGCCAGGACACCGACCAGGATTCCTCCCATGCTCAGATGGTGCTCGCGTTCAATCTTCCTCCAAGTGGTTCTCGGACTGGTGCTCGGCATCGTCTGCGGGCTGACCCTTCCCGAATATTCCGCTCAGCTCAAACCACTGGGTGACGGCTTCATCAAACTGATCAAGATGCTTATCGGCCTGATCGTGTTCTGCGTGGTGGTCAGCGGCATCAGCGGCGCAGGTGATCTGAAGAAGGTCGGGCGCATCGGCCTCAAGTCGGTGATCTACTTTGAAGTGCTGACCACCATCGCGCTGGTGATCGGTCTGGTATTCGCCTTCAGCACCGGCATCGGCAGTGGCGCGAATATCCATCTGGAGCAGTTGTCCGCCGCCGACATGGGCGACATCGCCGAACGCGGCCAGCATATGCACACCACCACGCAGTTCCTGATGGACCTGATTCCGACCTCGGTGCTCGGAGCCTTCGCCGACAACAACATCCTGCAGGTACTGCTGTTCTCGGTGCTGTTCGGCAGCGCGCTGAATCTGGTGGGCGAAGCGGCTTCCGGGATCTCACGGCTGATCAACGAGCTGAGCCATGTGATCTTCCGGATCATGGGCATGATCGTACGCCTGGCGCCGATCGGCGTGTTCGGCGCCATCGCCTTCACCACCAGCAAGTACGGCCTCGATTCGCTGCAACACCTGGGCAGTCTGGTGGGCTTGTTTTACCTGACCTGCATGGCGTTCGTCAGCGTGATCCTCGGCGTGGTAATGCGCGCCTCGGGCCTGCGTCTGTGGCCCCTGCTCAAGTACCTGCGCGAAGAATTGCTGATCGTCATGGGCACCGCTTCTTCCGACGCCGTGCTGCCACAGATCATGCGCAAACTTGAACACCTGGGGATTGGCAGCTCGACCGTCGGGCTGGTGATTCCCACCGGCTATTCGTTCAACCTCGACGGTTTCTCGATCTACCTGACCCTGGCCATCGTGTTCATCGCCAACGCCACCGGCACGCCACTGGCGATGACCGATCTGCTGACGATTCTGCTGGTGTCGCTGATCACTTCCAAGGGCGCCCACGGCATTCCCGGCTCGGCGCTGGTGATTCTGGCGGCGACGCTGACGGCGATCCCGGCGATTCCGGTCGTGGGTCTGGTGCTGGTACTGGCGGTGGACTGGTTCATGGGCATCGGTCGGGCGCTGACCAACCTGATCGGCAACTGCGTCGCTACCGTGGCCATCGCCCGTTGGGAAAAGGACATCGACGTACAACGCGCAAACAAAGTACTCAGCGGTCAGCAGGGCTACACCTTTCAACCGCGTAAAACCGGAACTCCGGCGCACCAGCAAGAGTTCTGATTTTCAACCCCGCAGGAGCTGCCGCAGGCTGCGATCTTTTGATCCTGTTTGCGGCAGCCCCAACGGGCTTACGGAGCAAGACAAGTGATCACCACATCAACCGTCGTCAACTCAGTCGTAGAAAAACTGCGCGCCGCCCTCGCCCGTGGTCAGTGGCGCTCCGGCGACATGCTGCCGGGTCAGCGCGAACTGGCCGAACAACTGGGCATCAGCCGCCCAAGCCTGCGCGAAGCGGTGATCGTCCTGGAAACCCTTGGCCTGGTGCGTTCGATGCCGGGCAAAGGCGTGGTGGTGCTCGACGCCCAGCTCAGTGACAGCCAGAGTCACGACAGCGCGGTGGCCGGCGCCAGCCTCGAAGACGTGCTGCAACTGCGCTACACCCTAGAGCCATTCATCGTCGGTCTGGTCGCGCAGTCGATCAGCAGCAAGGAAGTCGGGCAATTGCGTCTGACCCTGATGGACATGCGCGAAGCCCTTGAAGCCGGTAACAGTGAAGCCGGGGTCAGCGCCTACATCGCCTTCCACGAGGAGCTGTTCACCCTGACCTCGAACCCGATCTTCCAGAGTGTGGTGCAGCAAACGAGCAATGCCCTCAAGCAAAGCGCCGAAGTGCTGCGCAATTCGCCTGAGCATCTGGCCGAACGCCTGGAAGAAAACGAAGCGGTGGTGCGCGCAATCCGCAGCAAGAACAGCGCTCAGGCCAGCGCCGAAATGCGTCGGCACATTCTGCGTGAAGGCCAGCGCATGGGCGTTGAATTGAACATTCCGGATGACAACCTCAGCCACTGATTGATTCACACTGGAGACCGGCCATGAACAGCCTTGCCACGTCGCCGCACACTCGTCAGATGTCGGCCCCCCTGCCCTTCTCCCACCTGCAGGCGTCGGCAGACGATCTGTACCCGCGGCTGTTCGACGCGATTCTGGACCGGCGAATCGACCCGGCCAGCCGCTTCACCGAAGACAGTCTCAAGCAGATGTTTGGCGTCAGCCGCGCCGATGTGCGCCGGGTGCTGACGCAGTTGTCCCATGAGCAGGTGATTGTGCTGCGCGCCAACCATCGGCCACGGGTCGCCACACCGGATGCCGAGCAGACCCGGCAAACCCTGCACGCCCGGCGCCTGACCGAAGTGACGCTGGTGCGTCTGGCTTGTCAGAATACGTCAGCGGAGGGTTTGAAACGGTTGCGCACGCTGGTCGAGCGTGAACGTCTGGCCGTGACACAGGAACGCCGTGCGGCGGCGATTCGTTTGTCCGGCGAGTTTCATCTGCAGTTGGCACAAATGGCGGGGAATGCACCGTTGGCGCATTTTCTTGGCAGTCTGGTGCCGTTGACGTCGCTGGCGATTGCGCGGTGTGATGGATCAACGCCCGGTTGCTGCGCGTGGCAGGAGCATCTGGCGATTGTCGAGGCGGTCGCGTCTGGGGATATGTCCATGGCTGAGCGACTGATGAATCAACACCTGGATCATCTTGAGCAGACCTTGCTGGGTACAGCCCTTGAGCATCGTGTCGCCGGTTAGATCGCCTTCGCGAGCAAGCCCGCTCCCACAGTGAATTGCATTCCTCCTGACAGAATGCGGCCTACTGTGGGAGCGGGCTTGCTCGCGAAGGCGTCAGCCCTGGCGCCGAAGAATCATCAGGCAGAAGTCACTCTGGCAAACCCGGCCCGGATCTTCTCTTCCGGCAAATCATCGGCAATAAACACAATCACACTTTCCCGCGCCTCACCCTCGGCCCACTCGGTGTCCCAGTCGAATCCGTAAAGTTTCAGTACGCCCTGAAACACCAAGCGCCGATCTTCACCCGCAATGTTCAGAACACCTTTGTAACGCAGCAATTGCTTGCCGTGCTCTTCCAGCAGCTCGTTCATGAACTCGCTGAGTTGATCGATATCCAGTGGCTGGTCTGTGCGCAGCACCAGGCTGGAGATACGGTCGATGGACGGCGCCTTGCTCACCGGACGCAGACTCACCCCGCCGCCGAGATCGGCATTGAGATTGAAGCCACGCACGTCGAGCAGTTCGGCCAGATCGATGTTGCCATGCTCGACCACGCGGATCGGCGCGCGACGATTGATCCGCGTCAGGCGTTCGCCCAGCGCGGTGAACGTGGCCTCATCCACCAGATCGGTCTTGCTCACCAGCAAGCGGTCGGCGAAACCGATCTGCGCCTGAGCAATGGTCTGGGTCAGGTGCTGGTCGGCATGGGCGGCATCCACGAGGGTGATGATGCCGTCGAGCAGATAACGCTCGCGCAGTTCCTCATCGATGAAAAAGGTCTGCGCCACCGGGGCCGGGTCGGCCAGACCGGTGCACTCGATCACCAAGCGATCGAAGGCGATTTCGCCGTTGTCCAGGCGTTCGAGCAGCAGGTACAAGGCCTTGGTCAGGTCAGTGTGGATGGTGCAGCAGACGCAGCCGTTGGCCAGGGTCATGACTTGCACCGGTTCGTCGCCGAGCAACTGGGTGTCGATGCCGGCGTCGCTGAATTCGTTCTCGATCACGGCGATCTTCAGGCCATGCTCGGCTTTGAGCAGATGGCGCAACAAGGTGGTCTTGCCGGCACCGAGGAAACCGCTGAGTACCGTTACGGGTATGGGAGAAGACAAAACACGATCTCCTGAAACAAACACAAAACAAATGTGGGAGCGAGCTTGCTCGCGAAGGGGTCGTGTCAGTCGACATCATTGCTCGATGACACACCGCTTTCGCGAGCAAGCCCGCTCCCACCGGGGGATTACCTCAACCGCAGGCTGTCAGCTCAACAGCACTTCGGCCCACCCTTGCCACCGTAACGCGCTTCCTGACGTTCGCGGAAGAACATCTCGTAGCTCATTACCGGTTTGTCCGGGTGTTTGGTTTGCATATGCTCGACGTAGGTGTCGTAGTCGGGCATGCCGACCATCAGGCGTGCGGCCTGACCGAGGTATTTGCCGAGGCGACTCAGGTCATTGAACATGGTGCAATCCTCTGGTTACGCGTCCGGCAGGGCCTGGAATGGCGATTCTTTATCCGTACGCTCTTTTTTGCCCCAGGCGGCGATGCCGACCTTGAGCGCATAGAACAGGATGCTGAAGACCACGAACAGGAACAGCGCAGTGAGCGTTGCGTTGGTGTAGGCGTTGAAGATCACGTGCTGCATCTGCTCGATACTCTTGGCCGGGGCAATGACTTGGCCGGCGGCCAAGGCATCGCTGTACTTCTTGGCCAGCGACAGGAAGCCGATCGCCGGGTTGGCGTCGAACAGCTTGATGAAGCCTGCAGTGGTGGTGCAGATCAGCAGCCAAGCGGCTGGCAGCAGGGTGACCCAGATGTAGCGCTGGCGCTTCATCTTGATCAGGACCACGGTGCCGAGCATCAGCGCGATACCGGCCAGCATCTGGTTGGAGATACCGAACAGCGGCCACAGGGTGTTGATGCCGCCCAGCGGATCGATCACGCCCTGATACAGCAACCAGCCCCACATCGCCACACAACCGGCGGTGGCGATCAGGTTGGCGGTCCACGATTCGGTACGTTTCAGCGCCGGAACGAAGGAGCCGAGCAGGTCCTGCAGCATGAAGCGCCCGGCACGGGTGCCGGCGTCTACAGCAGTCAGAATGAACAACGCTTCGAACAGGATCGCGAAGTGGTACCAGAACGCCATGGTGTTTTCACCCGGCAGGACACTGTGCAGGATCTGCGCGATGCCGACCGCCAGGGTCGGCGCGCCGCCGGCACGGGCGAGGATGGTGGTTTCGCCGATGTCGTGAGCCACGGCTTGCAGCGCCTCCGGCGTGATCGCGAAGCCCCAGCTGCTGACCATCTGCGCCACCGATGCGACGTCACCGCCGACCACGGCGGCCGGGCTGTTCATGGCGAAGTACACGCCCGGCTCGATCACCGAAGCGGCAACCATGGCCATGATCGCCACAAACGATTCCATCAGCATGCCGCCGTAACCGATGTAACGCGCGTTGGTTTCGTTATCCAGCAACTTCGGCGTGGTGCCCGAAGAGATCAGTGCGTGGAACCCGGACACCGCACCGCAAGCGATGGTGATGAACAGGAACGGGAACAGACCGCCCTTCCACACCGGCCCGGTGCCGTCGACGAACTGGGTCAGCGCCGGCATTTTCAGCTCGGGCATGGTTACCAGAATGCCGATCGCCAGAGCGATGATGGTGCCGATCTTGAGGAACGTCGACAGGTAGTCGCGCGGCGCCAGAATCAGCCACACCGGCAACACGGCGGCAACGAAGCCGTAACCGATCAGCATCCAGGTGATTTGCACACCGGTGAAGCTGAAGGCCTTGGCCCACACCGGATCAGCGGCAATCTGCCCACCGAGCCAGATCGAACCGAGCAGCAGCAACACGCCGATGACCGAGATCTCGCCGATGCGGCCCGGGCGGATGTAGCGCATGTAGATGCCCATGAACATCGCGATCGGGATGGTCGCCATCACGGTGAAGATGCCCCATGGGCTCTCCGCCAGTGCCTTGACCACGATCAGCGCCAGCACCGCGAGGATGATGATCATGATCAGGAAGCAGCCGAACAGGGCGATGGTGCCGGGGATGCGGCCCATTTCTTCACGCACCATGTCGCCCAGGGAACGGCCGTTGCGCCGGGTCGACATGAACAGGACCATGAAGTCCTGCACCGCGCCCGCCAGCACCACCCCGGCAATCAGCCACAGCGTGCCGGGCAGATAACCCATCTGCGCCGCCAGTACCGGGCCGACCAGAGGTCCTGCGCCGGCGATGGCCGCGAAGTGGTGACCGAAAAGAATGTGTTTGTTGGTCGGCACGTAGTCCAGGCCGTCGTTGTTGAGCACGGCGGGGGTGGCCCGACGCGGATCCAGTTGCATCACATTGTTGGCGATGAACAGGCTGTAGTAACGGTACGCAACCAGATAAATGGCCACGGCCGCGACCACGATCCACAAGGCGTTGATCGCCTCTCCTCGGCGCAATGCCACTACGCCCAGGGCGCACGCTCCTACGATTGCCAGCACTAGCCAGGGTAAGTGGCGTAGCAGGCTATTATTATTTTTCATTTTATTATTCCAGCCAGGGTGGACAAGAAAGACAGCCACCCCGAGTTTAGCGCTTACGGCGCCAAAGGCCATACCCCGACGTTGGTCTAGACGGCTCGTTGATTGGCAGCCACCCGCGAGTCGGGTCTATAGTCAGCGAACTCTCCCGAGGATTGCGCCATGAGCGAACACCCAGCCAATCGCCGTCGCTTCAAACGTATTGCGTTCGATGCCAGAACCGAGCTGAGTCAGGGCCACTTCATCTGGCCGGTGAAGTTGATCGACCTGTCGCTCAAGGGCTTGCTGATCGAGAAGCCGGAGCCGTGGCTGGGGGACAAGGAGCAGGATTTCTTCGTCGACATTCATCTGAGCGATGACGTGAATATTCAGATGGATGTGCATCTGGCCCACGAGGATCACGGGCAACTGGGGTTTAAATGCCGGCATATCAGTCTGGAATCGATCCAGCGCTTGCGGCGGTTGATCGAGCTGAATCTGGCGGATGAAACCGAGCTTGAGCGCGAATTGGGTGCCTTGATCGAAATCTAGCCGCCAAATCAACGTGGGAACACTCTTGTGGTGAGGGGATTTATCCCCGATGGGGCGCGGAGCGGCCCTGATAAATCTGGGTCTGCTGCGCAGCCCATCGGGGATAAATCCCCTCACTACAGGATTTCATTCAAACAAGGGAACGGCGTTTACTCGAATAATGCGTCGAGCGCCTGCTCCAGGCGGGTCACGGCAATGATCTGTAACCCCGGCGGCGCCTCCTTCGGCGCATTGCCCTTGGGCACGATCGCCCGTTTGAAGCCATGCTTGGCCGCTTCCTTCAAACGCTCCTGCCCACTCGGCACCGGACGCACTTCGCCGGACAAGCCCACTTCACCAAACACCAGCAGGTCATGCGGCAAAGGCCGGTTGCGCAGGCTCGACATCACCGCCGCCATCAATGCCAGATCCGATGCGGTCTCCAACACCTTCACCCCGCCGACCACGTTGAGGAACACGTCCTGGTCGTGAGTCGGAATACCACCGTGACGGTGCAATACCGCCAACAACATCGCCAATCGGTTCTGATCAAGGCCCAACGTCACGCGCCGTGGATTGGCCAGATGACTGTCATCCACCAGCGCCTGCACTTCCACCAGCATCGGCCGGGTGCCTTCCCAGGTGGCCATGACCACACTGCCCGGGACTTCTTCCTGGGCACGGGTGAGAAAAATCGCCGAAGGGTTGGAGACTTCTTTCAGGCCCTTGTCGGTCATGCCGAACACACCGAGTTCGTTGACCGCACCGAAACGGTTTTTCACCGCCCGCAACAGACGCAAACGGCCATCGGATTCGCCTTCGAAATACAGCACGGTATCGACCATGTGCTCCAGCACCCGCGGGCCGGCGAGCGCGCCTTCCTTGGTGACGTGACCGACGAGGAAGATCGCCGTGCCACTCTGCTTGGCATAACGCACCAGCAACGCCGCGCTCTCACGTACCTGCGAGACGCCACCCGGCGCTGATTGCAGCTGTTCGGTGAAAATGGTCTGGATCGAGTCGATCACCATCACCTTGGGTTTTTCCTGACGGGCGGTGGCAATGATGGTTTCGATGCAGGTTTCGGTCATCACCCGCAGTTGATCCTGGGGCAGCCCCAGACGCCGGGCGCGCATCGCCACCTGCTGCTGGGATTCTTCGCCGGTGACGTACAGCGCCGGCATGCTCTTGGCGAGGTTGCACAGGGTCTGTAACAGAATCGTCGACTTGCCGATGCCCGGGTCACCACCGATCAGCACCACCGAGCCGTCGACCAGACCGCCACCCAAAACCCGATCCAGCTCACCGGACGCGGTGGAGAAGCGCGGAATCTCCTCGATGCTGACTTCGGCCAGGGTCTTGATCTGCGCCTGCTGCCCGGCCCAGCCGGTACGCCCGGTGGGCGCCGTGGCCCCGCCGCTTTCGATCATGGTTTCGGTCAGGGTGTTCCAGGCGCCGCACTCGCCGCACTGGCCTGCCCACTTGGGAAAGGTTGCGCCGCACTCGGTGCAGCCGTACATGCGCTTGGCCTTGGCCATCTGGATCCCCCGGCAAAAACCGCGATGATAACGCAGCCACCGCTCAGCGCGGCGCGGCGGTGCGGATTTCGCCGTTGGCCAGACGCGCGGCGCTATTGCCCAGCGGGTCTTCGGCATTGAGATCGGCGCCTTTGGCCTTGAGCGCATCGAGCAGTTCGACACGCTTGAACAACCCGGCGTACATCGCCGCAGTCTGGCCTGCGCCGTTGCGCTGATCGGGGCTGCAATCGGTGGCCATCAGCCTTCGAGCAATCTGCATCTCGCCTTTGAAAATCGCGCCCATCAGCGCTGTGTTGCCACGTTGGTCCTGCGCGCAGGCATCAGCGCCCGCCGCCAGTAACCGGTCAACTGCTGCGCCCTGGCCGTGATACGCCGCCAGAATCAAAGCCGTGTAGCCCTTGCTGTCGCGGGTATCGAGGGAATAACCGGACTCGATAAAGGTCTCGAGCATCGGCACATCACCACGCCGGGCGGCATCGAAATAGTAATCCTGCAACTGCGCCTTGATCGCCTCGGGGTTCTGTTCGGCCAGCGCTGCAAATGACAGGCAACCGAGCAACAGTAAAAGAAAGGCACGCATAAACGCTCTCCTTGGGCAGAACGGGGCCTGAATCAGGCCCCGCGTTGCATGGCGTCGAGATCAGTCGACCAGTTTCGCTGCCAGCGCCTTGACCCGGCTCAGGTCACCCTTGGCCACTTTGGTCACACCGGTGCCGTATTCCGGATCTGCCTTATAAAGAAAGGACAGGATGATGTGCTTGCTCTCGTCATCGGTGGTCGCCAGCGAACCGCCGAAGCTGGCGATCAGGTCCTGACGCTCCTGCTGGCTGAACGAGCGATACAGATCCCCGGCCTGTTTGAAGTTCTGCTCACGCTGAATCTTCGCCTGCTGGGTGCTGCCCGACAGTGCCAGCTGGCTGTAACGCGCGCTTTGCGGCTCTTCACGCGGTTGCAGGCGGCTTGGCTGATAGTTCACGCCAGACTGCGTGGCTGCAAAGTTCATCGCACCGTCCTGATTGCCATTGTTGACCGCAACTTTTGGCGCGTTGATCGGCAACTGCAGGGCATTGGCTCCCAGACGATACATCTGCGTATCGGCATAAGAAAACACTCGACCTTGCAACAGACGATCTTCTGAAGGTTCGATACCCGGCACAACATTGGCCGGGGCCATGGCAACTTGTTCGGTTTCCTGGAACACATTGGCCGGATTACGGTTCAACACCATTTGTCCAACTTTTCGCTCAGGAACATTCGGCCAGATCTTGGTAGCGTCCAATGGATCGAAATCAAACTTGGACAAATCTTGCGGATTCAGCACTTGGATGTACAAGTCCCATTTCGGGAAATCACCCTTATTGATATGACTGACCAGATCATTAGTCATATGACTGTAATCTTTGCCCTGAACTTTCTCGACTTGTTCAGGTGTCAGGTTTTTGATGCCCTGCAAACTTTTCCAGTGGAACTTCACATAGTGCACTTCGCCTTTGGCGTTAACCAACTTGTAGGCATGCACGCCATTACCGTCCATTTCCCGATAACTGGCTGGAGTACCCGAATTGGAATACAGCTCGGTCAGCGTGCGAGTGGCTTCCGGCACGTGGGAGAAGAAGTCGAAACGACGCGAGTCATCGTCAAGGTTGGTGCGTGGATCGGGTTTGAACGCATGGACCATGTCCGGAAACTTGATCGCGTCGCGAATGAAGAAGGTCGGGAAGTTGTTGCCGACCAGGTCCCAGTTGCCATCAGCGGTGTAGAACTTGGTGGCAAAGCCCCGTGGATCGCGCAGGGTTTCCGGGGAGTGGTTACCGTGAACCACTGCGGAGAAGCGCACGAACACTGGCGTCACCTGCCCGGCAGCGAATACCTTGGCCTTGCTCAGGTCGCTGAGGTCGTTGGTCACGGTGAACGTGCCATGGGCACCGGTACCGCGGGCATGCACCACACGCTCGGGAATGCGCTCACGGTCGAAACGCTGGAGTTTCTGGATCAGTTGCACGTCTTGCAGCAGCACCGGGCCGTTGGCGCCGGCGGTTTGCGAGTTCTGATTGTCGCCCACCGCTGCACCATTATCCCGGGTCAGGGGCGCGGCGTGCACGGAGAAGGTCAACAGGCTGGCGGTGAGTACGCCGAGCGTACGGCGATGGGGAAAAGCCCCCAGTCCAAGGGTGGAATTCATATCAGGTTCCTCTGGTTCTTTTGGGCGCATCCAGGTGCGCCAACCAGAGGCTAGAGGGCTAAGTCCGCGAACATAAATAGAAAGTTCGTAACCCGACGATTGAAAATTTTGGCTTCCCGATCAGCGTGTTACGGCGTATTTCGCGCGCGATTAGTGGCACTTTGCAAACTAATTGCAGATTTATCGGTCGATAAAAACGGGCATTGTAAGAAGGTGTTTCGCGCAGGACGCGTTTGCTGATTTACACTGCGTACACCAACCTCATCTGTAACAAGGAAATAACCTATGGGCGTGCTTAGTGAGTTCAAGGCCTTCGCGGTCAAAGGCAATGTGGTCGACATGGCCGTCGGTATCATCATCGGTGCCGCCTTTGGCAAAATTGTTTCGTCGTTTGTCGGCGACGTGATCATGCCGCCAATCGGCCTGTTGATCGGAGGGGTGGACTTCAGTGATCTGGCCATCACGCTTAAAGCCGCCGGGGGCAACGCCCCTGCCGTGGTCATGGCTTACGGTAAATTCATCCAGAGCATTCTGGACTTCGTGATCGTCGCCTTCGCGATCTTCATGGGTGTCAAAGCCATCAACCGCCTTAAACGCGAAGAAGCCGTAGCCCCTTCCCTGCCACCGGTTCCGACCAAGGAAGAAGAGTTGCTCGGTGAGATCCGCGATCTGCTCAAGGCCCAGAACAACCGGCCTTGACTGCTTGATGAATAAAGAACGGCGCCTGATGGCGCCGTTTTTTTACCAGTAGTTTTCCACCGCCACCTGTCCCGGCCGCCGCGTCAGGCTCAGGCTCATGTGGCGTTTCTTCAGCAGTGCCCGGGTGTCGTCGATCATCTGCGGATTGCCGCACAGCATGACGCGCGAGTGCTCGGGGGCCAGTTCAACGCCGGCTTCATGCTCCAGCTCGCCGCTATCAATCAGGCTGGTAATACGGCCATGCAAGGCACCAGGAACCTTTTCTCGGGTAACGGTGGGAATGAACTGCAGTTTATGGGCGTGTTCTGCCAGGTACTCACGCTCGGACAGTTCTGCAATCAACGACTGATAGGCCAGTTCCCGCGCTTCGCGCACGCTGTACACCAGAATGATCCGCTCGAATCGCTCCCACACTTCGAAGTCCTGCAGAATCGACAGAAACGGCGCAACCCCGGTCCCGGTGGATAACAGCCACAAATCCCGACCGTCGACAAACCGATCCAGCGTCAGGTAACCAAAGGCCTGGCGTTCCACCAGCAGGGTATCGCCGACCTGCAAGCGACTAAGTTCACTGGTGAATTCGCCACCTGGCACCACGATGGAGAAGAACTCGAGAAACTCGTCGAAGGGTGAAGAGACCATCGAGTAAGCACGCCAGACCGTGCTGCCATCAGCCTTTGTCACCCCCAGGCGAGCGAATTGTCCCGCGCGAAACCTGAAGCCCGTATCGCGCGTGGTGCGCAGGGTAAACAGACTGGGGGTCAAAGGCTGCACGTCGAGCAAGGTCTGGGCAGTAAATTTATCTGCGCTGACAGTCATGGGGGCACTCCACGGAAAAGACCCTGACAGTCTCGCGCAAACTCAGAGCATAAACACCACTGCTTTTGTAGTGGTTTACCGTTCAGACCGCCCGAAAAAAATGAGAATTAAACCCAAATGCCGCTAATACAGTTTTATTCAAAGTCCGATTGAATGACAGGTTAAATCCAACGCGTTATTGATGACTAATAACCTTTCCAGCAACTAACCGCCCCCTCCAAGAGCAAAAAAATTCAACGCCATTTGTAAGACCTGTCCTACACTCGGTTGCGTGCAGGATCCGATTGGATCCATAAAAAAGCACCCTACGAACGACTCATGGAGAGTGAGTGATGGAAATGTGGAAGGAGTCGCAATTAAAGCAACTGACTTTCGCAAGAGAAATAGAGACCGCTTATCCGATCTTGCTGCGATTCGCTCAAAATATTGGCTTCAATTTTTGTGCCATCTCATTGACATCAAACAATCGGAACGCTGACTTAAAGACCTTGCAAATCAATAACTATCCGAAAGAGTGGAACCAACTTTATGAAAGACAAAACTACCGGAAAATCGATCCGGTAATAGCACACTGCAGTCGTTCAATGCTGCCGATTGTCTGGACCGAGGACGTGTTTTCGCAAACCTTGTCGCTGTGGGACGCCCAACAGAAACATGGATTGCGACACGGTTGGTCGCAGTCGTTCCACCACGAAGACAGCGGGCTGTGCAGCACCCTGAGCCTCGCCAGGAAAAACGGTCCATTAAGTCCGCTCGAGTTGTACGAGCATTTTGGCTATATGTTTTACGCGACCAGCCACCTGAGTGACCTGTTCGCCAAAACCTTGCCCAAACCGGTCAAAAAGCCCGCCCCCCCACGCCTTTCACCGCGAGAACTGGAAGTGCTCAAGCTATCGGCGCTCGGCAAGACGGCCTATGAGATTGCCAGGATCCTCTGCCTGAGCGAGCGGATGGTGAATTACCACGTGCAAAACGTGATTCTCAAACTGAACGTCTGCAACAAGATTTCTGCGGTCATTGCTGCCAAGAGTTGCGGCCTTCTCGACATGCCTGCCCACTAAAAGCTGCGAGTATTTCAACGGAAAAAAACGTACCATCTGCGACCTTCCTGAGTGATGACGTGAACCTTGACGTTGTATTTCACTCGGACGGTACCGCTGCGCGATGCCCTGGGCTGCGGGCCACCCGTTGAATAACCAGAGTTCCCGTACCATGCCCTTGCTCGAAACGCCCTTTGCCCAACTCGACCTGATCCGCCAGCCCGAGCAGCAGAATGAACCGCTGCAAGCGTTCGATGCGGCTGACGAATACCTGCTCAATCATCTGGCCGCGCAACAACCGACGGCAGACACTCGGGTATTGGTACTCAATGACAGCTTCGGAGCGCTGGCGGCGAGTCTGGCGGGCAAGGTTCAGGTCAGCAGCAGTGGCGACTCGTTTCTCGCATTCCAGGGCCTGGAAAAGAACCTGGTACGCAACGGCCTGGCATTTGATGCCGTGCGCGGAATTGCGGCCAGTGAGCCGTTGGTCGGGCCGTTCGACCGAGTGCTGATCCGCGTGCCCAAGACGCTGGCATTGCTGGAAGAGCAACTGATCCGCCTGCAAGGGCTACTGGCACCCGGCGCCGAAGTGGTGGCAGCGGCCATGGTCAAGCATTTGCCGCGCGCAGCCGGTGATCTGCTGGAGCGTTACATTGGCCCGGTACAGGCTTCACTGGCGGTGAAGAAAGCTCGCCTGTTGATCGCAACGCCTGAAGCCAAAGCTCCGGCGACCTCGCCCTACCCTTCGCGTTATCAACTGGACGAGCCGGCCATCGAATTGCTCAACCACGCCAACGTGTTTTGCCGTGAGGGCCTGGACATCGGCACCCGAGCTTTTCTCCCGCACCTGCCCAAGAACCTCGGCAGCGCCCGCGTCGCCGACCTCGGCTGCGGTAACGGCGTACTGGCCATCGCCAGCGCCCTGCACAACCCCGACGCGCACTACACGCTGGTCGACGAATCGTTCATGGCCGTGCAATCGGCCGCCGAGAACTGGCGCGCCGCGCTGGGCGAGCGCGAAGTGCTCGTGCGCGCTGGCGATGGTCTGGCCGGCCAGGCGCCGCAATCGCTGGACGTAGTGCTGTGCAATCCGCCGTTCCATCAACAACAGGTGGTCGGCGATTTCCTCGCCTGGCGCATGTTCCAGCAGGCCCGCGAGGCGCTGGTGGTGGGCGGTGCTTTGTACATCGTCGGCAACCGGCACCTGGGCTATCACAGCAAGCTGGCGCGGCTGTTCCGTGGCGTCGAGCAAGTGGCAGCCACACCGAAATTCGTGATTCTCAAAGCCCGCAAGTAAAGCGTCAGGCAAAAAAAACCCTCCGCAATGCGGAGGGTCATAAAACCGTGCCCAAGGGCAGCGGGACGGGATGTTTCAGTGTGTGGTCAGGCCGGCCGCGCTCATGAACAGGCGCATCAGGCTGGCGGCAATGAACAGCGCGCCGACGCTACCGATCCAGATCAGGGCCAACCAGCCGAGCCGCTGCCACAGCGGCTTTTTTTCGGCTTCTTCAATCTCGTGCAGGGAATGTTTGCTGTTCATTGCATCGTTCCTCTTGGGCGATGGCGTCGCTGAGGACGCCACCGCGAGCCGGCTTGCTCTCACAGGGTGAGCAAAGCGAGAGATCAGTGGTAACCGTCTTCATGGGTGACCTTGCCGCGGAACACGTAGTAGCTCCAGAAGGTGTAACCCAGGATGAACGGGATGATGAACAGCGTACCGACCAGCATGAAGCCCTGGCTTTGCGGCGGTGCGGCGGCGTCCCAGATCGAGATCGACGGCGGCACGATGTTCGGCCACAGGCTGATGCCCAGACCGCTGTAGCCGAGGAATATCAGCACCAGGGTCAGCAGGAACGGCATGTAGTTGGCATTGCGCGCCACCGCGCGGATCAGCCCGTACAGCGTCACCAGCACCAGAATCGGCACCGGCATGAACCAGAACAGGTTCGGCATGCTGAACCAGCGTGTCGCGATCTCGGGGTGAGCCAGCGGCGTCCACAGACTGACGATGCCGATCACCGCCAACAGCACGAACGCCAAGGGCCGCGCGAGGTTGTGCATCTGCTCCTGCAACTTGCCTTCGGTCTTCATGATCAGCCAGGTGCAACCGAGCAAGGCATAGGCCACCACCAGCGCGGCGCCGCAGAACAGGGTGAACGGTGTCAGCCAGTCCAGTGAACCGCCGGCGTATTGCCGATTGACCACCGGCAAACCGTCGATGAAGGCCCCGAGTGCCACGCCCTGGAAGAACGTCGCCGCCACCGAACCGCCGATGAACGCCTTGTCCCACAGGTGGCGCTTGTCGTCCTTGGCCTTGAAGCGGAACTCGAACGCAACACCGCGAAAAATCAGGCCGATCAGCATGAAGATCAACGGCAGGTACAGCGCCGACAGCACCACCGAATAGGCCAGCGGGAACGCGCCGAACAACGCCGCGCCGCCCAGTACCAGCCAGGTTTCATTGCCATCCCAAACCGGGGCGACGGTGTTCATCATTACATCACGGTCGGTCTTGCCCGGGATGAACGGGAAGAGAATCCCGATCCCCAGGTCGAAGCCGTCCATGACCACGTACATCATGATGCCGAAGATGATGATCACGGCCCAGATCAGCGGAAGATCAATACCCATGAGTCAAATCTCCTTTTCCAGGCTACGCTGCGAGTCGGCGTCGGTACCTTCATCATCGGCTGCGGACAACGGCCGAGCCGGAGTGCGTTTCTGGCCAGGACCACCTTCGTTGGTTTCCTTGCCTTCGTCGGTTTTCGGCCCTTTGCGCACCAGGCGCATCATGTAGCCAAGCCCCGCACCGAACAGCGCGAAATACACCACGACGAACATGATCAGGGTGATGCTCATCTGCATGAAACTGTGATTGGACGAGGCATCCGCCGTGCGCATCAGCCCGTAGACCACCCACGGCTGCCGACCGATTTCAGTGGTGAACCAGCCAGCGAGGATCGCGATCAGGCCGGACGGCCCCATCCACAACGCCAGATACAGGAACGGCCGCGACGTGTAGAGCGAATCGCGCTTGCGCAGCCACAGGCTCCACAGACCGGTGAAGATCATCAGGAAGCCGAGACCGACCATGACCCGGAACGACCAGAACACGATGGTCGAGTTCGGCCGGTCTTCAGGCGGGAACTCCTTGAGCGCCGGTACTTGCTTGTCCAGCGAGTGGGTCAGGATCAGGCTGCCGAGATACGGAATCTCCACGGCGAATTTGGTTTTCTCTTCCTTCATGTCCGGCCAGCCGAACAGGATCAACGGCGTCGCTTCGTTGCCTTTGTTTTCCCAGTGGCCTTCGATCGCGGCGATTTTTGCCGGCTGATGCTCAAGGGTGTTCAGCCCGTGGAAGTCACCGATAACCGCCTGGATTGGCGCGACGATCAGCGCCATCCACATTGCCATCGACAGCATGGTGCGGATCGCCGGGTTGTCCTTGCCGCGAAGCAGGTGCCAGGCCGCCGACGAGCCAACGAAGAACGCCGTGGCCACGAACGCAGCGGTCGCCATGTGCATCAGGCGATACGGGAACGACGGGTTGAACACGATGGCCAGCCAGTCGGTCGGGATCACCTGACCGTTGACGATCTCGAAGCCTTGCGGCGTCTGCATCCAGCTGTTGGAAGCGAGGATCCAGAATGTCGAGATCAGCGTGCCGATCGCCACCATTACCGTGGAGAAGAAGTGCAGTTTGCGTCCGACCTTGTTCCAGCCGAACAGCATCACCCCGAGGAAACCGGCCTCAAGGAAGAATGCCGTGAGCACCTCGTAGGTCAGCAACGGTCCGGTGACGGAACCGGCGAAGTCCGAGAAACGGCTCCAGTTGGTGCCGAACTGGTAAGCCATGACCAGACCGGAGACCACACCCATGCCGAAGTTGACGGCAAAGATTTTCGACCAGAAGTGGTAGAGATCCCGGTAAGTGTCGTTATGGGTTTTCAACCACAACCCTTCAAGCACCGCCAGGTAGCTCGCCAGACCAATGGTGATGGCCGGGAACAGGATGTGGAACGAGATGGTGAACGCGAACTGAATTCGGGCGAGATCGAGTGCCTCTAAACCGAACATAAGTCTTCCTCTGTCAGGTAATACCGGCATTGGGGCTTGTGGCCCCTGCCTACTGCCCCCACGGATATGGAGTGCGGCGAATTCTGATTCGTTCTTTTTTAACAGCCATCGCAACGCAGGGAGTCTGGCCAACGGGCCACCAGAGCATGGCCCGGGAGGGTCTTGATCTGGATCAAGCAACGTTAAAAGAGTAGTCCCATTTCCGACGAAGAACGGCGTGGTCGTTTGCCGCGTGACAAGTTGCCTCATTGCCTGGGCAACGTTCTGAAAGACACTCCTCAGAGCTGCACGACCTGTAGTGAGGGGATTCATCCCCGATGGGCGGCGAAGCAGCCCCACAGACATCCTGCCTTTTGGTGCATCGTCAATTTTTTACGACTGCTGCGCAGCCGATCGGGGATAAATCCCCTCACCACATTGGGGTGAGAGGTGCCAGGGAACGATAGATGTCTGGCTAACTAAATTTTTTGTCATAGCAACTTCCTGTTACAGACTGGTGATAACCTCGCGGTTCCCCCAAGAGCCAGACCTGCCTTCAGATGCCCAGCCAAGAGCCCCTGCTGTTACGTCACCATCGTCCTTTTCTTGCGTTCTGGTTCGCCCGAATCTTCACCGCCAGTGGCTTTCAGATGCTCACGGTGGCGATCGGCTGGAATCTGTATCAGTTGACCGGCAACGTGCTCGACCTGGGTCTGGTCGGTCTGGTCGAGTTCGCGCCTCGGGTGCTGTTCATGCTGCACACCGGGCATGTCGCCGACCGTTATGACCGGCGTCGGGTCGCGGCGATCTGTCAGTCGTTGCAGGCGTTGATTGCCCTGGCACTGGCCATCGGCAGTGCGACCGACCACGTCACCCGGGAAATGATCTTTATCCTCGCCTTCCTGCTCGGTGCGGCGCGCTCCTTCGAAATGCCGACGACCCAGGCGCTGCTGCCGAGCATCGTGCCCAGCGCCCTGTTTCCACGGGCGGTCGCCGCAGCACAGTCGGCTCAACAGTCAGCCACCATTGTCGCTCCGGCCCTCGGTGGCTTGCTTTACGCGTTTGGCAGTGTCTGGGTCTACGGCCCGACGGTATTGCTCTATGTCATCGCCTGCACCTTGATGCTCAACCTGCCCGCGCGACAGACGCCACTGAACAAAGGCAAAGCCACGCTGGATTCGTTGCTGGCGGGTATCCGCTTCATTCGCAGCCGCCCGGACATCCTCGGGGCGATCTCGCTGGATCTGTTCGCCGTGCTGCTCGGTGGTGCCACCGCGTTGCTGCCGGTGTTCGCCAAGGACATCCTGCTCACCGGCCCATGGGGCCTGGGCCTGCTGCGTTCGGCGCCGGCGGTTGGTGCGTTGGGGATGTCACTGTTTCTGGCGCGATTTGCCGTCGAGCGCAATGTTGGCCGGGTGATGTTCACCGCCGTTGGCGTGTTCGGCGTCGCAACCATCGCCTTCGGTCTGTCGACCTCGTTCTGGTTCTCGCTGGCGGTGCTGGTGGTGCTCGGCGCGGCGGACATGATCAGCATGGTGATCCGCGCCTCCTTCGTGCAGCTGGAAACTCCGGACGAAATGCGCGGCCGGGTCAGCGCAGTGAACGGCCTATTCATCGGCGCCTCGAACCAGTTGGGCGAATTCGAATCCGGCCTCACCGCGCACTGGTTCGGCACCGTCCCGGCGGTGGTGATGGGCGGAATCGGAACGCTGGTGGTCACCGGAACGTGGATCAAACTGTTCCCGACCCTGGCCAACCGCGACCGGATGCATGTGCCGGTGGAAGAGGCGAAGGTCTGACTCTCGTCAAACCAACATCTCCCCCGCCACTTTCGCCCGCAACGCCTTGCCGCCAAGCTGCTCCACCAGCGTCAGGGCAAACGCCAGTGCGCCACCGGAGCCTTGGGCGGTGATGCAATTGCCGTCGACCACCACCGGCTGATCAACAAACGTACAGCCCGACAATTGATGACTGGCACTCGGCAGGCAGGTCATGCGCCGCTGGCGTAATACGCCTGAGGCTTGCAGGGCGATGGCCGGGGCTTCGCCGATGGCGGCGAACAGGCGGCCGGCGCTGGCCTGGTCCCTGAGCAATTGCTGCAGCGGCTGATGCGCCGCGAGATGTTGGGCGCCGACGGCACCACCGGGCAGGACGATCAGGTCGAAGGTCTGCGCCAATACATCAACCAGCATGCCGTCCGCTGTCAGGCGCGTACCGCGCGTGCAGGTCAGCATGCGCCGGCCTTCGATGCTGGCCGCCACGACTTCGACGCCGGCGCGGCGCAGCACGTCGACCAGGGTCACGCTTTGCAGATCATCGATGCCCTCGGCGAGGGTAATCAGGGCTCTAAAGGTCATGGGCGCTATCCGCTGGGTGATCTTTAAAGCGTAGTCAGCTTTGCCCTGCCTGTTCGATGACAGCCGTTACTTGATGTAAAGCTGGGCCGACAGGGTGTTGCGTGGCGCGTTGATCGAGGTGTTACTGAAGGTGAAGGTGCCTTCCTGCTTGCCCGCCAGATCAAAGGTATACAGTGAGCCGACGGTGTTGCTGCCGGGCTTGCACTCAGTCAGGTTGCCGTTATCAAAGGCGCACACCGGCGCCCGGGTGCCGTTGACTTCAAAACCGTCCAGCGTGGCATGCGGCTGGTTCTGACCATAGCCGATTTCCAGCACGAACACCTTGATGCTCGGGCCGCTGTGATCGCATTGGGTTTGCGGCTGGTTATCGCCGATGTCTTCGAGGCCGCAAGCCGGCGACTGAACCTTGATCACCTTCACTTCAGTCAACGGTGGCGCCGAGGCTGCCAGCGCCGCCGTCGACCCGACCATCAGCCCGGCCATTACCCCCAAAGCCTTTATCCAGCGCTTGCCCATGTGATCGTATTTCCCCAAAAAATTCAGCGCGCAGTATGGCGCAGTTGGCCCTGTGGCAAAACTTCGACGACGTTCGGCACCAACAACCGCCATATTCCTCACGCTGCTGGTATGATGCGCGGCTTTTTCCGGCCCACCACAAATTCCCAGGCGCTTGCGACGGTCTGTGCTTTGCTGTTGAGGTCGATACATTCACGGCGCCGCGCGCGCCACGGGGAGCAGACATGCTGGAAAGGCTGTTTCAACTCAAGGCACACAACACCAACGTGCGTACCGAGATTCTGGCGGGCGTCACGACCTTCCTGGCCATGGCCTACATTCTGTTCGTCAACCCGAGCATCCTCGGCGAGACCGGCATGGACAAGGGCGCGGTGTTCGTCGCCACCTGTCTGGCAGCCGCCATCGGCTCGACCATCATGGGCCTGATCGCCAACTACCCGATCGCCCTCGCGCCTGGCATGGGCCTGAACGCCTTCTTCACTTACACCGTGGTCCTGCACATGGGCCACACCTGGCAAGTGGCGCTGGGCGCGGTGTTCATCTCGGCAGTGTGCTTCTTCCTGCTGTCGATCTTCCGCATCCGCGAATGGATCATCAACAGCATCCCGCTGCCCCTGCGCTCGGCGATTGCCGCCGGTATCGGCCTGTTCCTGGCGCTGATTGCCCTGCATAACGCGGGCATCGTGGTCAGCAACCCGGCGACCATGGTCGGCCTCGGTGACCTGAAAGCCCCGGCGCCGATCCTCGCCACCCTCGGCTTCGCCCTGATCGTCGCCCTCGAAGCACTGAAAGTGCGCGGCGCAGTGCTGATCGGCATTCTGGCGGTGACCATCATTTCCATCGCCATGGGCTTCACCCCGTTCGGCGGCGTGACCTCGATGCCACCTTCGCTGGCCCCGACCTTCATGCAACTGGACATCAAGGGCGCGCTGGATATCGGTCTGGTCAGCGTGATCTTCGCCTTCCTGTTCGTCGACCTGTTCGACAACTCCGGCACCCTGATCGGCGTCGCCAAGCGTGCCGGCCTGATGGGCAAGGACGGCCACATGCCGAAAATGGGTCGCGCACTGATCGCCGACAGCACCGCGGCGATGGCCGGCTCGCTGCTGGGTACTTCGACCACCACCAGCTACATCGAATCCGCGGCTGGCGTGAGCGCTGGCGGGCGTACCGGTCTGACGGCTGTAGTGGTAGCTATCCTGTTCCTGCTGGCGCTGTTCTTCTCGCCACTGGCGGCCAGCGTGCCAGCCTTCGCCACCGCACCAGCGCTGCTGTTCGTCGCCGTGCTGATGACTTCGGGCCTGGCGGAAATAGACTGGGAAGACATCACCGTCGCCGCACCGGTCGTGGTCACCGCGCTGGCCATGCCGTTCACCTACTCGATCGCCAACGGCATCGCCTTCGGTTTCATCTCCTGGACCGTGATCAAGCTGCTGTCGGGCCGCGCCCGTGAGCTGAACCCGGCGCTGGTGATTCTGTCGATTCTGTTTGTGATCAAGTTGGGTTGGTTCAACGCATGACTTTCGATTCCCAGGCCTACGCCACTCAGCTCGAAGACAAGGTCACGCGTTTGCGTGACCTGCTGGCCCCGTTCGATGCACCAGAGCCGACCGTGTTCGACTCGCCGCTGCAGAACTTCCGCCTGCGTGCGGAATTTCGCCTGTGGCGCGAGGCCGGCGAACGGCACTACGCGATGTTTTCTCAGGACGACAAACGCACGCCGATCCTCATCGAAGAGTTCCCGATTGCCAGCCTGCGCATCAACCAGTTGATGCCGCAGCTCAAGGCGGCATGGCAGGCCAGTTCGGCGCTGAGCCACAAGCTGTTCCAGGTGGAGTTCCTGACCACGTTGGCTGGCGATGCGATGATCACCCTGTGCTACCACCGTCCGCTGGACGAGCACTGGCATGCGGCCGCGTCGAAGTTGGCGGCTGATCTCAACGTCAGCGTCATCGGGCGTTCCAAGGGCAAGCGCGAAGTCATCGGCCACGATTACGTGGTGGAGAAACTCGAAGTCGGTGGTCGCACCTTCAGCTACCGCCAGCCGGAAGGCGCATTCACCCAGCCCAATGGCACGGTGAACCAGAAGATGCTGAACTGGGCATTCGAAGCGCTGGGCGATCGCAGCGATGATCTGCTGGAGCTGTACTGCGGCAACGGCAACTTCACCCTGCCGCTCGCCACCCGTGTGCGCAAAGTGCTGGCCACCGAGATCAGCAAGACCTCGGTCAACGCCGCACTGAGCAACCTCAGCGAAAACGCTGTGGATAACGTCACGCTGGTGCGCCTGTCCGCCGAAGAGCTGACCGAAGCGCTTAACGAAGTGCGCCCGTTCCGTCGCCTGCAAGGCATCGACCTGAAGAGCTACGAGTTCGGCAGCGTATTCGTCGACCCGCCGCGCGCCGGCATGGACCCGGACACCTGCGAGCTGACGCGGCGCTTCGACAATATCCTGTACATCTCCTGCAACCCGGAAACCCTGGCGGCCAACATCGCCCAACTGCACGACACGCACCGCATCACCCGCTGCGCGATGTTCGACCAGTTCCCGTGGACACATCACATGGAGTCGGGGGTGTTGCTGACCCGGCGTTGATGGCGAATGCCGGATACGAGAAAGCCGTCGTGATTGACGGCTTTTTTGTGGGTGATGTTTTGTTTTGTGCGATTAACGAACACTAAGCGCCAAGCGCAACGTTGCTCAATTGACCATGGTAACCATCTGGTACATTTTACCTCCACAGGCTGAAACCTTCGGCCCAAGCCAAAAACAATAAGTGGAGTTTGCCCCCATGCCCCCTATCGTTCTGGTGCTCAACGGCCCGAACCTGAACCTGCTCGGCACTCGTGAACCGGCGACCTACGGTCACGAAACCCTGGCTGATATTTCTGCTCTGTGCGGCCGCGCTGCCGAAGAATTCGGCCTGGCCGTGGAGTTTCGCCAGACCAATCACGAAGGCGAATTGCTCGACTGGATTCATGCGGCACGCGGCCGTTGCGCCGGGATCGTGATCAACCCGGCGGCGTGGACGCACACCTCGGTGGCGATCCGCGACGCGCTGGTGGCCAGTGAGTTGCCGGTGATCGAAGTGCACCTGTCCAACGTGCATGCGCGTGAGCCATTCCGCCACCACTCGTTTGTCTCGGCCATCGCCACGGCGGTGATGTGCGGCTTCGGCAGCCATGGCTATCGCCTGGCCCTGGAGCATTTCAGTCAGCGACTGAAGGGGCGCGCAGCATGACCCGTAAACCGGTAATACTGGCTGGCCTGATCGGTGCGGGTATTCAAGCCTCGCGCACGCCAGCACTGCATGAACACGAAGGCGATGCCCAAGGCCTGCGTTACCTCTATCGACTGATCGACCTCGATCAGTTGCAACTCGACAGCAACGCGCTGCCCGACTTGCTGCTGGCCGCCGAGCGTATGCACTACACCGGCCTGAACATCACCTTCCCGTGCAAGCAGGCGATCATCCCGTTGCTCGATGAATTGTCGCCGGAAGCCCGGGGCATCGGCGCGGTCAACACGGTGGTGCTCAAGGATGGCAAGCGCATCGGCCACAACACCGATTGCCTGGGTTTTGCCGAAGGTTTTCGTCGGGGCCTGAAGGATGCTGCGCGTGAACGTGTCGTCCAGATGGGCGCCGGCGGTGCGGGAGCGGCAGTGGCCCACGCGTTGTTGAGCGAAGGCGTACAGCAGCTGAGTATTTTCGATGTCGACCGCGAGCGCGCCGAGAGTCTGGCGAACAACCTCAACCAGCATTTCGGCGTCGGTCGCGCCGTCGCCGGGCGAGATCTGCCGGGCACGCTGAATCAGGCCGATGGTCTGGTGAATACCACGCCGATGGGCATGGCCAAACTGCCGGGGATGCCAGTGCCGGTGGAGTTGCTGCGCAAGGAATTGTGGGTGGCGGAGATCGTTTACTTCCCGCTGGAAACCGAACTGCTGCGCAACGCCCGCGCGCTGGGTTGCCGCACGCTGGACGGCGGCAACATGGCGGTGTTTCAAGCGGTGAAGGCGTTTGAATTGTTCAGCGGCGTGGTGCCGGATGCGCAGCGGATGCTTGCGCATTTTCAAAGCATGAACGGCTGAAGATAAACATCGATCCTGTGGGAGCGGGCTTGCTCGCGAAGGCTGTGTGTCAGGCGCTAGATGTATAGGCTGACACGCCGCTTTCGCGAGCAAGCCCGCTCCCACATTGGATAGGTGTCACGGCTGCAAGTAGCGCAACACCGACTCGCAGATCATCTCGCGATGACGCTGCTTGATGCTTTCGTCCGGCAAATCGATCTGAAAAATCTCCCCGAACGTATGGCGGTTCGAGACGCGGTAGAAACAGAACGAACTGATCAGCAAGTGCACATCCAGCGCGTCCAGCCCGGCGCGGAAGACACCCTCCTCGGCACCGCGACGCAAAATCTCGCCCAGTGAATCGAGGATCGTATTGTTCATCGCCTTGATCGTGTCCGAACGCTTCACGAACTCGGCGTTGTGGATATTTTCGATACAGACGATGCGCACGAAATCGACGTTGCGGTCGTGGTGATCAAAGGTGAACTCCACCAGTCGGCGGATCGCCACCACCGGCGGCAACTCGGCCAGGTGCAGGCGGTTTTCGGTGCTGCGGATGTCGCCGTAAAGTTTCTCCAGTACCTCGACGTACAACTGCTCCTTACTGCCGAAGTAGTAATAGATCATGCGTTTGGAGGTGTGGATACGCTCGGCGATCGCGTCGACGCGGGCGCCGGACAAGCCCTGCTGGACGAACTCGACGATCGCCTCCTGCAGGATGTTCTCGCGGGTTTTTTCCGGGTTGTTCTTGCGACTCTTGCGCGGCTCGATACCGGATTCGACGGGAGCGGCGGGGAGTTCTGAAGTCATTGTCATTGCGGGCTCACGGCCATCACTGCACAGGTTGGCGATTATGGGCCGCGCTGCACAGTGAAGGAAGCCACGCGGCTCGTGTTTAATCCCGCGTTTACGAAATTCCTACAACTTCGCCTGACGCACCGCACCGCTGCGTGATTTGGCCATCGCCGCCAGACGGACCGCAACGTTCGCCGCACCATAACCGGCATAGCCGTTTTTACGCTGGATGATCTCGAAGAAGAAGCGCCCCTCGAACGGCTCGGTGTACACGTGGAACAACTCGCCGCCCTGCGCGTCGCGGTCGTAGAGCACGTTGTAGTACGCCAGCTCGCTGAGGAACTCGTCGTCGAAATCGAAGCGCGCGGCGAGGTCGTCGTAATAGTTGAGCGGGATATCCAGCAACGGCACACCGGCTTCTTTGGCGCGGCTGACTTCGGCGAAGATGTCATCACAATCGAAGGCGATGTGATGCACACCGGAGCCGCGATAACTCGACAGCGCGTGGGAGATCGCGGTGTTGCGATTCTCGGAGATGTTCAGCGGTAGACGGATCGAGCTGTCGCGGCTGCGCAACGCCCGGCTTTTCACCAGACCGTACGGATCGGGCAGCACCACTTCATCGTCGGCCTCGAAATCCAGCAGGCTCTTGTAGAACAGCACCCAGCTGTCGAGGCTGTCGGCCGGCAGCGCCATGGCCATGTGATCGATGCGCTTGAGGCCGCCACGGGCCTGAGCGTTCGGCAGCAGATTGAAGTCGGTGCCATAAACGTCCGCCGCCTCATCCACCAGATAAATCAGGCTGCCGTCCGGCGCACGCACCGCTGCCAGTTCCAGTTCGTTGGGGCCGACCAGGCCGCGATAGGGCTGGCCCTTGTAGGCGACGGCGCGGGCCAGGGCGCTGGCGCTGTCCTTGACCCGCACGGCGGTGGCGCACAGCGACGGGCCGTGGGCTTCGAAGAAACTGTGGCCAAACGAATACGGTTCGGCGTTGAGGATCAGGTTGATATCGCCTTGGCGCAACAGGCTCACACTCTTGGAGCGGTGCTGCCCGGCCTTGACGAAGCCCAGGCGCTCCAGCCAGTTGCTCAGTTTGGCGCCGAGGCTTTCGTCGACGGCGAACTCGAGAAACTCGATGCCGTTGTACTCGCTGGCCGGCGGCGTTTCGAAGAGGATTTCACGGTTGGCCACTGGCGTTGCTTGCTGTTCCAGGCGCTGACGGGTTTTCTCTTCCAGATACAGCAGCGAACGCAGACCATCGGCGGCGTTGGCCCGTGGTGGCGCGGCGCGGAAGCCATCGTTGAAGATCTCCAGCGACAACGGCCCGGTGTAACCGCTCTGGATGATTGGCGCGAGGAACCCCGGCAGATCGAATTCGCCCTGCCCCGGGAAGCAACGGAAATGCCGGCTCCACTCCAGGACGTCCATGGCGAGGATCGGCGCGTCGGCCATTTGCACAAAGAAGATCTTGTCGCCAGGAATGTCGGCAATCGCGCTTGGATCACCTTTCAGCGACAAGGTGTGAAAGCTGTCGAGCAGCACGCCGAGTGCCGGGTGGTCGGCCTGGCGAACAATGTCCCAGACCTGTTGATAAGTATTGACGTGCCGGCCCCAGGCCAGCGCTTCATAGCCGATACGCAACCCGCGAGCGCCGGCACGTTCGGCCAGCAGCCGCAGATCATCGACGAGAATCTGCCGGTCGCCGACGCTGTCCGCCGAGGCGTTGCTGCAGACCAGCACCAGATCGGTGCCCAGCTCCTGCATCAGGTCGAATTTGCGCTCGGCCCGCTCCAGATTGCGCGCCAGCCGATCACGGCGGCAGCCTTCAAAATCGCGGAACGGCTGGAACAGGGTGATGGCGATCCCCAGGTCAGCGCACATCTGCCTGATTTCCCGCGGGCTGCCGTCGTAATACAGAAGATCGTTCTCGAAGATCTCGACGCCGTCGAACCCGGCGGCGGCAATGGCTTCGAGCTTTTCCGGCAGGGTGCCGCTCAGGGAAACGGTGGCAATGGAACGCTGCATGTTGCTACTCCCGGACTGCGCTGCAGTTTTTTTTACAGGGGATCATTTTTTATCGTGAGGAAATTATTGGCTGCATCGTCTTCAGCAGCAATTTAAAGTGTACCAGCCGGTTAGTTTTGCGTGCGATTATCGAACACTATGGCGTTTCGGCGAATTGACGATTTTTCGTCCACTGCCCACCATCGACTTCACATTGAGTCCGGAAATGAACCTTCGGTCGCAGTGCGTGCAAACAACACCACATAACAAATTCAAAAACGGGTGGAACAATGATTCCTTCACAGACTTCCCGCATGGCCCCGGCCATGAGCACTGCCACGGGTGGCATCGGCGACAAGATCCGCGGCGCCATGGCTGTCGGCAAGACCCGTTGGGGCATGCTGGCGCTGGTGTTTTTCGCCACGACCCTGAACTACATCGACCGCGCAGCCCTCGGCGTCATGCAGCCGATCCTCGCCAAGGAAATGAGCTGGACGGCGATGGATTACGCCAACATCAACTTCTGGTTTCAGGTCGGCTACGCGATTGGTTTCGTCCTGCAGGGACGCCTGATCGACCGGGTCGGCGTGAAACGCGTGTTCTTCTGCGCAGTGCTGCTCTGGAGCCTGGCTACCGGCGCCCACGGTCTGGCGACTTCGGCCGTCGGCTTCATGGTCTGCCGCTTCATCCTCGGCCTGACCGAAGCGGCCAACTACCCGGCCTGCGTGAAAACCACGCGCCTGTGGTTCCCCGCCGGTGAACGCGCCGTGGCCACCGGCATCTTCAACGCCGGGACCAACGTCGGCGCCATGTTCACGCCGATGCTGCTGCCGCTGATTCTGCACGTGTGGGGCTGGCAGGCGGCGTTCCTGTGCATGTCGGCACTGGGCGGGATCTGGTTGCTGTTCTGGGGCCTGAAGTACTTCAACCCGGAAGACCATCCAAGCGTTAAACAGTCCGAGCTTGAGTACATCCAGCAGGAAGTCGAACCGGAACAGGCCCGCGTACCGTTTTCACGCATCCTGCGCATGCGCGGCACCTGGGCGTTCGCCCTCGCCTATTCGCTGACCGCGCCGGTGTTCTGGTTCTACCTGTACTGGCTGCCGCCGTTTCTCAATCAGCAATACAACCTGGGTATCAACGTCACCCAGATGGGCATTCCGCTGATCATCATTTACGTCACCGCTGACTTCGGCAGCGTGGGCGGCGGGATTCTGTCTTCGTTCCTGATCGGTCGCGGCATGAACTCGATCAAAGCGCGGCTGCTGTCGATGTTCCTGTTCGCATGCTGCATCATCGGCGTGATCATGGCCGCCGGTTCGAGCAATCTGTGGGTCGCCGTCGCGGCAATCTCCCTGGCCATCGGCGCGCATCAGGCCTGGACCGCGAACATCTGGAGCCTGGTGATGGACTACACGCCCAAGCACATGATGAGCACGGTGTTCGGTTTCGGCGGTATGTGCGCAGCGATCGGCGGGATGTTCATGACCCAGATCGTCGGCCACATCCTGACCGTCACCCATAACAACTACACGGTGCTGTTCACGCTGATCCCGGCGATGTACTTCATTGCCCTGACCTGGATGTACTTCATGGCACCGCGCAAGATTCCAGACGTCACCGAATAACCTGCCTGCACCCCTCCCCCCTGTGGGAGCGGGCTTGCTCGCGAAAGCATTTAGTCAGTCACTGAAGATGTCGACTGATCCACCGCCTTCGCGAGCAAGCCCGCTCCCACAGGGTTATTTATCTCTCTCATCTGCGGCTCTGCTGCCAAGCCGCCGCCAGGCCGCTGCAGCAGATCACCGCAATGCCGATCACCGTCAACAGACTCGGCGTGTGGTTGAACACCACCCACCCCAACAACCCGGCAAACACGATCTGGCAATAACCGAACGGCGCCAGCAATGCCGGCGCGGCATGGCGGAACGCCTGGGTCAGAAACAGGTGCGCGGTCATCCCGCAGCTGCCCAGCGCCAGCATCAACACGGCGTGAGACAACGTTGGCACTTGCCAGAAGAACGGCACCAGCGCGCTCATCACCAAGGTGTTGCACAACCCGGCGAAGAAGTTGCTGGTGGTCGGGCTGTCGATTTCCGCGAGCTTGCGCGTCAGCAGTTGATAGAAGCAGAAAAACAACGCCGAGCAGAATGGCAGCAGCACCGCCGGAGTGAACAATTCACCTCCCGGATGGACGATGATCAGCACCCCGATAAAACCGCAGATCACCGCGATCCACTGCCCGCGCGTCACCCGCTCCTTGAGCAACGGCACCGACAGCGCCGTCACCAGCACCGGCGCGAGAAAGTTGACCGCCGTGGCCTCGGCCAGCGGGATATACAGCAGCGCCGTGGTGAAAAACAGACTGGTGCCGAGCAGGCACAGCGCCCGCGCCAACTGCCACAACGGCCGTTTGGTGCGCAGCACGCGCAACCCCGACTGTGGCAGGAAAATCCCCGCCATCAGCAAGGTGTGCACCAGATACCGCGCCCAGACCACCATGATGATCGGGTAGAAACCCGAGAGGTATTTCGACAGCGCATCGTGGCTGGAGAACAGGAAAGTCGCCACGACAATCAGCAAGATCCCCTTGAAGGGTTGGTTGACACCGGAGAGCGGGGTGCTGACGGTCATTGGATATCTCTGAAGGAAAAATGAACAGTGGCGGGGACGCTGGCGCTCCGCCACAAAAACTGACTTATAACTGCGCCAACAATTCCCGCGTCCTGTCGAGCGCCATCTGCGCTCGTTGCAATCCGCTGACGCCCTGCTCCAGCAGTTTTACCGTGGGGATCTCCAGGCTCAGTGGAATATTAGCTGGCAGACTGCGCAACAAACCGTGCAGGTCACAATCGCCCTCGCCGGGAAACCGCCGCTCATTGCGCGCCTGACGCAAGATCTCGGCCATGTCCGCCGGTCTCGGTCCCGCCACATCACACAATTGCGCATAACGCAGGCGCGCAGGTGCGACGTGGGCCAGATCCTCCAGCCGTGAACCGGAGCGATCGAAATGAAAGGCATCGACCAGCACCGCGGCGTTTTCCCGGTCGGCATTGGCAACGATGCGCAACGCCTGTTCGAGGTTGCACGCATCGGTCCAGGGCATGAACTCCAGATGCGGATGCAAACCGTAAGGCGCCGCCAGATCACATAGCGCGGCAAAGTTGTCGGTGAGCCGTTGCTCGTCAGGATCATTGCCGGCGACCAGTAATTCACTGGCGCCAAACTCCGCGCCGACGGCCAGCAGCTTCTCGAAATCGGCAACCACGGTGTGCGGTTTCAGACGCAGGATTTCCACATCGAGCACAGCGATGCCAGTGTCGCGCAAACGCGCCAACGTCTGACGCCGTAAGCCGCCATCGGCCACCAATGGAAAGTGATATTCCTCCGCCGTCGCCGGCTCCAGGCGCAGACCGACATGGCTGTAACCGGCACGCGCCGCCACCTCGACCATTTGCGGTGGCGACAATTCGAGTACGGTGAGACTGGCCAGAGACAGGATTCGTTCGTTCATGCTCAAGCCTCGACCGCTGCCGGGGAACAGGCACGGCCGCTGGCCGCCGCTTCACGAATCGCCTCGACCAGCGCCAGGGTTCGCGCGGCATCGGCGGCACTGACCAAGGGTTCGACCTCACGCCGCGCGACCTGCACAAAATGCTGCAGCTGCAACCGCAACGCGTCCCCTGCCTCACACTGTTCTTGCTGCGCGATCAGCGGTTCGTGCCAACCGGCATCGACTTGATCGGCAGCGTAATGCCAACGCTTGAGTTGCGGAATGCTCAGCGCCCCGGCGGTGCCCGCCAGCAGATAACACGGCTGATCGTCCTGACGCGGATAGACCGGGTTCTCCCCGGAGTTCAGCTCCCAACTCCACGGCGCGGCAACTGCATCGGAACCGCTCAGCGTGCCCAGTGCACCGCCGGCAAATTGCAATAACACCGCGACACTGTCTTCGTTGGCAAAACCCCGCACCGCGTTGTCGGTGACGGCCTGCACCGATTGCACTTCACCGCACAGATGACGCAGCAGATCGAGGTCGTGAATCAGATTGGTCAGCAACAGGCCCGCCCCCGGTTCACGGCGCCACGGGATCTCGAAATAACGGTCGGGTTTGCGTAACTGGAACAGTGCGGTAACCGTGGTCAGCCGCCCGAGCGCGCCGCTGCGCAACAACTCATGGGCGCGCACGATCAGCGGATTGTGCCGCCGATGATGGCCGACCAGCACCGGCACGCCACAGCGTTTGACCGCCGCCACCAGCTCACGCACCTCATCCAGGTGCACGCCGACCGGTTTCTCCAGCAACACCGGAACCCCGGCGGCGAGGCAATCCAGCGCCGTGCTGACGTGCTGATTATTCGGATTGGCCACGATCACCGCATCGGGCCGTACCTGCTCCAGCATCTGCCGGTGATCGGCGAAATACGCCACGCCCCACTGCGCCGCCAGCGCGGGAGCCTGCGGACCGGGATCGGCCACTGCGCACAACCGGGCTTCTTCTAGGGTTTGCAGGTGCTGGTAATGCTGCTGGCCCATGTTGCCAGCGCCAATCAGGGCGATACGAAGGGGCGAAGTCAAGGGGCGATCCTCTTGTGATTGTTGTTGGAAATGTCACTCCAGCAACAATTTAGAACCGCGTTCCACAATCAAACACCCAGTGATGGGAAAACCGTGCGGACACCGCACAACTTCGTACTTGATGCTCAACCTGTAGAGCTGCCGAAGGCTGCGATCTTTTGACTTTGATTTTCAAGATCAAAAGATCGCAGCCTGCGGCAGCTCCTACAGGGATCGGTGCGAGTCAGACGAACAATTCGGACGCCAGGCTCGCCGCCGACAATTCCTCCGTGAACTTCATCAGCAGCGGCGCCAATTCATGCAGCCGCGCGACGGGCATCCGTGCGCTCGGCCCGGCAATGCTCAGTACGCCGATTACTCGCCCGTCAACCGGATGCTTGACCACCGCGGCAATCGCCGAGGTGCCCACCGCCGAACTTTCCTCGACACAGGCATAACCCTGTTCCCGCGCCAGGCGCAGGCGCTCCAGCAGTTCGATATTGGAGCGCGGCGCATTCGGCCCGACGCCCACCGGTACTTCCGCGCCCTGGCGCTCGACCAGCGACAACGCCTCGGCATCGCTCATGCACGCCAGCCACGCGTGCCCGGAAGCGGTGTAGAACAGCGGCGCATCGCGACCCATATCCGGGTCATAACGCAGGCCCGTCCGTGCGCCCTGCGCCTTGGCGATCCAGGTCTGGCGCTCGCCATCAATCACCCCCAGACGCACCAGTTCGCCGGTTTCCTGCGCCAGTCGATCCAGCACCGGCTGCACGATGTCAGCACCGCTGCTCGACAGGTACTGAAACCCCATCGCCACCAGTTTGGTCGACAGGTGATAGCGCAGAGTGTCGGCATTCTGCCGCACGTAGCCCAGCCGAATCAGCTCCGCGAGCATCCGGTGCGTGGCACTTTTCGGGATGTCCAGTTGCTCGGCCAGGGTCTGCATCGGCAGCCCGCGCGGCTCACTGGTGAGGCTTTCCAGCACGCTGAAAACCCGTTCGATCTGACTGCCGGCCATGGGAAGGTCCAAGTGAAATTTTGCCGATTCTAGAAGACATCCGAGACAAAGCGAAATCCGGAACTGACTGTGCGATAACCGCCCACTTTACTGAACCATGCCTTGTTGCAGCTGCACATCATTGGTTAATTTCCGGAACCTGATTCCAATAAAACCCAGCTGCGGAGCTTTGCCTGATGCCTGCCGAACTTCCCGAAATCGACTGTGACGTTCTGGTCGTCGGCTCCGGTGCCGCCGGTTTATCCACAGCGGTCACTGCCGCATGGCACGGCCTGAAGGTCATCGTGGTTGAAAAAGATCCGGTGTTCGGCGGTGCCACCGCGTGGTCCGGCGGCTGGGCATGGGTGCCGTGCAATCCGCTGGCCCGACGCGCCGGCATTATCGAAGACGTCGAGCAGCCGCGCACGTACCTGCGCCATGAACTCGGCGAGCATTACGACCCGGCAATGGTCGACGCTTTCCTCACCGCCGGGCCGCACATGGTCGCGTTCTTCGAACAGCACACCGCTCTGCAATTTGCCGACGGCAACGCCATTGCCGACATTCATGGCGATACGCCCGGCGCGGGCACGGGCGGTCGCTCGGTGATCGCGGCGCCTTACGACGGACGAACAGTCGGACGCCTGCTCAGGCGCCTGCGTACAACAATGCGCGAAACGTCCTTCATGGGCATGCCGATCATGGCCGGCGCCGACCTTTCGGCGTTCCTCAATCTCACCCGTTCGCTGAAAGCCGCGTGGCATGTAACCCGTCGTTTTACCCGACACTTGCTCGATCTGGCGGTACACGGCCGGGCCATGCAATTGGTCAACGGGGTGGCATTGGTCGCAAGGCTGGCGAAGTCCGCCGAGGACCTTGGCGTTTTGTTATGGGAGTCGGCACCCGTGACCGAGCTGCTGCGTGATGAAGCAGGGGTTTGCGGCGCAGTGGTCAGCAGCGCCAAAGGCCCGATCCGCATTCATGCACGTAAAGCCGTGGTGCTGGCCGCCGGCGGATTCGCCAACGACGTCGAACGGCGCAAGGCCTTGTTTCCGCGCACGCCCACGGGTCATGAACACTGGGCACTGCCGCCGCTGGCGGTGAATGGCGATGGCCTGCGTCTGGGCGAAAGCGTCGGTGCCACGGTCAATACCGAGCTGGCGTCGCCCGTGGCCTGGGCGCCGGTCTCGCAAGTGCCGCATGCTGACGGCAGCATCGGCCATTTCCCACACATCATCGAACGCGGCAAACCGGGAATCATCGGCGTACTGCGCAACGGCCAGCGCTTCGTCAACGAGGCCAACGGTTACTACGACTACGTCAGCGCCATGGTTGCCGCCACGCCTGAAGGCGAAGAAGTCGCCTCGTGGCTGATCTGCAGCCGTGCCTTTCAACGGTGTTATGGCTTGGGCATGTCGCGGCCATTTCCCCTGCCGGTGTCAGGATTTATCCGCAGCGGCTATCTGAAAACCGGCAACACCCTTGAAGAATTGGCCAGCGCCTGCGGCATCGACCCCAGCGGGTTGCGCCAGACGGTGGAGGACTACAACCGCCATGCACGCCACGGCGAGGACCCGTCGTTCGGTCGCGGCGCAACGCCCTATAACCGCAAACAGGGCGATCCGGCGAACCTTCCCAACCCTTGCGTTGCCCCAATAGAGACAGGCCCCTTCTATGCCGTGAAAATCCAACCGGGCTGCTTCGGCACCTTTGCCGGGCTCAAGGTCAACCCGCAGGCGCAAGTGCTCGATGCCCATGCCCAGCCCATCGCCGGGCTCTACGCCGCCGGTGGCGACATGGCCAGCATCATGGGCGGGCACTATCCGGCAGGCGGGATCAACCTCGGCCCGGCGCTGACTTTCGGCTACATCGCCGCTCGGCATATCGCCGGCATCACTGCTTTCGAACAGGAGATCGACCATGCAGCACATCGTTAACGCCCAGGGTTTGAACATGCCGAAACTCGGCCTCGGCACCTGGCCGATGCTCGGCGACGAATGCACCCGTGCCGTCGAGCAGGCCCTGGAACTCGGCTACCGGCACATCGACACGGCAGCGGCCTACAACAACGAAGACGCGGTCGGACAAGCATTGGCGAATACACCGACACCCCGCGAGCAGATTCATGTCACCACCAAGGTCTGGTGGGATCAGTTGCAACCCGACGCCATGCGCCACTCGATGGAACGAAGCCTCAAGGCCTTGCGCAGCGAGTACGTCGACCTGTTCATGATCCATTGGCCGAGCACTGACTGGGACTTGCCGCGCACGCTTGAAACCCTCGCATCCTTCAAGGAGCAAGGTCTGGCTCGCAACATCGGCGTGGCGAATTTTCCGCTGCCGCTGCTGCGCACAGTCGTCGAGGAATACGGCATCCCTCTGTCAGCGATCCAGCTCGAGTACCACGTCCTGCTCGGCCAGAACGCCCTGCTCGACTATGCCCGCCAACACGATCTGGCACTGACGGCCTACACGCCATTGGCGCGTAACAAGGTCTCGGAGATTCCACAGATTCAGCAGATTGCCGAAAAACACGGTGTGCTGCCGACTCAGGTGGCATTGAAATGGCTGCTGGATCAGCCCAACGTCGCGGCGATTCCCAAAGCCAGCAGCCGGGCCAATCAACTGGCGAACCTGGCTTCGCTGCAGGTTGAGCTGGACGCTGAAGACCGCGCACTGATCGCCGCACTGCCGAAAAACCAGCGTCAGGTCAGCCCGGATTTCGCCCCGGTGTGGGATGCCTTTGATCGCTGACTTACAGTCCGAAAGGAGAAATCCGCCAACGGATTGAATTAGTCGCCCACGCGCTCGTCAATAACAGGCCCGCCCTCTCGACCCGAGGCCGGGCCTGTTTGCGTGTACGCCAATAGACGGACGACCGGACTGGCGCCACACTCTCACACCAGCAACACTCATCACCACGTACAGAAAGAGGATTACCACATGCTATGGAAAAAAGGCCGACGCAGTGACAACGTCGTCGATGCCCGTGGCGATGATAGCGGCGGCGGTGGTGGCATGCGGTTCGGTGGCGGCAAAGGCCTGAGCCTGGGGGCGATCCTGCTGATCGTCGGCATCGGCTGGATCACCGGACAGGATCCGTTGCAGATCCTCGGCCAGCTCACTGGGCAAATGACCGAGCAATCGGCACCGGCCTCGACGCAAACCCGCCAGGCGCCACCGGCCAACGACCAGCAAGCCGAATTCGTGCGTTCGATCCTTGGTGATACCGAAGACACCTGGGGCGCCATCTTCCAGCAGGCCGGGCGCCAATATAAGGACCCGACCCTGGTGCTGTTCAGCAACCGGGTGAATTCCGCTTGCGGGCTGGCGACTTCGGCGACCGGCCCGTTCTACTGCCCGGCGGATCAGAAAGTCTATCTGGACATGGCCTTCTTCCAGGAAATGGCCCAGCGCTTCAAGGCCGCCGGTGACTTCGCCCAGGCCTACGTGATCGCGCACGAAGTCGGCCACCATGTGCAGACGCTGCTCGGCGTCTCGGCAAAAATTCAGACGGCCCGTCAGCAGGGCCGGCAGATGCAGGGCGACGGCGGTTTGCTGGTGCGTCAGGAATTGCAGGCCGACTGCCTGGCCGGCGTCTGGGCCTACAACGCGCAGAAGCGTTTGAACTGGCTGGAGCCGGGCGATATCGAAGAGGCCTTGAATGCGGCCAACGCCATCGGTGATGATCGCCTGCAACAACAGGGTCAGGGCCGTGTGGTGCCGGACTCGTTTACCCATGGCACGTCGGCGCAAAGGGTGCGCTGGTTCAAAACCGGTTTCGCCCAGGGCCAAGTCGGCCAGTGCGATACCTTCGCGGCGAAAAACCTGTAAATGCGCAAATGGCTTCTGGCTTTACTGATCATCGGCGGTAACGCGCACGCGGCGGGCGTCGATGCCATCAGCCCCGGGCGCCTGCAATTCGAGGCCGGCGAAATGGCCGTCGGCATCAGCCCGGCACCGGAAAAAATCGAGCGGGTGCTGATCGTCATTCACGGTCGGCTGCGCAATGCCGAGACCTATCGCAAGAGTGCCGAGCGCGCCACCGAACTGGCCGGGCAAACCGCGCACACACTGGTGATCGCGCCGCAGTTTCTCAACGAAAGCGACGTCGCGCTGTACTCCCTGCCCAACACATTGCTGCGCTGGAAAGGCAACGAGTGGATGGGCGGCGGGTTATCCACAGGACCGAAGCCGCTGAGTTCCTACGCGGCACTTGACGCCATCGTTGCCCGGGTCAGCGACCGCAAGCAGTTTCCGGATGTGCAGCAGATCGTGATTTTCGGCCATTCCGGCGGCGGGCAAGTGGTGCAGCGCTACGCCCTGCTGGCCAAGGAGCAACCGGCGCTGAAGGCCAACGGCATTCGCCTGCGCTATGTGGTGGCCAATCCGTCGTCGTACGCGTATTTCAACGAACAGCGGCCGATGGCGTTCGATCACGCACAGTGCCCGGGTTTCAATCGCTGGAAGTACGGGTTGACCGACATGCCGGTGTACGCCGGTGGGCAAACGCCGATGCAGCTTGAGAGCAGCTACATCAAACGCGAGGTGATTTATCTGCTGGGGCAGCAGGACATAGACCCGCAACATCCGGCGCTGGACAAGAGTTGCGCCGCCGAGGCACAAGGCGCGTATCGGCTGGAACGCGGCAAGCTGTTTTTCGGCTACCTGCTGCGCCGGCATCCGGAAGGGGTCAATCAGCGGCTGGTTGAAGTGCCCGGGGTCGGGCATAACGGCGATGGGATGTTGACGTCGCCGGAGGGGCTGAAAGCGCTGTTTGATTAATGACTTGTGGTGACTGTTGAGGCGCCATCGCGAGCAGGCTCACTCCTACAGGGGAAACGCATTCCAATTGTAGGAGTGAGCCTGCTCGCGATGAGGCCAGATCAGACAATAAAGATCTCAGACCGAAAGCATCCGCCGCAACTCGACACAATCCTGCGCATGCCAATCCGTCAGCTCCGGCCACGGGTTGTCCGGCAGATTCACCAGCACCGTACGCGCCCCGGCCGCCCGCCCGCAATCCAGGTCAAAACGGTAATCCCCGACCATCACCATTTCGCTGGCCGGTACGTTCCAGGCTTCGGCCAGTTTCAGCAACCCGCCGGGATGCGGCTTGGGTGGCGCTTCATCGCGGCCCAGCACATCTTCCACGGCGAAGCAGTCGGCCAGGCCAATCGCTTCAAGTGTCACATGCGCCAGCTCGCGCGCATTGCGCGTCAGGATGCCGAGCCGATAACCGCGCCCGTGCAGGTCACGCACCAGCTCCACCGCACCGGCAGCCGGTTTCGAACCCAGCGCCAGATCGCGCTCATGCTCCAGCAACCACGCGTGTTTCGCCGCGGCTTCATCGGCGGGAAGCGCCGCGAGGTGGGTGAGAATGTCGTCCTCGGGCGGAATCGCCAGCGCCACGCGGATCGCCGCAAAGTCATGCACGGCGACGGTCAGGGTGCCGTCCATGTCGAACACCCAGTGCTTCACATCGCTCAGGCTCATGCCCAATCCTTGCGGTGACGAATCAGGCCTTCCTGGGTCACCGACGCCACCAGTTGCCCGGCGCGGTTGTACACGCTGCCACGGGAGAACCCCCGGGAATTGCCGGCCCACGGGCTGTCCATCGCGTAGAGCAACCAGTCATCGGCGCGCAGATCGTTGTGGAACCACAGCGCGTGATCGAGGCTGGCGACCTGCATGTCTTTCTGCCAGACCGACTTGCCGTGCGGCAGCATCGAGGTGGTCAGCAGACCGAAGTCCGAGGCGTAGGCCAGCAGGTACTTGTGCAGCGCCGGAATATCCGCCAGCGCACCGTCGGCACGGAACCACACGTATTTCACCGGATCGGCCGGCTGCGGGTTGTACGGATCCTTTTCGGTGACCGGGCGCACTTCGATCGGTTTCGGGCAAAGCAATTTTTCGCGCATGTGCTCGGGGATCAGGTGCGCGCGTTGCTGGGTCAGTTCCAGCTCCGACGGCAGGTTTTCCGGGCCGACCACCACCGGCATCTGGCTCTGGTGCTCAAAGCCTGCCTCGTCGTATTGAAACGAAGCGCTGCAGGTGAAGATCGGGTGGCCCTTCTGGATCGCTGTGACCCGTCGGGTGCTGAAGCTGCCGCCGTCACGCACGCGATCCACCGAATACACCACCGGCAACTTGGCATCGCCCGGACGCAGGAAATAACCGTGCATCGAATGCACGTGGCGCGCCTCTTCAACCGTCTGACTGGCCGCCGACAGCGACTGACCGAGTACCTGACCACCGAACAACTGACGGAAACCCAAGTCCTGGCTGCGGCCACGGAACAGGTTTTCCTCGATTGGCTCCAGGGTCAGCAGGTCGACCAGATCTTCCAACACTTGGCTCATTCAGACTCTCCTCACACAACGCTATGCCGCGCAGTCTTGGCTGCGGCGGCCCATTCAGGTTCTGGCGCGAGCCACTGTCGCGCCATTGTAAACGTCCGTGTCGGCTTAGCCATGCAGGGTTTGCAGCCATTGCTCCCTGGTAATTCGGTACAACAGATGCCGCCGCAACGGGTGATCGACGGCAAGTTTGGGGTGATCGAAATCATCGGCCGGATCGTGCTGCATGCCAATCGCCTGCATGACTTTCTCCGACGGCAGATTGCTCTGGGCGGTGAAAGACACGATTTCCTTCAGCCCCAGCCGATCAAAACCTGCGCGCAATGCCGTCCACGCCGCCTCACTGGCATAGCCCAGCCCCCAATGCTCGCGGGCCAGACGCCAGCCGATTTCCACCGCCGGGGTGAACGGCGCATCGAAACCGACCACACCCAGGCCAGTGAAACCGATGAACTCACCGCTGTCCTTGCGCTCCAGCGCCCACAGACCGAAACCGTGCTCGGCAAAATGCCCGCGCACCCGGCCGATCATCGACGCACTTTCGAGACGGCTGAGCGGGGCCGGAAAGTAACGCATCACCTGAGGATCGGCGCACATCGCCGCAAATTCCGGCAAATCCTCGTCGCGCCACTGACGCATCAGCAGGCGTGCGCTTTCGAGTTGCTGAATCGGCTCCATCATGCCCCTCCATTTCCATGCCGCAAGTCTACATCGCTGGTAGGATCGTTCACTCTTTCCATCGTTCCTACATGAAGTTGCCATGCCCCTGCCGCTGATCTACCACGAAGACTACAGCCCCGAGTTTCCGGCGGATCACCGCTTTCCGATGGACAAATTCCGCTTGCTGCGCGACCACCTGGTCGACAGCGGCCTGACCCGCGACGCCGACCTGCTGCGTCCCGAGATCTGCCCCAACGACATCCTCGCCTTGGCCCATGACCGTAGCTATATCGAACGCTACATGAGCGGCGAGTTGTCTCGCGAAGACCAGCGGCGCCTCGGCCTGCCGTGGAACGAAGCCTTGGCGCGGCGCACGGTGCGGGCGGTCGGCGGCTCGATTCTGGCGGCGAAAAAAGCCCTCGAGCATGGTCTGGCCTGTCACCTCGCCGGCGGCACCCATCACGCTCACTACGACTACCCGGCCGGGTTCTGCATCTTCAACGACCTGGCGATCATCAGCCATTACCTGCTGCAAAGCGGTCGGGTGAACCGTGTGCTGATCTTCGATTGCGACGTGCATCAGGGCGACGGCACCGCGCGGATCCTCCACGACACCCCGGAGGCAGTTACCGTTTCCCTGCACTGCGAAAAGAATTTTCCGGCACGCAAGGCCGAAAGCGACTGGGACATCCCACTGCCCAACGGCATGGGCGATGCCGACTATCTGCAGGTGGTGGATGACACCCTCAACTACCTGCTGCCGCTGTATCAACCGGACCTGGTGCTGTACGACGCCGGGGTCGATGTGCACAAGGACGACGCCCTCGGTTATCTGCAGCTGACAGACGAAGGCGTCGCCGCCCGCGATGAAAGCGTGATGCGCCATTGCCTGGGCCGCGACATCCCGGTAGTCGGCGTGATCGGCGGCGGCTACAGCAAGGATCGCCACGCCCTCGCCCGCCGCCACGGCATCCTGCATCACAGCGCGCAACGGGTCTGGACGTCACACGGTTGTCACTAAGCTGTGCTGCGTTACCCACAATCGCTGTGGAACGGCCTGTGGATAACCTGAGCGAAAGGGACTACAGCCCACAGCGAACATGGCGTACAGCGCGATGGTTATTTTTTGACCACATACTGAATTCACTTCGATCTCCTTGTAGGAGTGAGCCTGCTCGCGATGGCGGACCGACATTCAGCACTTATGTCGCCTGATCAACCGCCATCGCGAGCAGGCTCACTCCTACAAAGGTCTGCGCTGTTAGAATGCGCGCCTTATCCCGCCATACCGCAGCGCACGCCATGACCCAGAACTCCTCCTCCCACCCCGCTCACGTCGCCATCATCGGCGGTGGCCCCGCCGGCCTGATGGCCGCCGAAGTGCTGAGCCAGGCCGGCGTGCGCGTCGATCTGTACGACGGCATGCCCTCGGTGGGGCGCAAGTTCCTGCTGGCCGGGGTCGGCGGCATGAACATCACCCACTCCGAGCCTTACCCGGCATTCCTCGCGCGCTACGCCGAACGCGCGCCGCAGATCGCGCCGTTACTGCGCGGTTTCGACGCCGACGCGTTGTGCCGCTGGATTCATGAACTGGGCATCGAAACCTTTATCGGCAGCTCCGGCCGAGTGTTCCCCACCGACATGAAAGCCGCGCCGCTGCTGCGCGCCTGGCTCAAACGCCTGCGCGACAGCGGCGTGGTTATCCACACCCGCCATCGCTGGCTCGGCTGGGATGAACACGATGCGCTGCGCATCGCCAGCCCCGACGGCGAAATCACCGTCAAACCCGACGCCACCCTGCTCGCCCTCGGCGGTGGCAGTTGGTCGCGGCTGGGTTCGGATGGCGCGTGGATGCTGCCCCTGGAGCAAAAAGGCGTAGGACTGGCGCCGTTGCAGCCGAGCAATTGCGGATTCGAGGTGCAGGCCTGGAGCGAGTTCCTTGTCAGCAAATTCGCCGGCGCACCGCTGAAAAATGTCGCCATCGGTTTGAACGACGACGTGCCACGCTTGGGCGAATGCGTGATTACCGCAACCGGGGTCGAAGGCAGCCTGATCTATGCGCTGTCGGCACCGATTCGCGAGGCGATCAATACGCAGGGTTCAGCCACCGTGCGCATTGATCTGTTGCCCGGCCGACCTGTGGATAAATTGCAGGCAGCGTTGAGCAAGCCACGCGGTTCACGCTCGATGGCCAAGCATCTGCACAGTCAGGTCGGAATTGATGGGGTGAAAGCGGCGTTGTTGCGCGAGCTGACCGACGCAGCAACCTTCGCTGATCCGGCGTTGTTGGCGCGGGCGATCAAGGCGTTGCCGCTGACCTTGGTGAAAACCCGTCCGCTTGACGAAGCGATCAGCAGTGCCGGTGGCGTGACGTTCGAAGCGCTGGATGAACGTTTGATGCTCAAGGCGTTGCCGGGCGTATTTTGCGCGGGGGAAATGCTGGATTGGGAAGCGCCGACGGGCGGGTATCTGCTGACCGGGTGTTTTGCCAGCGGGCGGGCGGCGGGGATTGGAATGTTGCAGTGGCTCAAGTCCGAGGTGCCTGCCTGAACCCTCACCCCAACCCTCTCCCCGAGGGAGAGGGAGCCGACCGAGGTGTCTGGCGTAACACATCGACCTGAAAGACCGAGTCGATTGTGGATTCACAGCAGCAGAATCAGGTCGGCGTAGAATTCAAGCATCCTCCAATCAGTCCCCTCTCCCTCCGGGAGAGGGTTAGGATGAGGGGCTTTTGGCTTTAAGGCTTGCGCTTACGCGGCCCGGTATTGAACACCGGCACTTTACGCACAGGCTTGATCGACGGCTCCGGCGCCTGGGTGTCGCCACTGTCGACCCACTTGCCCAGATTGCGCTTGCCACCGCCGCCGGATGCTTTCGGCTTTTTCGGTTTCTTCGGCTTCTTGATCACCTGACCGCTGGCATCGGTATCCGGCACGCGGTGCTCAGGTTCGAAATCCGGCTCGTTCTGACGCTTCAAGGTCTGGCGGGTGAGCATCTCGATTGCCGAGAGCATGTTTACTTCATCCGCGCACACCAGCGAGATCGCCTCGCCCGTCGCGCCCGCACGGCCAGTACGACCGATGCGGTGGATGTAATCCTCGGCGACGATCGGCAGGTCGAAGTTGACCACCAGCGGCAAATCTTCGATATCCAGACCACGGGCAGCGACGTCGGTGGCCACCAGAATCTGCACTTCGCTGAGCTTGAAACGATCCAGCGCACGTTGACGGGTCGCCTGCGGTTTGTCGCCGTGGATACCGTCGGCGTTCACACCCAGGCCCTGGAGTTTTTCCACCAGCGCGTCCACTCCATTGCGGGTCTTGGCAAACACCAGCACCTGCTTCCACTTGTTCTTGCGCATCAGGTGCACGAACAGTTCCGGCTTGCGCTTCTTGTCCACCGTCACCACCCACTGCTTGACGGTGTTGGCCGCGACGTTGCGCGGGCTGACTTCGATGCTCAGCGGATCGTTGAGCATCTGCCCGGCCAGCAGGCGGATGTCGTCGGAGAAGGTCGCGGAGAACAGTAGCGTCTGGCGCTTCTTCGGCAACATGCGGTAAATGTTCGCCAGTTCTTCGGAGAAGCCCAGGTCGAGCATGCGGTCGGCTTCATCGAGCACCAGGGTTTGCAACTGATCGAGTTTCAACGCGTTCTGGCGGAACAGGTCGATCAGGCGACCAGGCGTGGCGACCAGCACATCAACGCCGCCGCGCAGCTTCATCATCTGCGGGTTGATGCTGACGCCGCCGTACACCGCATACGTGCGCAATGGCAGGTTTTCAGCGTATTGGCGCACCGACTCATGAACCTGCTCCGCCAGCTCGCGGGTCGGCACCAGAATCAGTGCACGCGCCGAATTGGCGGCCACTTTCGGTCCTTCCATGGCCAGCAACTGCAGCAGCGGCAAGGCGAAACCGGCGGTCTTGCCGGTGCCGGTCTGGGCCGCAGCCATCAGGTCGCGACCGGCCAGAACGGCCGGAATGGCTTGCGCCTGGACCGGCGTTGGAGTCTGGTAGCCGAGCTTCTCGAGGGAGCGCAGCAAGGGTTCGATCAGGCCAAGGGTGGCGAAAGTCATGGGAGTACCGTAGGAAAATTCAGCGCAATTGTGCGACACGAGTGTGCAATGGCGCGCAGTTTACCCTAATTCACACGTTGCTCTGCTGGAATGGCGGTCTTCGGCGGCTCCGCGACGAGCGGCTGCGCCGGCCGCCGCCACTGCGGCAGACCGATCAGCACCACGGCACTGATGATCACCAGCATCGCCAGCGCTTCTTCCATGCCGATGGTCTCGCCGACAAACACGATCCCCAGCAACACCGCCACCGCCGGGTTGACGTAGGCATAACTGGTGGCCGCCGCCGGACGCACGTGCTTGAGCAGGTACATGTAGGAATTGAAGGCGATGATCGAGCCGAAGAAGATCAGATAACCCAAGGCCAGCCAGCCTTCCATCGGCGGCAAGGCTTGCAGGTGTTCGCCGCTCACTGCGCTGCCGATCAACAGCACCACGCCACCCACCAGCATCTCCACGGCACTGGCCATTGCCCCTTGCGGCAGCGGCAGGTGTTTGCTCCACACCGAGCCGAACGCCCAAGTCGCCGCCGCAAAAATCAGCAGCGCCGCGCCCAGCGGGCTCGATTGCAGGTTGGAACCCATGTTGAGCATGGCGATGCCGACAATTCCCAACGCCACCCCGGCCCATTCGAGGCGCGTATTGCGCGCGCCCCAGAAATAGCCGCAGAGCAAGGTGAACAACGGCACCGTCGCCACCGCCAGTGCCGCCACGCCGGAAGCCACGCCAGTATGCTCGGCGACACTGACCGCGCCGTTACCGAAACTGAGCAGCAGAATCCCGATGATCCCCGCCGCTTTCCATTGCGCCCAGGTCGGCGCCGGTGCCCCGCGCCAGCGCAGGAAGGCGTACATCAGGCTGCCGGCAATCACGAAGCGCACCCCGCCGAGCATCAGTGGTGGCCAGTATTCGACGCCGAGGCGGATCACCAGATAGGTTGATCCCCAAATCACATACAGCGCGAAAAACGCGGCGATCAACGGCAAGGAAAAACGGCGCAAGGCAGGCATGGGCAGCTCGACAGTCAGAGGCAGGGTGTGAATTATTCTAGAAAGGCCCGCGAGCAAAAATAAGCTACAAAACCTGTTTATCGCGCCGGTACACTTTTGAAACAACGGAGATCGACGGGATAAACCACGATTTCGAAAGTCTGGCAATTTCAGGAGTCCGGCCTTGGACAAATACGACCGCATGCTGCTCAGCGCCCTGTTGGAAAACGGGCGTGCGTCCTACGCCGATCTGGCGCGCAAAGTGAACCTGTCCGCCCCGGCAGTGGCCGAGCGCGTGGCCAAGCTTGAAGCCGCCGGCGTGATCACCGGGTATCAGGCGAACATCGACCTGTCGAAAATCGGCTTGCCGATTCAGTGCATGATCGAATTGCGCCTGCACCAGAACGGCAGCCAGAAGGTCTACGACGAACTGGTGAAAATCCCGCAGCTGACCGAGTGCTTTCGGGTGACGGGCGATCCGTGCGTGATGATGAAAGGCGCGGTGGGCTCGATGACGGAGCTGGAAGAGTTGATCAATCGCGTGGCGAAGTTCGGCTTCAGCAAGACTTCGATTGTGTTGTCGAGCGCGATCGAGAAGCGGGTGCCGTTGAGTCATATAGAAGGCAACGGTAAGTAATCAGCAACTCAGAAGATCCAAATGTGGGAGCGGGCTTGCTCGCGAAGAGGGAGTGTCAGACAACATAGTTGCCGAATGACACACCGCTTTCGCGAGCAAGCCCGCTCCCACAGGGGATTTTGGGTGACTTCAAGATCAGCGGTAGCGCTGCAAGTGCTCGCTGACTTTGGCCGCCGGGACTTTCTGCAGCTTGCACAACAGGTCGTGATTCAGCTCACGCACCCCATGCTTGTGCCGCAGTTCTTCAGCCAGATGCGCCATCAGGTTGGCCGCCATCTCGGCATCCGCCATTGCCCTGTGCGCCTGGCCGGTGTGTGGCAGGCGGGCGAAAGTGGTGAGCGTGCCGAGCTTGTGATTCGGTGCCGCCGGCATCAGGCGGCGGGCCAGCAATAGCGAGCAGGCGAAATTCTGCAGACGGGTGCGTTTGATCCGCCCAAGCTCGAAGTCCCAGAACTTCTGGTCGAACGAGGCGTTGTGCGCGACCAGTGGCGTGCAACCGACGAATTCGTTGACCTCTTCCATGACCCGCTCGGCCGAGGGCGCGCTGCGCAGCATGGCGTTGCTGATGCCGGTCAGTTGTTCGATGAACGCAGGAACGCGCACGCCGGCGTTCATCAGGCTCTGGTAACGCTCGACGATACGGCCGTTTTCCAGCATGACCACGGCGATTTCCGTGGCGCGACAGCTGCTGTTCGGCGACAGGCCGGTGGTTTCAAAGTCGATGACTGCAATGCGTTCCAAACCGGGTTCAACTCCGTACAAATCAATTCTTGAGCAACGCTCAGTTTTTCAACAGCAGTGCGCCTTCAATCGGCACATAACGGCTGGCGGCGCGGATCAGCGAGTTGGCGGTCAGACCCGGCACGCCATAGGCCACTGCCTGTACGCCGTGCTTGCTGATGATGCGTTCGAGCAGCATGTCGAAGTCGCCGTCACCGGAGGCCAGGACGATTTCGTCGACGTGGTCGGCGGCGTCCATGATGTCGAGGGTGATGCCCACGTCCCAGTCGCCCTTGGCCGAGCCGTCGCTGCGCTGGATATAGGGTTTGAGCTTCACGGTGAAACCGAGGTTGCGCAGGATCTGCTGGAACTGCTGCTGCTTGCTGTCGCCACGGTCGATGGCGTAGGCATAGGCCTCGACGATCTGCCCTTGCTTGCTAATGTCAGCCCACAGCGCGGCGTAGTTGAAATGGCAACCATAGGCCTGACGCACGGTGTAGTAGAGGTTCTGCACATCGGCGAACACTGCGATTTTTTTCACCGGGATTCCTGTGAGCGCATAGCGCACGAAGCGGGATCAGGCGCCGGGCCCGAAAAAGGCGCTCAGTATGCCAGTCCACAGGAAGGTGGCGCGAATAATCAACCCACCACTCCGGACGGATGGTGGACTGTGGTGAGGGGATTTATCCCCGATGGAGTGCGCAGCAGTCCCATTTTCGGGGCCGCTGCGCTGCCCATCGGGGATAAATCCCCTCACCACAGGTTTGATACTGGCGACTGATCCGTCAGACGAACGAATCGTCGTCATCGAAGAACGACGAGTTGTCATCGCTGTAATCAGTATCAGTGAATCCGCCCTGGTCATTGCCAGAGAAACCGTTATCGGCCACACGCTGGTCATTGCCCCAATCGTTGCCGCTCTGGTCAGCCACTTGCGCCGGCTCTTCCTTGATCACTTCAACAATTTCTTCAGGCTGCTGGTTGTGATGGAACAGGCTGCTGATGCCCTGCGCCAGCATCACGCCACCGGCCACGCCAGCGGCGGTTTTCAGAGCGCCGCCGAGGAAGCTGCTGCCCGCAGCCGGAGCTGCTTGCTGCGCGTAGTTGGGCGGTGGTGCGGCATAGTTCTGTTGTGGCGCTGGCGCAGCGTAGTTCTGCTGCGGTGCCGGCTCACGCCAGCCGCCGGTAGAAGCCGGAGCGCTCTGGGTCGACGCTGGACGCGAGCTGCCGCCGCCGAAGATGCTCGACAGGAAACCACCGCCGCCGCTTGGCGCCGGGGCCGGGGCCGCACTCTGGGACTTGGCCGCTTGCAGTTCAGCCTGCAATTGCTGGACTTGCTGGGTCAGCTGCTTGTTCTGTTCGTCGAGGCTCTTGATGGCCGCCTCTTGCACCAGAATCGCCTGGGTCATGAAATAACCTGCCGCCGGCTGGCGGGTCAGGTGTTCCTTGATCCGCGCCTCGGCCTGGGCGTCGCGCGGGGCTGCCTCCGTTTCGGCCTGTTGCAGCCGGGAAAACAGTCCATCGATCAGGGTTTGCTCTTCGCTGTTCATGGCGACCTCGTAGATTGCCGGGGATAACGTTGCCCGTGTCCACTGTGGACATGGCGCACCTCTGTAATGGAGGCAGTGACAGGATGTTTCAACGACCTTTACCGAATGTTTACGTTTGTGTCCGCCCGCCCATCATCGGTTAAAGTGAGCCACTGTTTTCGACCTGCGATACCGACTGATGAATGCCTTCGATGTACTGCGCGACTCTCTGTATTTTTTCAAACGCCATCTGGCCAGCATCGTGCAGTTATGCCTGCCGCTGGTGATCTTCGAGGCGGCGCTGCAACAAGTGGTGGATCACGTCACCGACCCGGACAGTTTCTCCGCCGCCAGCGTGGTCGTCGGTCTGCTGGTGTATCCGCTGTACACCGCCGCGCTGATTCTGTTCCTCGATGCTCGCACCCGTGGCGAAGCCCCGCGCCATCTCGATCTGCTGGCGATGTCCGCGCGCCTGTGGCCGCGTTTCGCCTTGCTCACCGCGCTCAATACCTTGCTGATTCTGCTGGGGCTGTCGCTGTATTTCCTGCCGGGGCTGATGCTGATGGTCATGCTCGCATTCGCTGAATACCTGCTGGTGTTGCGCGGTATGGGGCCGTTGCAGGCGATGAAGGAAAGTCTGCGCCTGACCCGTGGGCATTTCTGGCGGATCCTGCTGTGCATTCTGTGTGTGATGGGGCCGTTGTGGCTGCTCAAGGGCGCGACCCTGGCGGCGTACCCCGACCCGCAGAATCCGCTGATCGCGGTAATGATCGACAGCGCGCACAGTTTCCTGCAACTGTTCACCAGTGTGGTGCTGTTCCGTCTGTTCATGCTGATCAGCGAATTGCCTGACAAACGTACCGGAGCGGTCTGACTTCGCGACCCTTGGGCCAAGGCTCTGCGGTCAGGTATGCTCGGAGCCACTTTTGTAACGCGATAAGCCGAGCCATGCCCCGTCTGCTGCGCTACACCCTGTTGCTGATTGTGCTCGCCGTCGCCCTGATCGGCGGGCTGCTCTACAACCTGACCTGGCGCCCCGGTGCGCGGGAGACCCTGCCCGTTACCTGCACCGGTACGCCGCCGACCCTGGTGCCGGGGCAAGCGCTGAAAGTCATGACCTGGAACGTGCAGTACCTCGCGGGCAAGCGCTACGTGTTCTGGAACGATCTCGCCCAAGGCTCCGATGAAGCGCCGTCCCCGGAAGACATGGCCTTCAGTCTCGACGAAGTGGCACGGGTGATCCGCGACGAACAACCCGACGTGGTGCTGCTGCAGGAACTGGATGACGGCGCCAAGGCCAGTGATTACCAGAATCAGCTCAAGCTGCTGCGGGAACGGGTCACCGACCTTTACCCGTGCAGCGCTCACGCCTTCGACTGGAAGGCCGATTTTGTCCCCGATCCGCACATCTTCGGCAGCGTTGGCCGGCAACTGGCGACCCTGAGCCGTTATCGCATCGAACACGCCGAGCGTCTGCAATTGCCGGTGCCGTCAGCGAATTTCATCTCCCGCCAGTTCGAACCCAAGGACGCCCTGCTCGCCACCAAACTGCCGCTGAGCGACGGCGGGCAACTGACGGTGTTCAACACCCATCTGGATCGCGCCCGCCAACCGGACGAGACCTTGCAGGCGCAAGTGACAGCGGTGACCAAGGTACTCGACAAGTACGAAAGCCAGGGCCTGCCGTGGCTGATCGGCGGTGATTTCAATCTGTTGCCGCTGGGCCAGTATCAACGCCTGCCCGCCGAGCAGCGCACGCCTTACTCGATCGACAGCGCCCTGCATCTGTTGTGGGACAAGTACCCGATGATCCCGACCAATAACGAAGCCAGCGGCATCGACCGCGCCCACTGGCTGACCCACTACCCCAACGACCCCGGCCTGAATGGCCCGGACCGCACGGTCGACTATCTCTTCTACAGCCCGAAGATCAAACGGGTCGAAGCGCGGGTGCGCCAGGACGATACGTTGCGCATTTCCGATCACTTGCCGGTGATTGCGCGGTTCCTGCTGCCCGCAGCCCCGTAGCCAGTTAACACGATATCCCCCTGTGGGAGCGGGCTTGCTCGTGAAAGCGCCGTGTCAGTTGATGCATCCGTGCCTGGCGCACCGCCTTCGCGAGCAAGCCCGCTCCCACAATAGATTGATGTCGTACCGTGATTGGTTGGCAGGCTGCGATGTTTTGCTCTTCAGGTGCCGCGCGGCTTGGCCCGCGCGGTCGCCTCGGCCACCAACGGATCATCCGGCCAATAATGCTTCGGATAGCGCCCCTTGAGATCCTTCTTCACCTCGGCATAGGTGCTGCGCCAGAAGTTGGCCAGATCCTGCGTCACCTGCACCGGCCGCCGTGCCGGGGACAACAGGTGCAGCTTGACCACTTGCCGGCCGCCGGCAATTCGTGGCGTCTCGGCGAGGCCGAACAGCTCCTGCAAACGCACCGCGAGAATCGGCGGAAATTCGCTGTAATCCAGACGAATCGATGAACCCGACGGCACACTGATGTGATGTGGCGCCAGCTCATCAAGCTTCTGCGGCAGCGGCCACGCCAGCAGATTGCGGACGATGCTCGACAGGTCCAGATTGGCGAAATGACTCAGTCGCGAGACCTTGCCCAAATAAGGCATTAACCAATGCTCGAGGGTTTTCAGCAACGTTGCGTCGCTGACATCCGGCCACTGGCTTTCGGCCTGAGCGTTCAGTTCCAGTTGCCGCAGCAACGCAACCCGCGCCTGCCACTGCCGTAGCTCCGGCGTCCACGGCAACAACTCCAGTCCCTTGCGCCGCACCAGATTGACCAGCGCCTGACTGCGCGCCGCTTCGTCGAGACCGGTCAACGGTTCGCGGCTGAGGATCAGTTCGCCAACCTTGAGCTGACGCTCGGCGCGCAGCACGCCTTCGCGCTCATCCCAGTCCAGTTGATCGACAGCGCGCACTTGCTCGGCGAGCACCGAATCGAACAGCGCCGGATCAAAATCCGCCGCCAGGTAAATCCGTTCCTCACGCTGGCCCTGACGACTGCCGAGATCGGCGATCACAATCCACGGCTCCTTCATCAGGCTGTCGGCTTCGGCGAACAGCGCAGCGCGACCATTGGCCAGACGATATTCGGCGCCACCGGCACGCCGCTGTTGGGCGACGCGATCCGGGTAGGCCAGCGCCAGCAGCGCACCGAGCCAGCGCGGGTGATCGGGATCGCTGACCGGCGCGCTGGCCTTGCCGCGCAGGTAACCGCGATATTGCCGCGCCAGTTGCCGCGCACGCTGCACGCCGCCCTGAGCACCGCGTGCCGCGCGTTCTTCGCCGGAGAGCAGCACCAAGCGGCTGTGCAGATCGGCCCCGGCGCCGCGCAAAATATCGCGCTCGCCGAGCAGTGCCGCTACGTCACAGGCCATGTGCGCCAGCCCCAGGGCCTGACCGCGCAGTAACAGATGGGCGATGCGCGGATGCGCAGGCAACTCGGCCATGGCCTGACCGTGGGACGTCAGCGCCTCGCCTTCGAGTGCGCCCAGGCGCTGCAACAAATCCTGCGCCTGGGCGTAGGCTGCTGCCGGCGGAATATCGAGCCAGACCAGTTCGCCCGGAGTCACGCCCCAGCGTCCAAGTTGCAGCGCCAGACTCGCCAGATCCGCCGACAGTATTTCCGCACTGCCGTAAGCGGCGAGCTGCTCGTGCTGATCCTGCGACCACAGGCGATAACACACCCCCGGCTCCAGACGTCCGGCCCGCCCCGCACGCTGGGTGGCGCTGGCCCTGGAAATGCGCTGAGTATCGAGGCGGGTCATGCCGCTGCCTGGGTCGAAACGCGGCACCCGCGCCAGCCCGGCGTCGATCACCACGCGCACGCCGTTGATGGTCAGGCTGGTCTCGGCGATGTTGGTCGCCAGCACCACTTTGCGCTGGCCGGCCGGCGCCGGGTCGATGGCAGCGCGTTGGGCATTCAGGTCCAGTTCACCGTGCAATGGGCAGAGCAATACGTCTTTACGCTCGCCGATGGCATCGCTCAGTTGCTGATGCACCCGACGGATTTCCGCCTGCCCCGGCAAAAACACCAGCAGGCTGCCAGTTTCATCGTGCAGGGCTTCGAGGACGGTCTGGGTCACGCGCTGGTCGATGTATTCGCCGGGCTGGAACGGCCGCCCCCAGCGCATCGTCACCGGGTACATGCGCCCTTCGCTGCGCAGGATCGGCGCGTCATCCAGCAACCCGGCCAGACGCTCGCCTTCCAGCGTGGCGGACATCAGCAAAATCTTCAGCGGCTGTTCAGCTCGGAACAGTTCACGACCGTTCAAACTCAGGGCCAAGGCCAGATCGGCATCAAGACTGCGTTCGTGAAATTCGTCGAAGATCAGCAGACCGACGCCTTCCAGCGCCGGATCATCCTGCAGACGCCGGGTGAGAATCCCCTCGGTGACCACTTCGATACGGGTATTGGGGCCGACCTTGCTGTCGAGACGGATGCGATAACCGACGGTTTCACCGACCTTCTCACCCAGTTCGCTGGCCAACCGTTCGGCAGCGGCTCGCGCGGCGAGACGCCGCGGTTCGAGCATCAGAATGGTCTGCCCGGCCAGCCACGCTTCATCGAGCAAGGCTAAAGGCACGCGGGTGGTTTTACCGGCGCCGGGCGGTGCTTCGAGCACGGCTTCGTGGCGTGTCGCCAAGGCTTCACGCAGGGCGGGTAAAACTTCATCGATCGGCAAAGAAATCATGCTGGCTCCCCAGGGCGTGCCCACAGTAAATTGCGAGTCGCGTTAAAGCTGTGAGCGTGCCAGGCAAGGCGCGGGACGCAGGTAAGGGTCGTTTCCTTGCCAAGTTCCGCAACGCAGCATGGCGCGTTCACAGCTTTAGCCCGGAGGGCCGAACCCCGCCAGGATTCATCAACCTTCACGAGGTGTCGATCTGGAGAAAACAACTTCAATCCTCAACATATTTCGGTAGGGGTGAGACGAGGCCGCAATTTACTGTGGGCGCGCCCTGCCGAGGGCGAGTATAACGGCGAACTGCCGGGCGTTTGTCAGGGTCTTAATTTCAAATGACGACGCTTCGTTTTCAAATGACTCAGGAGATTTTCCATGCGCTTACCTTCTCGCCTGATCGGCGGTGTACTGGTCGCCACCCTGCTCACGCAACTCACGGCTTGCGGTTCGATTTTCTACCCGGATCGTCGCGGTCAGATCGATGGCAAGATCGACCCGGCGATTGCCGTGCTCGACGCCGTGGGCCTGCTGTTCTACGTGATTCCAGGGCTGATCGCGTTCGCGGTCGACTTCACCACCGGCGCGATCTATTTCGAACCGGGCCACACCGCTCAGGTCGATCCGGCCAAGCTCAAACAGGCGGTCGGCCCGGACGGTCAGGTCGATAACCTCAAGTTGCAGGCTATTCTCGAAACAGAACTGGGCCGCAACCTGCCGCTGGACGATCCGCGCCTGATCCAGCACAAGGGCAGCACGCAACAACTGGCGATGTTTGGCCTGCAACCCGCCGCATAAGGAAATCACATGACCACCAGCCCCGAACACGCCCGCCTGCTGCGGCTGGCAACCCGCGCTTCGGTGGCGGTGGCCTGCACGCTGATCATCGCCAAAGCCATCGCCTGGTGGCTGAGCGGCTCGGTGAGCATGCTCGCCGGCCTCACCGACTCGGCGCTGGATGGCGTCACTTCGCTGCTCAATCTGCTGGCGGTGCATTACGCGCTGCGTCCGGCCGATGACGATCACCGTTACGGCCACGGCAAGGCCGAATCGCTGGCGGGCATGGCGCAAGCGCTGTTCATCGGCGGCAGTGCGGTGCTGATTGCGTTCCAGGCGTATGAACGCATCAAGCAACCGGAGCCGTTGGGCGCGCCTTGGCTGAGCATCGGCGTGATCGTGTTCTCGCTGCTGCTGACCGCCGCGTTGCTGACGCTGCAACATCGGGTGATCAAGCAGACCGGCTCCAACGCCGTGCGCGCCGACTCGCTGCATTACCGCTCGGACATGCTGCTCAACGGCAGCATTCTGATCGCGCTGATTCTCGCCGGCATGGGCTTTCATCAGCTCGATGCATGGTTCGGTCTGGGGATTGCCGGGTACATTTTGTGGAGTGCGATCCAGATCGCCCGGGAAAGTTTTTCGGTGCTGATGGATGAAGAGTTGCCGGCGGACGTCAGTCAGCACATGCTCGAACTGGCCTGCGGCGTACCCGGCGTACTGGGCGCGCATGATTTGCGCACGCGGATTTCAGGCAACCACTGGTTTGTGCAGTTGCATCTGGAGTTGCCAGGAGAGCTGACCTTGTCAGTGGCTCACGGCATCAGCGATCAGGCGGCGGATGCGATTCACGCCGCCTACCCACGAGCCGAAGTGCTGGTGCACGCCGACCCGCAGGAAGTGGTCAAGACCGAACGGGCGCAAACCCGGATTCAGTAAGACACCTGATAACCGCGACTGCTCAGGCAATTGCCCTGCGCCTGACGGTAAGCCTGCACCACTTCAGGCGCTGGTTGATAGGTCGCGGTACGCGGGTCGAAACCGCTCTGCTGCACAGCATATTGGTAGCACTGATAACCGTCCTGCTGCACCTGTTCCGGCGATTGACCGTTGGCCGGATAGGCCTCGACGTCATAGCCCTGGGATTGCGGCTGCGGTTGCGGCGGTTGCTGCGCCGGGGGTTCGACTACGACGTAATCCTGAGTGGCTTCCTGATACGCATAGTAGGAACCGGCAGCGAGGAACAGCAGCGCACCGCCGATCCACACTTCACGGGCATAGTCCGGCAGATACTGGGTGCGAATCCCTCGTGGCGGCTGCACGACGATGTAGCGCGGGCCTTGCGGGCGATACCAGTAGCCACCGGAATAGAAGTAGTCCTGACCACGATACGGCACGCGGTATTCGCGATCCGGGAAACGGTCGATCACATGCCCCGGGCGGTATTGCGGGCCTGGACCCCAACCGTTGCCATGCCCGTCCGGGCGACCCGGCCAGCGATTGTCATTGGGCCGGTTGCCGGTTTGCCATTGCTGGTTGTGGTAACCATTCTGCGGCCGCTCGTCGCGGTAGTAACCCTGACGCGGCTCCTGAGTCTGGCGCACGGTGTCGGGCCGTGGCTGGATCGGCAGGTTGTTCGACGGTGGCGCCTGATGCACCGGAGCAGGCTGATTGGGCGCGCGGTTCTGGTTCTGCCACTGGCCATTGTTGTGCTGCTGGCCGTTGTGCTCGAACTGACGGCTGTTGTCGCCCCGAATGATTTCATTGTTCTGCGGCCGCGGCTGATTTTGCGGCGGCGGATTGTTCTGCCCGTGGGGCTGATGATCGCCCCCATGGCCCTGGTTGTTTCCCTGATGCTCAGGGCCGCGTCCCCCATTAGGGCTGCGGCTCTCCGGATCGTCGGCGAGCGCTTGCGCACTGACGCTCACACACAGCAAACCAACACCGGCCAGACGCCAGATGCGCGACTTCATGCTTTTCCTCACTGCGGGTATTAAGAGGGCTTGTAGCTAAGACCGGGAATACGCACACCGGGTTCTGCGACAGGTTATCAGTCACGAAACTTATTTATTGAGGAAGGCTGTGCATCGAGGCACAAAAATCGCAGGCAAGAAAAAGGGAGACCCGTCGGCCTCCCTTTAGAGAACTTCGTCCTGGCTCGACGCTTTTGACGTCGGCTCACCTCACGCCGTCTTCTGGACAGTGTGCAGCTCGGGGGCCGGCCCAGCCCCGGTGGGGGTGGCGGCCGCGGCGGGCCTGATTGGGCGGGCCGCAGTGGACTGTGTTACCGAGCAGTGATTCTGGTGATAAGAATAGGCCGGGAGGCGCGACAGAGGATTGCTAAGATTGCTCAAATAAACACTGCTTGCGCAATTTTTAACCCTGGATAGATAATCCGCCGCAATAGTTACAACCAAGGACTGATTCATGAGCAAACTCGACCGTTACGACCTGAGTATTTTGGCGGAATTGCAGCGCGACGCCCGCATCTCCAACCAGGAACTGGCCGAGCGCATCGGTCTGTCACCCTCCCCCTGCTCGCGCCGGGTCAAGCAACTGGAGGACGACGGCTACATCTCGCGCCAGGTCGCCCTGCTCGATCGCAAGATGCTCGGCCTGAGCCTGACCGCCTACGTGCTGATCGGCATGGACCGGCACACACCGGAGCGTTTCGAGAATTTCGAAGCGGCGATCCGCACCCTGCCGCAAGTGCTGGAATGCAGCCTGGTGACGGGCGTGGATGCCGACTATCAGTTGAAAGTGGTGGTGCCGGACATGGACCACTATCAGAAGCTGTTGCTGGGGCATCTGACCCGGATTGAAGGGGTGACCAGCGTGCGTTCGAGTTTTGTGCTGAATCAGGTGCTCAACAGCACTGAACTGCCGCTGACCCATCTGCGCAGCTGACATCGCCTTCGCGAGCAAGCCCGCTCCCACAGGGAAATGCATTCCAAATGTGGGAGCGGGCTTGCTCGCGAAGAGGCCGGTACAGGCACCCCATAACCGCGGCACACCGACACAGGTCAATGCGCCCACAATCCCCCTCGGCGTATAATCGCCCAGCCCTTTCAGCCCTGTGCGCGCCGGAGATGCCCGATGGATCCTGCAGTATTCGAAGAGTGGATGATGACTGGCCTGGTCAGCATCCTGATCATTTTCATGGGTTTCATCGTCTGGGATCTGGCGAAGAAGTCCAAGGCCGGGCGTTTCGGCTCGTTCATTCTGTTCTTCGTGCTGGGCCTGGGCGTGGCCGCGTTCATCATCAAGAGTGTGGTGATCGGCCTGATCGAATCCGGCGCTCTATAACCGCGCCGGCACTTCCTTCCACTGGCCCTGATCGAGCCCTTCGAGCGTCCAATCGCCAATCCTGACCCGCACCAGCCGTAACGTCGGCAGCCCCACCGCTGCGGTCATACGTCGTACCTGACGGTTGCGCCCTTCACGAATCACCAACTCCAGCCAACTGGTCGGCACACTTTTGCGAAAGCGTACCGGCGGATTGCGTGGCCACAGTTCAGGTTCCTCCAGTTGCCGCGCCTCGGCAGGCAAAGTCTTGCCGTCATTCAGCTCGACACCTTCGCGCAGACGCTGCAACTGCTCGCCTGTCGGCACGCCTTCGACCTGCACCCAGTAAGTCTTCGCCAGTTTGTGTTTCGGATCAGCGATGCGCGCCTGCAACTGGCCGTCATTAGTCAGCAACAACAAGCCTTCGCTGTCGCGATCAAGGCGTCCGGCCGGATAGATACCGGGCACGTCAATGTAATCCTTGAGCGTCGCCCGCCCGCCTTCGTCGCTGAACTGCGTCAGCACATCGAATGGCTTGTTGAACAGGATCAGCTTCGGCTCGACCGGCGGCGCTTTGGCGACACGACGTGGAGCCGAGGAGGATGGCTTCGCACCGGGACGGCGGGAAGGTGGGCGCGGGGGACGGGACATGGGCAAAACAACATCTGGCGATCTGGGCTGACAATGCTAGTGCCCCGACCGCCAAATGACCACGACTAACCGTTAACGGAACGGCGGCTCGTCGAAGCTGCGCAGTTTGCGCGAGTGCAGCGAGTTGAGTTCGGTGCGCAGCAGATCCACCGCCGCGATGCCGATCTTCAAGTGTTGGCTGACCGCGCGCTCGTAGAACGCGTTGGCCGAACCCGGCAGCTTGATTTCACTGTGCAGCGGTTTGTCCGAAACGCACAGCAACGTGCCGTACGGCACCCGCAAGCGATAACCCTGGGCGGCGATGGTGCCGCTTTCCATGTCCACCGCCACGGCGCGGGACAGGTTGATCAGCGGACGTTCCTGCGCCCAGCGCAGTTCCCAGTTGCGGTCGTCGTAGGTCAGCACGGTGCCGGTGCGCAGGCGTTTTTTCAGCTCCTCGCCCTTCTCGCCGGTGATATTGGCCGCGGCTTGCTGCAGCGCCAGTTGCACTTCGGCCAGTGCCGGGATCGGAATGTTCGGCGGCACCACGCGGTCGAGAATCCCGTCGCGACGCATGTAGGCGTGAGCCAGCACGTAGTCGCCGATGGTCTGCGACTGCCGCAGCCCGCCGCAGTGACCGATCATCAGCCAGCAATGCGGGCGCAGCACCGCCAGGTGGTCGGTGATGTTCTTGGCGTTGGACGGGCCGACGCCGATGTTGACCAGGGTCACGCCATGGCCGTCGTTGGCGATCAGGTGATAGGCCGGCATCTGGTAGCGGTGCCAGACCACGCCGGCGGCAATCGCCGACGCTTCGCCGTGATCCATGCCCTTCTCGATGATCACGTTGCCCGGCAGGACCATGCGCACGAAACGCGGGTCGTTGCGCAGTTGTTCCAGGCCATGAACGATGAACTGGTCGACGTAGCGGTGATAGTTGGTCAGCAGAATCCACGGCTGCACATGGCGCCAGTCGCTGCCGGTGTAGTGCACCAGGCGACGCAGGGAAAAGTCGACGCGCGCGGCATCGAACAGCGCCAGTGGCAGCGGATCGGTGTTTTCCCAGTCGTAGAGACCGTCGGCAATGCCATCGGTGGCGGCGGACAGATCGGTACTCGGGAACACCCGCGCCAGCACCGCAGCGGTGACGCCGGAGCCGGCCAGTTCATCGCCCTGCTCGACTACGTACGGGTACGGAATATTCTGTTGGCTGACACCGACTTCCACGGTCACGGTGAAGTCGTGCATCAACGGCACCAGTTGTTCCAGCAGGTATTTGCGGAACGCCTTGGGATGGGTGACGGTGACGCTGTAGGTGCCCGGCAGTTGCACCTTGGCGTAGGCGCGGGTGGTCTGTGGGACTTCGCCCTGACACAGGTAGGTCAGACGCAGCTCGGGATAACGAAACAGGGCACGCTGTTCGGCGTCAGGCTCGACGCGATCCTTGAGGTAACGCTTGAGCGCCGAGTTCAGCGCAGTGGTGGCCCGCTCATGCAGCTCGGCCAGACGATCCACGGCTTGTTCGGCGGTTTGAACGACAATAAACGCTTCGGTCACGATCAGCTTCCTGTGTTCTGACTTGCAGAGCTTCATCTTGCCTGCAACATCGCGTCACGGGAACAGTGGCGTTGTGGCTGTACCCAAATCTTCCTGTCAATGGAGATCCCCTGTGGGAGCGGGCTTGCTCGCGAATGCGCTGTGTCAGTCGACCTATCCATTGACTGACACACCGCATTCGCGAGCAAGCCCGCTCCCACAAGGGGATTTGTGTTGGGTCAGAAACCCTGGGGGGTTGCGCGAGCGACGATGGCTTCGACGTCCAGCCCACGCGGCAATGCACCGTAGACCCGGCCGCCACCACTCAGGCGGCTGGCAATGAACGCGTCGCTGACCGCCGAATTACCGGCTTCCAGCAATAGCTTGGCCTGCAAACCGAGCGCGATGTCTTCGGTGAGTTGCCGCGCCCGATACTGAATATCGCTGGTGTCCTTGAACTGCGCCTGCAACTGCTGGATATGCGCAGCCAGACGTTTGTCGCCATGGCCATCGCCCAATTCGCTGAACAACACATCGAGCACACCCGGTTCTTTCGACAGCGCACGCAATACGTCCAGGCACTGCACATTGCCCGAGCCTTCCCACGTCGAGTTGACCGGCGCTTCGCGATACAGGCGCGGCAGAATGCTCTCCTCGACATACCCGGCACCGCCCATGCACTCGGCGGCTTCGTTGATCATTCCGGGGGCACGTTTGCAGATCCAGTATTTGCCCACCGCCGTCACCAGCCGGGCGAATTGCGCTTCATGGCGATCATCCAGATGATCCAGCGCCTTGCCCATGCGCAGGCTCAGCGCCAGTGCGGCCTCGCTTTCCAGCGCCAGATCGGCCAGCACGTTCTGCATCAACGGCTGTTCGCTGAGCAGTTTGCCGCCGACCTTGCGGTGCGCGCAGTGGTGGCTGGCCTGGGTCAGCGCCTGACGCATCAGCGAGCTGGAGCCGACCATGCAATCGAAACGGGTCATCGCCACCATCTCGATGATGGTCGGCACGCCGCGCCCCTCTTCGCCGACCATCCACGCCAAAGCGCCACGGAATTCCACTTCACTGGAGGCATTGGACTGGTTGCCGAGTTTGTTTTTCAGGCGCTGGATGTAGAACTGATTGCGCGTGTCGTCGGGGCGATGGCGCGGCAGCAGGAAGCAGGTCAGGCCCTTGTCGGTCTGCGCCAGCGTCAGGAACGCATCGCACATCGGCGCCGAGCAGAACCACTTGTGCCCGACCAGTTCATAGGCCTGCCCCGGGCCACTGGCACCCACCGGATAGGCCTTGGTGGTGTTGGCCCGCACATCGGTGCCGCCCTGTTTCTCGGTCATCGCCATGCCGATGGTCACGCCGGCCTTGTGCGCCATGCCGACGTTGCGCGGGTCATATTCGGTGGCGAGGATTTTCGGCAACCACTGTTCGGCCAGATCCGGCTGCAAGCGCATGGCCGGGACGCTGGCGAAGGTCATGGTCAACGGGCAACCGCTGCCTGCCTCGGCCTGGCTGTGCAGATAGCTCATCGAGGCGCGGGCGACATGTGCGCCGTCCTGCGGATGAGTCCAGGGTGATGAAGTCAGGCCATGTTCGATCGCGGTGCGCATCAGCTCGTGATAGGCCGGATGGAATTCCACCAGATCGATGCGATGACCGTAGCGGTCATGACTGACGAACACCGGTTTGTTCTGATTGGCAAGGAACCCGGCCGCCATCAGCGGCCCACCGGCCAGCGCACCGTAGGCATCGATCCGCGACTCGGCCCACCCAGCACCAAAGCGGCGCGACCACTCCTGCAATGGCAGGTCGATGCGGTAAAGGTTGGCGCCATCCAGCGACGGTGGCTGGTTGGTGACTTCGTGGGTTTCGGCGAACTGATGCAGGTTCATGACGGGGCTCCTTTGGTCAGCCAAGGGATTCAGTTAAGCACCGGCCCGTGGCTGATCAAAGTGTCATATGCGCCGAACTGTCGGCGCTTTCACCCTATTACGCGCTGAGCACCCGACGCTCCAGCGCCGTTTGCAGGTCTTCGAATTTCACCGGTTTGTTCAGGTAATCGATGCGCGTGCCCGGTGCGCAATGCTCGCGATCCGTGCCCATGGCCAGCATGAACACCGGCAGATTGGCGCAGCCGGGCAACGCATGAATCTGGCAGCACAACGACGCGCCTTCATGATTGGGCAACTGGCAATCAATCAGCACCGCGTCGAAGGTTTCCCGTTGCAGACAGTCCAGCGCCGCCGCGCCGTTGTCCGCCGTGCGTACGCGGAACCCCAATTTGAGCAGCATGCCGCGCATCACCAGTTGGTTGACGCTGTTGTCATCCACCAGCAACACCGTGCAATCCTGCGGCGCACGGCTGCGCTCGTGCAGCGCGTCCGCGGTTGGTGCCGCTTCGACTTCCGGCAGCTCGAACTCGACATCCAGTTGAAAACGGCTGCCGCTGCCAGGCTGGGAGCGGTGAGTCAGCTTGCCGCCGAGCAGTTCCACCAGTTGCCGACAGATCGCCAGCCCCACGCCCAGCCCGCCGTATTCGCGGGTCATCGAGCCATCAAGCTGGAAGAAGCGCTGATACATCGTCGCCTCGCCCAGATCGGTGAAACCGATGCCGGTGTCGATCACCGCAAACGACAACGCCAAGCGATTGCCCGCCGACGGTTTGCCGGTCACTCGCAGCGCCAGACCACCGACCCGGGTGAACTTGATCGCGTTGTCCAGCAGGCACTCCAGGCATTGCGCCAGTTTTGCGCTGTCGCCGTGCAAGCGATCCGGCAGGGTCGGCAGCACCTCGACTTTGAAGTCCAGCGACTTGCTCGCCGCGTTGCCGTCGAACTGCACGCGCAAGGCCTCGACCACCGCGCGCAGGCTGAAGCTGCCCGGCGTCGCCTTGAGCTTGCCGGCCTGCAGTTCGGTGAGGGTGAGGATGCCGTTGACCATGCGCATCATGTCCCGGGCGGAGCCGGCGGCGGTTTGCTGGTATTGCTCCAGTTCAGGCTCCAGCTCGACGGTCTGCATCAGTTCCAGCGAACCGATCACACCGTTCATCGGCGTGCGCAATTCGTGGGTCAGGGTCGCGAGGAATTCATCCTTGAGCTTGTTGCTGTGGGCCAGTTGCTGGTTGAGCACTTCGAGCTTCTGCCCGGCGTCGAACAGGGTCTGCGCCTGTTGCTCGCGCATCGCGTTGATGCGGTCGGCCAGCGCCAGCGACAGTAGCGCAACTTCGATCGCCGAACCGATCTGACTGGCGTACATGGTCAGGAACACGTTCGGCAGCAGGCCCAGCACCATCAGCGTATTGACGATGCCGCCGAGCAGGAATGCCGACCAGGCAATGATGAAATAACGCGCCACCCGCAAGCCGCCCCACCAGGCGAGAATCCCGGCGGCGAAGATCACCACGGTGAACACCAGCGCCAACAGGGTCGCCAGGCGCAGCGACAATGCGTAACTGGTCATCAGCGACAACCCGACCACCAGCGCGCCGAACGCGATCAGGCCGATCAGCAGATAGTCGAGCCAGCGGCTGTGGGTTCTGGTCTGCAGGAAACTGCGGGCGAACTGGCTGCCGAACAACCCGGCGCAACCGATGAAAAACGGTGTGGCGGCGTTGGCCCACCACGGATTGTCCGGCCAGAAATACTCGACCGCCGCGCCGTTTACCGACAGTTGATAAAGGCCGAACGAGGCGATGTAGAAGATGTAATAGAGGTAGCTGGTGTCGCGCACGCTCAGGTAGATGAACAGGTTGTAGACCAGCATCCCCAGAAGCACGCCATAGATGATCCCCAGCACATACAGGCGCACCGGCTGGTCTTCGAGATACGCGGTGCTCGACCATAACGTCACTGGTGCCTGGATCGAGCCTTCACTGGCCAGGCGCAGGTACACGGTGCGTTGTTGATCCGGCTTGAACTCAAGGTCGAACAGGTAGTTGTTCTGCCGGATCTCGCGACTGGCGAACGGCAAGGCGTCGCCGGTCTGCCGGATCAGGCGGTAGTCGCCATTGGCATCGGCCATATAAAGGTCGAGATGATCGAGCGGCGGATACGCCAGCTCCAGCAGCCAGGTGCGTTGGGCGGCCGGATTGTTCGGACGGTAATGCAGATCGATCTTCAGCCAGAACGCCGAGCGCGAGTAACCGGCGTTGAGCGTGGCTTTGTCGTGGGGTTTGAAATTGCCCGCCGCCGCTTGAGCACGGACGTCGGCGATGTTCGCCTGACCGCTCGGGTCTTCGAACACTTGCAAGGAGCGACCCAGGGGAAGGCTCTGGGTATTTTCGTCGAACTCGACGGCGCTTGCGAGGAGGGGCAAGCAGAACAGCAACATCAGCAAATAGCGCATTGAAGCCCCAGCGTGGCTCGTCCGGTTGTGTCAGGAAGCCCCCCATTCCCTTTGAGTAGACGTAAAACCGGTATTACCTGTTATTGGTTTGGATCCAGACTAGCATAGCCGTTGATGGCCATTGAGCACCATCGAAATTTTTCCTACAAAGGCTCTAGAACGGGCGTTTCAGAGCAAAGCAGCGGGCTAGAGCTGTTGAGTTGGTCAACTCAATCATTGCGATCCGCTTTTGTGGCGAGGGAGCTTGCTCCCGCTCGGCTGCGCAGCAGTCGTAAAACCTGTAAATGCGCGGTGCCTGAATAAATGCAGGGGGCTGCTTCGCAACCCAGCGGGAGCAAGCTCCCTCGCCACAATGGTGGCTGCAGTGTTGTCCGACAATCTGCTCGCAAACACCGTCAGGACTGAACCCCAAAATCAGGTTTGGTGGTAAGCTCGCGCACCATGAATATCTACAGCTCCCGCCCCGTTGTCCTCTGTCTCTCCGGCCACGACCCCAGTGGTGGCGCCGGCTTGCAGGCAGATATCGAAGCCCTGCTCGCGCAGGGTTGCCATGCGGCTCCGGCCGTCACCGCCCTGACCGTGCAAGACACCGTCAACGTCACTGACTTCCGCGTCCTCGACCGTGAGTGGGTACTGGCCCAGGCCAATGCCGTGCTCAACGACTCCGAAGTCGCTGCGGTCAAACTGGGCATGCTCGGCTCGCTGGAAATGGTCGACACCGTGGTCGAACTGCTCTCTGCGCACCCGCACTTGCCAGTGGTCTGCGACCCGGTGCTGCGTGCCGGCGGCGGCGGACGCCTGGGCAAGGACGAAGTCGGTTATGCGATGCGCGAGCGTCTGCTGCCGCTGTCGATAATTGCCACCCCCAACCTTCCCGAAGCGCGGATTCTCGCCGAACTGCCCGAAGGCACTGCGGACGAGTGCGCGGAAAAGCTCTTGCCGTTCGTCAAACACCTGCTGATCACCGGCGGCCATGGCGACGAAACTGAAATCCACAATCGCCTGTACAGCCGTGACGGCCTGCGTGAAACCTTCTATTGCCAGCGTTTGCCGGGCAGTTATCACGGTTCCGGCTGCACATTGGCCAGCGCCCTCGCCGGTCGGCTGGCCCAGGGTGAAAACCTCGCCAGCGCCGTGCGTACTGCACTGGATTACACCTGGCGCACCCTGCGCGATGCCGAACAACTGGGCAAAGGCCAGTTCGTGCCGCGTCGCCTGCCGCTGGATTTTTGCTCGTAACGTCGTGAGGTCTGCCTGATGAAACTCCGTGGCCTGTACGCCATCACCGATAGCCAATTGCTGGCGGGCAAGTTTCTGTCGTATGTGGAGGCGGCGCTGGAAGGCGGCGTCACCCTGCTGCAATACCGCGACAAAAGCAGCGACGAGGCCCGCCGTCTGCGCGAGGCCGAAGCGCTACGCGATCTGTGCGAACGCTACAAGACGCAGTTGATCATCAACGATGACGCCGAATTGGCCGCACGCCTCAACGTCGGCGTGCACCTGGGGCAGACCGACGGCCCGCTGTCGCCGACCCGCGCCCTGCTCGGCTCCAAAGCCATCATCGGTTCGACCTGCCACGCGCAACTCGAACTGGCCGAGCAAGCCGCCAAAGAAGGCGCGAGCTATGTCGCCTTCGGTCGCTTCTTCAATTCCAACACCAAACCCGGCGCGCCAAGCTGCAGCCTCGATCTGCTCGACGAGGCCAAACGCAAGCTGCATCTGCCGGTCTGCGCGATTGGCGGCATCACCCTCGACAACGCCGCGCCACTGGTGGCCCACGGGGTCGACCTGCTGGCGGTGGTCCACGGCTTGTTCGGTGCAGAGAGCACCGCCGAAGTGACCCGCCGCGCCCGCGCCTTCAACGAACTTCTGAAAATCTGATTTGAGAGTCCGAACATGTCTCGTTCCGAAACCCTGTTTGCCAATGCCCAGAAACACATTCCCGGTGGTGTGAACTCGCCGGTTCGCGCCTTCAAGAGCGTGGGCGGCACACCGCTGTTCTTCAAGCATGCCGAAGGCGCCTACGTCACCGACGAAGACGACAAGCGTTATGTGGATTACGTCGGTTCGTGGGGGCCGATGATCCTCGGCCACAGCCACCCGGACGTGCTCGATGCGGTGCGCAATCAACTGCAGCACGGCCTGTCCTACGGCGCGCCGACCGCGATGGAAACCGAGATGGCCGACCTGGTCTGCTCGCTGGTGCCGTCGATGGACATGGTGCGCATGGTCAGCTCCGGCACCGAAGCGACCATGAGTGCGATTCGTCTGGCCCGTGGTTACACCGGTCGTGACAGCATCATCAAGTTCGAAGGTTGCTACCACGGTCACTCCGACAGCCTGCTGGTCAAGGCCGGCTCCGGCGCTTTGACTCAAGGCGTGCCAAGCTCCGCCGGTGTACCGGCAGCGTTCGCCAAACACACCCTGACCCTGCCGTTCAACGACATCGACGCTGTGGAGAAGATGCTCGCCGAAGTTGGTCAGGACGTCGCCTGCATCATCGTCGAGCCAGTCGCTGGCAACATGAACTGCGTGCCGCCGGCACCGGGTTTTCTCGAAGGCCTGCGTTCGCTGTGCGACAAGCATGGCGTGGTGCTGATTTTCGACGAAGTGATGACCGGTTTCCGCGTTGCCCTCGGCGGCGCCCAGGCGCACTACGGCGTGACCCCGGATCTGACCACCTTCGGCAAGATCATCGGCGGCGGCATGCCGGTCGGCTGCTTCGGCGGCAAGCGTGAAATCATGGAGCGCATCGCGCCGCTGGGCCCGGTGTATCAGGCCGGCACCCTGTCGGGTAACCCACTGGCGATGGCCGCCGGTCTGACCACGCTGCGTCTGATCAGCCGTCCGGGTTTCCACGCCGAGCTGACCGACTACACCACGCGCCTGCTCGACGGTCTGCAACAACGCGCCGATGCCGCGGGCATTCCGTTCGTGACCACGCAAGCGGGTGGCATGTTCGGCCTGTATTTCAGCGGCGCCGACGACATCGTCACCTTTGAAGACGTGATGGCCAGCGACGCAGCACTGTTCGGTCGCTTCTTCCACCTGATGCTGGAAGGTGGCGTGTACCTGGCACCGAGTGCATTCGAAGCCGGTTTCACCTCGATCGCCCACGGCGAAACCGAGCTGAAAATCACTCTGGACGCTGCCGAACGTGCCTTCGCTGCACTGAAGTAATCGCCGTACCGCTGACGTTGGCCATGGCCAGCGTCAGCTTTCACCTACACCCAAGCTCTTTTTCCCACGCCTCTGCTAAAAATCCGCCAGAAAGTGGCCGATATATTCCCCGCGCAGCAGAAAAACGAGTAAAGACTTTGTAAGGTTGGCCCTGCTTATTTCATAATGCGCGCTTATTGGATCCCTCGATGGGTCCGCGTGCCCTTCAGAGGTAAGTCGATTCCCATGAACCGCACCGGCCGCACCCTTGCCTTGGGCTGCCTGTTGCTCCTTCAGCCCTTGCTCGCGCATGCACAAGCAGGCGGCAACTCGTTGTTGATCCCGGCGATGGGTCGTTGCACCCTCAATACTCAGCCGCAAGACGTCACGCAGGCACTGGCTGCCTGCCAGAAAGCGGCGGATGAAGGGGATGCGCAAGCGCAATACGAGTTGGGTGAGTTCTACTACGACGGCAAGAATGCGCCGCGCGACCTCAATCAAGCCCTGAGCTATTTCGAAAAGGCCTCGTTGCAAGGCCATGCTCAGGCACAGTTCAAGCTCGGCACCATGTTCTTCCACGGCGAAGGCGTGCAGGCCAACAACATTCAGGCGTACATCGTGCTGAAGATGGCCGCGGTCAACGGCGCCGAAGATGCGCTGGACACCGCCGACGAAGTCTCGGAAAAAATGTCCCGCGAAGACCTCGAAACCGCGACCCAGGTGCTCGGGCAAATTTTCCGTAAATACCTGATGGAACTGCAGAGCGCCGACGGGCGTACGCCGTTCTCGCCATTGCCATAAGCGCTTTTGTGGCGAGGGGATTTATCCCCGATGGGTTGCGTAGCAGCCCCAAAACCCTGCAATCAAGTTCCTTCTGACATACCTTGCTGAATGGACTTGCGCCTGCTTCGCAGTCGATCGGGGATAAATCCCCTCGCTACAAATCATTTCAAATCCAGATCCGGGCTTACTTCTCAGGCATCGGCATCGGAAACGGCATCACATTGCCGACCGCGCCACGGGCTTCGCTGATTTTCGGGGTGCCCAGACGCTCCACCTCGTCGATGCGCACGATCGAATGCATCGGCACAAAGCTGCGCACCACGCCTTCGAACTGCGCCTTGAGCTTCTCTTCGCTCGGATCGACGACCACTTGCGTGCGCTCGCCAAAGACGAACTCTTCCACTTCCAGAAAACCCCACAGATCACTTTGATAGATCTGCTTGGCGTACATTTCGAACACCTGGCCCTGGTTGAGGAAAATCACCTTATAGATTGGAGCTTCGCGTTTGGTCATGGCGGGGGATAACATCGGGGATAAAAATGAGGGCGCAAACTATAGCATAGCCACCGGACGCACAGCGGTAGGAACCTGAGGGCTTGTTCCCTATAATGCGCGGTTCTTTGAATCACGTGACGACCAAAATCCATGGCCAAGAAGCTTTACATCGAAACCCACGGTTGCCAGATGAACGAGTACGACAGCTCGCGCATGGTCGATCTGCTGGGCGAACATCAGGCCCTGGAAGTCACCGCCCGTGCCGAAGACGCCGACGTGATTCTGCTCAACACCTGTTCGATCCGCGAGCGTGCCCAGGATCGGGTGTACTCGCAGCTCGGCCGCTGGCGCGAACTGAAACTGGCCAACCCGGACATGGTGATCGCCGTCGGTGGTTGCGTGGCCAGCCAGGAAGGTGCGGCGATCCGTGATCGCGCGCCGTATGTCGACGTGGTCTTCGGCCCGCAGACCCTTCACCGTCTGCCGGAAATGATCGACGCCGCACGCAGCAGCAAGTTGCCGCAGGTCGACGTCTCGTTCCCGGAAATCGAAAAATTCGACCACCTGCCCGAGCCGCGCATCGACGGCCCGAGCGCCTACGTGTCGGTGATGGAAGGTTGCAGCAAGTACTGCACGTTCTGCGTGGTGCCCTACACCCGTGGCGAAGAAGTCAGCCGGCCGTTCGATGACGTGATTGCCGAGATCATTCACCTCGCCGAGAACGGCGTGCGTGAAGTGACCTTGCTCGGGCAGAACGTCAACGGTTATCGCGGTACGACTCATGACGGTCGCCTGGCCGATTTGGCCGAGCTGATCCGCGTGGTCGCCGCTGTCGACGGCATCGACCGCATCCGTTACACCACTTCGCACCCGCTGGAGTTCTCCGACAGCCTGATCCAGGCCCACGCCGAAGTGCCGGAGCTGGTCAAACACCTGCACTTGCCGGTGCAGTCGGGTTCCGACCGGATCCTCGCGGCGATGAAGCGCAACCACACCGCGCTGGAGTACAAATCCAAGCTGCGTAAACTGCGCGCTGCCGTGCCGGGGATCTGCATCAGTTCGGACTTCATCGTCGGCTTCCCCGGCGAAACCGAGAAAGACTTCGAACAGACCATGAAGCTGATTGCCGACGTCGGTTTCGACTTCTCCTACTCGTTCGTCTATAGCCAGCGCCCGGGCACCCCGGCGGCTGATCTGGCCGATGACACCCCGGAGGAGCTGAAGAAAGAACGCTTGAACGCCTTGCAGCATCGTTTGAATCAGCAAGGGTTCGAGATCAGCCGACAAATGGTCGGTTCGATCCAGCGCATTCTGGTCACCGACTACTCGAAGAAAGACCCGGGCGAGCTGCAAGGGCGTACCGAGAATAATCGTATCGTCAACTTCCGCTGCGATAATCCGACCCTGATCGGCCAGTTCGCCGACGTGCACATCGACGCGGCGCAACCGCACTCGCTGCGCGGCTCGCTGATCCAATAACACCGCGCGTCTTCTGTAGTAGGGCTGTTGTGGTGAGGGGATTTATCCCCGATGGTTGGCGCAGCCGACCCAAAGCTGAAGTTGTGGTGAATCTGCCATACCGAAAGCTCTGGTTTTGGGGCCGCTCCGCGGCCCATCGGGGATGAATCCCCTCGCCACAGATAACTCCACCCGCCACAGAAAGGCTTTCCAGACTCGCATCGATATTTAAGAGCTTTCGCACCCACGCCACTGGCGTTATCCTTGATTTCATCTTAATTGCCCCAGGGCGGCTAAATACGACCTTGAACGCACCCATAGAACCACATCGTTTTATCCTCGAGCCCTTTGAGGCTCGCCGCTTCGCCAATCTGTGCGGGCAATTCGACGAGCATCTGCGCTTGATCGAACAGCGCCTGGCCATCGAGATCCGCAACCGCGGAAACCAGTTCGAGCTGATCGGCGACCCCAAGCACACCACGTCTGCGGAAAACCTGCTGCGCCGCCTGTACCGCGAAACCAAGGGTACCGAGCTGTCGCCGGACATGGTGCACCTGTTCCTCCAGGAATCGGCCGTCGTCGAACTGGACAACCACGCCCCCGCCGAAGCCTCCGTCGCCCTGCGCACCAAGAAAGGCATGATTCGCCCACGCGGCTTGAATCAGCTGCGCTACGTGAAGGAAATCCTCGGCAACGACATCAACTTCGGCATCGGTCCGGCCGGTACCGGCAAGACCTATCTGGCTGTGGCTTGCGCCGTCGATGCCCTGGAGCGCGAGCAGATCCGCCGCATCCTGCTGGTACGTCCGGCGGTTGAAGCCGGTGAAAAACTCGGCTTCCTGCCCGGCGACCTGAGCCAGAAGATCGACCCGTACCTGCGCCCGCTGTACGACGCCCTCTACGAAATGCTCGGCTTCGAATACGTGGCCAAGCTGATCGAGCGCCAGGTGATCGAAGTCGCGCCGCTGGCCTACATGCGCGGTCGGACGCTGAACAACAGCTTCATCATTCTCGACGAAAGCCAGAACACCACCGTCGAGCAGATGAAAATGTTCCTGACCCGGATCGGCTTCGGCTCCACCGCGGTCATCACCGGCGACATCACCCAAGTCGACCTGCCGCGCGGCACCAAGTCCGGGCTGCATCATGTGATCGAAGTGCTCAAGGACGTTCCTGGCATCAGCTTCACCCACTTCCAGCCCAAAGACGTCGTGCGCCATCCGTTGGTGCAGCGGATCGTCGAGGCCTACGAGCGCTTCGAGACCCGTGCCGAAGCCGCCAGGGAAACCTCGCGCGATGCTTGAGCTGGATCTGCAAATCGCTACCGAAGCGAACGCCCCGAGTGAGGCCGACTTCCGCCAATGGTGCGAACTGGCCCTGCGCCAGCGCAGCGCCGACTCGGAAATGACCATTCGTCTGGTTGACGAGGAAGAAGGTCGTGAGCTGAATCACACCTGGCGCCATAAGGATTACGCGACCAACGTCCTGTCGTTCCCGGCCGAAGTCCCGGACGAGTTTCTCGACATCCCGCTGCTCGGCGATCTGGTGATCTGCGTGGCCGTGGTCGAGCGCGAAGCTGCCGAACAAGGCAAGGAACTCCAGGCCCATTGGGCACATCTAGTCATTCACGGCTGCTTGCATCTGCTCGGTTACGACCATATAGATGACGACGAAGCCGAAGAAATGGAAGCACTGGAACGCGAGTTGCTTGCCGAACTGGGCTATCCCGATCCGTACGCGGACGACGAAGCCGAAACATCCCCTATCGTTACAACAAAGGATTCAGAGTAATCGCTATGAGCGAAGATCGATCGAGCAACGGGCAGAAGTCATGGCTGGGTAAACTGACCCAGGCTTTTGCCCACGAGCCGAAGAACCGTCAGGAGCTGCTTGAGCTGCTGCGTGATGCACATCAGAACAAACTGCTGGACAGCGAAGCGCTGGCCATCGTCGAAGGCGCCATTCAAGTGGCTGACCTGCAAGTACGCGACATCATGGTGCCGCGCTCGCAGATGATCAGCATCAAGGCGAACCAGACACCCCGTGAATTCCTCCCGGCCGTGGTCGACTCGGCCCACTCGCGCTATCCGGTCATCGGCGAAAGCCACGACGACGTGATGGGCGTGCTGCTGGCCAAGGATCTGCTGCCGCTGATCCTCAAGGAGAACGGCGACAGCTTCAACATCAAGGACCTGCTGCGCCCGGCCACCTTCGTGCCGGAGTCCAAGCGTCTGAACGTGTTGCTGCGTGAATTCCGCGCCAACCACAACCACATGGCCATCGTCATCGACGAGTACGGCGGCGTGGCCGGTCTGGTGACGATTGAAGACGTGCTGGAACAGATCGTCGGCGACATCGAAGACGAGCACGACGTCGAAGAAGACAGCTACATCAAGCCGCTGCCCAGCGGTGACTTCCTGATCAAGGCCCTGACACCGATCGAGAACTTCAACGAGTTCTTCGACAGCGAATTCTCCGACGACGAGTTCGACACCGTCGGCGGTCTGGTGATGAGCGCGTTCGGGCACTTGCCAAAACGCAACGAAATCACTGAAATCGGCGCCTATCGTTTCCGCATCCTGAACGCCGACAGCCGTCGGATTCATTTGCTGCGACTGACCCCTATCGCCCGGTAAGAAATCTAAGGACTGAAATGCGCTGGACAACCCGCCCCGGCTGGCCCGGTAACCTGCTGGCCGTGGCGGCCGGTGCAATCACCACCTTCGCCCTCGCCCCGTTCAACATCTGGCCGCTGGCTTTGCTCGCGGTTGGGCTGTTCTACGCCGGCCTGCGCGAGCTGAAACCGCGTCAGGCGCTGGGCCGTGGCTGGTGTTTCGGTTTCGGCCTGTTCGGCGCCGGCACCAGTTGGATCTACTACAGCATCCACCACTTCGGTGGTGCCTCGGTGCTGCTGGCCGGGTTCCTGATGCTGCTGTTCACCGCAGCGATCGCCTTTTTCTTCGCCCTGCCCGCGTGGGTCTGGGCGCGCTGGTTGCGCCGCAACGAGGCACCGTTGGCCGATGCGCTGGCGTTTGCCGCGCTGTGGGTCGGCCAGGAAGCGTTTCGTGGCTGGTTCCTCACTGGTTTTCCGTGGCTCTACTCCGGCTACAGCCAGCTCGACGGCCCATTGGCCGGGCTCGCGCCGGTGGGCGGCATGTGGTTGGTGTCGTTCGTTCTGGCGCTGACTGCGGCGCTGATCTACAACGCACCGCGCCTGCTGCAAACCGGTCGTAAAGGCTTTATCGCGGCCGGTTTGCTGTTGCTGGTCGGGCCATGGGTGGCGGGTATTGCGCTCAAGGGCCACGCCTGGACCAGTCCGTCCGGCCCGGCACTGAGCGTCGCAGCGATTCAGGGCAACGTCGAACAAAGCATGAAATGGGATCCGGCGCAGCTCAACGCGCAACTGGCGCTGTATCGCGACCTGAGTTTTCGCTCGAAGCCGGTGGACCTGCTGATCTGGCCGGAAACCGCGGTACCGGTGCTCAAGGAGTCCGCCGAGGGCTACTTGAACATGATGGGCAACTTCGCCGCCGAGCGTAAATCGGCGCTGATCACCGGCGTGCCGATCCGCGAGACGGTCCGCCACGAAAAACGCTTCTTCAACGGCATTACCGTGGTCGGCGAAGGCGATGGTACCTACCTCAAGCAGAAATTGGTGCCGTTCGGCGAATACGTGCCGTTGCAGGATCTGCTGCGCGGGTTGATCGCGTTCTTTGACTTGCCGATGTCCGACTTCGCTCGCGGTCCGGCGGATCAGCCGTTGCTGCAGGCCAAGGGTTATCAGATCGCGCCATTCATCTGCTACGAAGTGGTGTATCCGGAATTCGCCGCTGGGCTGTCGGCACGCAGCGATCTGCTGCTGACGATCAGCAACGACACCTGGTTCGGCACCTCGATCGGCCCGCTGCAGCACCTGCAAATGGCGCAAATGCGCGCACTTGAGGCAGGCCGCTGGATGATCCGCGCTACAAACAACGGCGTGACCGGACTGATCAACCCGTTCGGGCAGATCACCGAGCAGATCCCGCAGTTCGAACAGGGCATTCTGTATGGCGAAGTGGTGCCGATGCACAACCTGACGCCGTACCTGCAATGGCGTTCATGGCCGCTGATCATCGTCTGTGTGCTGCTGTTTGGCTGGGCGCTGATGGCGAGCCGGATGTCGAAAACCCTTTAAAAAGCTTCGCGAGCAAGCCCGCTCCCACATTTGGAATGCAATTCAAATGTGGGAGCGGGCTTGCTCGCGAATGGACATCAGCAGCACCCAATCAATCAGGGTTGGCATCACCCCGGTAAAACAACGAATACCCCACCTGCCCCACCGCCTCATTCAGCAACTGCCCGCTCTGCCAGATCGACTTGAACTCCGGCAGCCAGCCACCAAACGGGCGCGCATTATCGGTCCCGAGAAACCCGACGGGCGCCGGCACCACTTCGAATCCTGCCTGCTGGAAACACCACACGGCGCGCGGCATGTGCCAGGCCTGCGTGACCACCACGACGCGCTTGATGCCTTGTGGCAACAAGATGTCGGCGCTGAATTTGGCGTTTTCCCAGGTGGTACGGCTCTCGCCTTCCTGCCAGCGCGTGGTCACGCCGAAATCATCGCGCAACGAATCGGCCATCAGCTTCGCCTCGGTCGGCGGCGTGCCGTAATGCAGGCCACCGCTGGTCAGAATCGGCAGCCCGGAGGCCTTGGCCAGTCGCGCGGCATAGCGCTGACGCTCCAGCCCCACGCCGGTTGGCTGGTCCTCGCCCCAGGCCAGATCGCCGCGCTCGCGCCCGGAACCCAGCACCACGATGGCATCAGCGCGCTGCGCCAATATCGACCACGACTCACGGGGCAGCGGCGGCTCACGCTCCAGCGCTTTGGCGCCCCATTGCACCACCACCGGCAGGCTCATCAGCCAGAAACCACCCAGGCCAAGGGCAAAACACAGGCCAGCCAGCCGTGGCCGGGAGCGACGCAGCCACCAGGCGAGCAGCAACAGCAGCAAAAGAATGCCGGGCGGCAAGAGCAGTTGTTTGATGAAATAACGAAAAGGCATCAGGGCATCTCCAGAGATGCCCGAAGCCTAAGAGTGTTAATGAAACGTTACAACCGATAGGTAGGATCCTGTTGGAAAAGATCCGTTACTTGACCTGCCATGCGATTACTTGGCCTGCACAGAACGAACCTTTACGGTGTCTCTGCCGGGCGCCTTGTCCTTGAGCCAGATGACCTTGGCTGAATGTGCTGCATCGAGCTGTTTCACTGCCTGCGACAGGTATCCATGCGATTCACGCTCACTGCGATCCAGATAGGCCTTGACCAGTTTGAACTCGGCGGGGCTCAAGCCACGCAATTCCAGTTCCACGGGGCGCTCATCGCGCAGCCGGCCAGCGGTTTTTGCAGCGTCGAGCGCCATGCCCAGACGATCCATCAACCGTTCATACAACTCGGGTTTCGTCACGTTTTTTTGCCGTTGCTCCACCATCCCTCACCTCATTGAAGATAAGACTCACTCCCCAATAAGAGCTTAGCTTCGCTGCACAAACCGGCTGAACGCCGCGACCAACGGCCCTCGCCACGGTTTTCCGGGGCCAGACAGCTGTAATCAGGGTTTCCCTAGGCCAAGCGCGGTCATGTATGCTACGGCGCTTCCTGTCATTCCACTTCCAGCCTGTCCGGAGCATCCCCCGGAGGGCGCGTTGAAGAGGATTAGGCCACCCCTATCCAGTACAAAAGTAGCCATGCACGAACAATATCAGCCCCGTGAAATCGAAGCCGCCGCCCAGTCGTTCTGGGACGAGCAAAAGTCCTTTGAAGTCAGTGAACAGCCAGGCAAGGAAACCTACTACTGCCTGTCGATGTTCCCTTACCCCAGCGGCAAGCTACACATGGGGCACGTGCGCAACTACACCATCGGCGACGTGATCTCCCGCTACCAGCGCATGCAAGGCAAGAACGTTCTGCAACCGATGGGTTGGGACGCCTTCGGCATGCCGGCGGAAAACGCCGCGATGAAGAACAACGTGGCACCCGCCAAGTGGACCTACGAAAACATCGCCTACATGAAGTCCCAGCTGCGCAGCCTGGGCCTGGCGGTGGACTGGTCCCGTGAAGTGACCACCTGCAAGCCGGATTACTACCGCTGGGAACAATGGCTGTTCACTCGCCTGTTCGAAAAAGGCGTGATCTACCGCAAGAACGGCACCGTGAACTGGGACCCGGTCGACCAGACCGTGCTGGCCAACGAACAGGTGATCGACGGGCGCGGCTGGCGCTCCGGCGCGCTGATCGAAAAGCGCGAAATCCCGATGTACTACTTCAAGATCACCGCTTACGCGGATGAACTGCTGGAGAGCCTCGACGAACTGACTGGCTGGCCGGAACAGGTCAAGACCATGCAGCGCAACTGGATCGGCAAGTCCCGCGGCATGGAAGTGCAGTTTCCGTACAACGTCGACTCGATCGGCGAAGCCGGCACCCTCAAGGTCTTCACCACCCGCCCGGACACCCTGATGGGCGCGACCTACGTTGCCGTGGCTGCCGAGCACCCGCTGGCGACCCAGGCCGCGCAGAACAACCCTGAGCTGCAAGCGTTCATCGCCGAATGCAAGGGCGGCAGCGTCGCTGAAGCCGACGTCGCCACTCAAGAGAAGAAAGGCCTGCCGACCGGCCTGTTCGTCGAGCACCCGCTGACCGGTGAAAAACTCCCGGTATGGGTCGCCAACTACGTGCTGATGCACTACGGCGACGGCGCCGTGATGGCAGTTCCGGCGCACGACGAGCGCGATTTCGAATTCGCCCACAAGTACAACCTGCCGGTGAAATCGGTGGTACGCACCAGCTCCGGCGACACCAACCCGGCTCCGTGGCAAGACGCCTACGGCGAGCACGGCACGCTGATCAACTCCGGCGAGTTCGACGGCCTGGACTTCACCGGCGCGTTCGACGCCATGGAAGTCGCCCTGATCAAGAAAAACCTCGGTGCCTCGCGCACTCAATTCCGCCTGCGCGACTGGGGCATCAGCCGTCAGCGCTACTGGGGCTGCCCGATCCCGATCATCCACTGCGCCACTTGCGGTGACGTGCCGGTCCCGGAAGACCAGTTGCCGGTGGTGCTGCCGGAAGACGTGGTGCCGGACGGCGCCGGTTCGCCGCTGGCGCGCATGCCGGAATTCTACGAGTGCAGCTGCCCGAAATGCGGCCAGCCTGCCAAGCGTGAAACCGACACCATGGACACCTTCGTCGAGTCCTCGTGGTACTACGCCCGTTACGCCTCGCCGCACTTCGAAGGTGGCCTGGTGGAAAAATCCGCGGCCGACCACTGGCTGCCGGTGGATCAGTACATCGGCGGTATCGAACACGCCATTCTTCACCTGCTGTACGCGCGCTTCTTCCACAAGCTGATGCGCGACGAAGGCCTGGTCAGTTCCAACGAGCCGTTCAAGAACCTGCTGACCCAGGGCATGGTGATCGCCGAGACTTACTACCGTCGCGAAGCCAACGGTGCCTACACCTGGTTCAATCCGGCGGACGTGGAACTGGAGCGTGACAGCAAGGCCAAGGTCATCAGCGCCAAACTGAAATCCGACGGCTTGCCGGTGGAAATCGGTGGCACCGAGAAAATGGCCAAGTCGAAGAACAACGGTGTCGACCCACAGTCGATGATCGATCAGTTTGGCGCCGACACCTGCCGCCTGTTCATGATGTTCGCTTCGCCGCCGGACATGAGCGCCGAATGGTCGGACTCCGGCGTTGAAGGCTCGCACCGCTTCCTCAAGCGCGTCTGGCGTCTGGCGCAGGCCCACGTCACTCAGGGCCTGCCGGGCAAGCTGGACATCGCCGGCCTGAACGACGAGCAGAAAGCCGTGCGCCGCGCCATCCACCTGGCCATCAAACAGGCCAGCCATGACGTCGGCCAGAACCACAAATTCAACACCGCCATCGCTCAGGTGATGACGCTGATGAACGTGCTGGAAAAAGCTGCGCAAGGCACCGAACAGGACCGCGCGCTGATTCACGAAGGTCTGGAAGCTGTCACGTTGTTGCTGGCTCCGATCACGCCGCACATCAGCCATGAGCTGTGGAATCAACTGGGCCACGCTGACCCGGTGATCGATGCCGGCTGGCCTGCGGTCGATGAAAGCGCACTGGTGCAGGACAGCCTGCAACTGGTCATTCAAGTGAACGGCAAGCTGCGTGGCCAGATCGAAATGCCGGCCAGCGCCACCCGCGAAGAAGTTGAAGCGGCGGCCCGCGCCAACGAAAACGTGCTGCGTTTCGTCGACGGTCTGACCATTCGCAAAGTGATCGTTGTACCAGGGAAACTGGTTAACATCGTCGCCAGCTAAATTGGATTGGGCGTCAGGTTCGCCTGACGCACTGTAAAACCTTTCGGGCCGCAGGGTCGGCCCACATGGTTTCAAGGGGAGCAACACAATGATCAAACGCAATCTGCTGGTGATGGGCCTCGCCGTTCTGCTGAGCGCCTGCGGTTTCCAGCTGCGTGGCACCGGCACCAACGAACTGTCGATCAAGGAGCTCGATCTGAGCGCCCGTAACGCGTATGGCGAGACCGTCACCCAGCTGCGTCAGGTGCTCGAGTCCAGCGGCGTCAAGGTCTACAGCGGTGCACCGTACAAGCTGTATCTGGCTGACGAACAGGAAAACCAGCGTATCCTCAGCTACGCCGGTGCCGGTCGTACGGGTGAGTACCAAGTGACCACCGTGCTGAACTACGACATCGTAGGCGAACACAATCTGAACCTGCTGAGCGACAAGCTTGAAGTGCAGAAAGTGTTCATCCACGACGGCAACAACCTCGTCGGCTCCGATCAGGAAGCCAACGACGCCCGTCGCGAAACCCGTCGCGAACTGGTTCAGCGCATGATGCTGCGCCTGCAACAGCTGACGCCGGGCCAACTGCAGCAATTACAGCAAGCGGCCAACGACCGTGCCCGGGCTGAAGCCGACGCGCTGAAGGCGGCACAGAAAGCTGAAGCGGAAACCCCGCGTCAGTCGCCGCTCGAACTGCCGCAGCAGTAAGACGTACGGGGCGCTCAGGCGCCCCGTTCGCCCTCTCTTATGAAGCTCGCTCCCGCTCAACTCGGCAAACACCTGCAAGGCGCGCTCGCGCCCGTCTATATCATCAGCGGCGATGACCCGCTGTTGTGCCAGGAAGCCGCCGACGCCATTCGCAGTGCTGCCCGCCAGCAAGGTTTCGACGAACGCCAGGTGTTCGCCGCCGACGCCAATTTCGATTGGGGGACCTTGTTGCAGGCCGGCGCCAGCATGTCGCTGTTCGCCGAAAAACGCCTACTGGAACTGCGCCTGCCTTCGGGCAAGCCCGGTGATAAGGGCGCTGCCGCGCTGATCGAATACTGCTCGCGCCCCGCTGAAGACACGGTGCTGCTGATCAGCTTGCCCAAGCTCGATGGCAGTGCGCAGAAAACCAAGTGGGGCAAGGCCCTGGTCGAAGGCCAGCAGACCCAGTTCATCCAGATCTGGCCGGTGGATGCCAACCAGTTGCCGAGCTGGATTCGCCAGCGTCTGTCGCAAGCCGGTTTGTCGGCCAGCCAGGACGCGGTCGAACTGATCGCCGCACGCGTCGAGGGCAACCTGCTCGCCGCCGCGCAGGAAATCGAAAAGCTCAAGTTGATGGCCGAAGGTGGGCAGATCACCGTCGAAACCGTGCAGGCCGCGGTGGCCGACAGTGCGCGCTTCGACGTGTTTGGCCTGACCGACGCCGTACTCAACGGCGAACCGGCCCACGCCTTGCGCATGCTTGAAGGCCTGCGCGGTGAAGGCGTCGAGCCACCGGTGATTCTCTGGGCACTGGCGCGGGAGTTGCGCCTGCTGGCCAATATTTCGCTGCAGTACAGCCAGGGCACGCCGCTGGACAAGTGCTTCAGCCAGGCGAAACCGCCAGTCTGGGACAAGCGCAAACCGCTGATGAGCAAAGCCCTGCAACGCTACTCGGCGCAACGCTGGGCGCAGTTGTTGCTCGAAGCCCAGCGCATCGATGCGCAGATCAAGGGTCAGGCCGCCGGTTCGCCGTGGATGAGCCTGAGCCGGTTGGCGCTGTTGATGTCCGGCCAGCGTCTGACTCTTCCCGCCGAATAAGACGTTCAACCGCATAACGCCCTTTCGCGAGCAAGCCCGCTCCCACAGTCGATCGCATTCACATGATAGAACTCGGTCGACTGTGGGAGCGGGCTTGCTCGCGAAGGCGTCAGAATATTCCTACGCAATAGAGGCTGGACAGACGCGCGGCTTCGGCAGATTATTCGCCCCGCAGCACCCACCTACCGAGAGAACCCTCATGAGCAAAAAGCCATCGAAACATGGCCCGAACAAGGCCAAATCCATCATCGCCCAACCCCTGTTCCGCAGTCGCCAGGAACGACCAACCAAGGGTAAAGGCAGCTACCGCCGCGAAGCCTTCCAGTCTAATAGCTGGGAGGCTTCTTACTTTCTGGCTGCCTGAAGCACAGCACCCCCTGGTCATGTTAAGGTCTGCACCTGATTCGTATCCCCTGGAACTGTGCATGCCCTTCAGTCTTTCCCGTCGTTGGCCCGTTCGCCAACTGATCGCTGCCTCCAGCTTCATTCTGCTTGTCGCCTGCGCGGAAAAACCTACCGCCGCCGATGCGCAACCCCTTCAAGCCGCCCCTGTCGCAACAGCCCCGGCAATCATCCCGCCGGTAGTGCCGTCCGCTGACCCGCTTGATCTTCAGCCAACCCAGACCTTTGCCGAATGGCAGGCGGGTTTCCGCAAGGATGCCTTGGCAGCCGGGATCCGCGCCGATCTGTTCGACCGCGCGTTTGCCAATGTCAGCTTCGATGCCAGTGTGATCAAAGCCGACCGCAGCCAGCCGGAGTTCTCTCGTCCGGTATGGGAATACCTCGACGGCGCCCTGTCGCCGCTGCGGGTGAGCAAGGGGCAGGCGCTGATCAGTCAGTACGCCGACATCCTGCAAAGCATCGAACAGCGTTATGGCGTGGATCGCCAGGCACTGGTGTCGGTATGGGGCATGGAAAGCAACTTCGGTCAGTTCCAGGGCAGCAAATCGGTGATCAACTCGCTGGCGACCCTGGCCTACGAAGGCCGTCGCCCGGGCTTCGCCCATGCGCAACTGATCGCTGCGCTGCAGATCCTGCAACAGGGCGACATCACGCCAGAAAAGATGCTTGGCTCGTGGGCGGGTGCGATGGGCCAGACCCAGTTCATTCCGACCACCTACAACACCCACGCCGTGGATTTCGACGGTGACGGCCGCCGCGACATCTGGGGCAGCCCGGCCGATGCCCTGGCCTCCACAGCGCATTACCTGCAAAGCTCCGGCTGGCAGCGTGGTCAGCCATGGGGCTTCGAGGTGCAACTGCCGAGTGGATTCAACTACACCCTGGCCGATGGCGCGATGCGCAAGACCGTTGCCGAATGGCGGCAACTGGGCGTGATCCTGCCTAATGGCGGTCAGGCCCCGGCCGGCTCGGAACAGCTGTCTGCCGCCCTGCTGCTGCCGGCCGGCTACCGTGGCCCGGCGTTCCTGATCCTCGATAACTTCCGGGCGATCCTCAAGTACAACAACTCATCGTCCTATGCACTGGCGGTCAGTCTGTTGTCCGAGCGCTTCAATGGCGCAGGCCTGATCAACGGCACCTGGCCGAAAGATGATCTGCCATTGAGCCGTACCGAGCGTATCGAATTGCAGAACCTGCTGAGCGCGCGCAATTACGATGCGGGCACGGCGGACGGGATTATCGGCGCCAATACCCGCAAGGCGATCCGCAGTGCCCAGCAGTCGTTTGGCTGGCCGGCGGACGGGTATCCGACGCATAAGCTGCTTGAGAGCCTGCGCAGCCAATAGAACGATAATCGTATGGCTGATGCCGCCTTCGCGAGCAAGCTCGCTCCCACATTTGATTTGTGTCTTACACAGAACCAGTGTGGGAGCGGGCTTGCTCGCGAAGACTGACTCACTGGCAACCAAACCCTAGCGTTTGATCACTACATCCTGTTCCAACATCAATTCCTTCTTCCCGGCATCCAAGCGAACCAGCGCCCCCATCGGCAGCGTCAGGTTCGGATCACAATGCCCGCTGCGCCACCCCGACAGCACCGGAATCCGTAACGGCTCGAAGGTCTGCTTGAGCAAGCGATTCAACGCCTCGACATCCACCCCGGCGACATCCCCCACCAGCACACCGCGCAATCTGGCCAGCTTGCCAGCCAGGCGCATCTGCGTGAGCAAACGGTCAATCCGATATAGCGGCTCGTTGACGTCTTCGATCAGCAGAATCACGCCCTCGACGTCAATCTCATAAGGTGTGCCCAGCGTCGAGGCAATCATCGCCAGATTGCCGCCAAGCAAACGCCCGTGAGCGATGCCAGGTTCGACCGTGGTCAATGGATAAGCCACCGGATGGCTCAACACACTCCCCGCCTTCAACTGACCGCGCAACATGGCGAAGAATGAGGTGACGGTAGGTGGCTCCTTGTCGCCCAGCAGGTCGGCATTGAGCAGCGGGCCATGGAAGGTCACGAACCCTGCGTAGCGACTGATCGCCAGATGCAGTGCGGTGATGTCGCTGTAGCCGACAAACGGCTTGGCGTGACGACTCAGCAAGTCGTAATCGATCCGGTCCAGCAGGCGCGGCGTGCCGTAACCACCGCGCAGGCAAATGATCGCGTCGACTTCAGGGTCGACGAAAGCGGCGTGCAGGTCGTTGAGGCGCACGTCATCGCTGCCGGCCAGATAGCCGTCCTTCTCGTAGACACCGGGGAACACCTTCAGTGCATAGCCGCGGGCACGCATCCACTGCACAGCCTTGTCAGTGTCCAGTGCACCGGGGCCGGCGGGGGCAATCACACCGATCAGTCCTTCGGACGGCAGCGCCGGCACAGGCTTATGCGGAAAAAGGGTGTGAGTCGGTCGAACGGTCATCCATGGGTCTCCCTGTGAATTCATGAACACACAGTAGTCAGGTACAGAGACAAACAAAAGAGTGCGCGGCAGGCCCAAACAAAAATACCCGCCGAAGCGGGTATTTTTCGAGGCTATCAGCGCCGGATCAGGAACCGAGCAGTTCAGCCTTGACCAGTTTCGCCTGCTCGTCGGCGTGATACGAGGAACGTACCAGCGGGCCGGAAGCAACGTTCTTGAAGCCCATCTTGTAACCTTCCTCGGCGAACCAGGCGAAGGTGTCCGGGTGCACGAAACGCTGCACCGGCAAGTGGCTGCGCGACGGTTGCAGGTACTGGCCGAGGGTCAGCATGTCAATGTCGTGTTCGCGCATGCGCTTCATGACTTCGATGACTTCTTCGTCGGTCTCGCCCAGACCCAGCATCAGGCCGGATTTGGTCGGGATGTGCGGCATCATCTGCTTGAAGCGTTGCAGCAGGGTCAGCGACCACTGGTAATCCGAACCCGGACGCGCAGCCTTGTACAGGCGCGGCACGGTTTCCAGGTTGTGGTTGAACACATCCGGCGGCTCGGCAGCGGTGATTTCCAAGGCGATGTCCATGCGGCCACGGTAGTCCGGGACCAGGGTTTCCAGCTGCACGTTCGGCGACAGCTTGCGGATCTCGCGGATGCAATCAGCAAAGTGCTGGGCACCGCCGTCACGCAGGTCGTCGCGGTCAACCGAGGTGATCACCACGTACTTGAGCTTGAGGTCGGCAATGGCGATCGCCAGGCTCTCCGGCTCGTTGACGTCCAGTGGTTTCGGACGACCGTGGCCAACGTCGCAGAACGGGCAACGACGGGTGCAGATGTCGCCCATGATCATGAAGGTCGCGGTGCCGCCGGAGAAGCACTCGCCCAGGTTCGGGCAGGAGGCTTCTTCGCAGACGCTGTGCAGCTTGTGCTTGCGCAGCAGACTCTTGATCCGGTCGACTTCCGGCGAAACCGGGATGCGCACGCGAATCCAGTCGGGTTTCTTCGGCAGTTCGGTGGTCGGAATGATCTTTACCGGGATGCGTGCAACCTTCTCGGCGCCGCGCAGCTTGACGCCGGCTTCAACCTTGGGACGCGGGGCCGGGCGCTCGGTCACGTCGAGCGTCGGGATCATGGTTTGCACTGCATCAGTAGTCATATCAGTCGATTCCGCCCGTCAGGGTCGTCTGCTCAGCATAGTCGAGGTGTTTGACGAGCTGCGCGCGCAGCCGGGCACTTACCTCGGCAAATTCAATCGATCCTGCGTGGTCGCTCAGCTGGGTCATTGCCAGCCCGGCATAGCCGCAGGGATTAATCCGTCGAAACGGCTCCAGGTTCATATCCACGTTCAGGGCCAGGCCATGAAAGGAGCAACCGTGGCGAATCCGCAAACCCAGAGAAGCGATTTTCGCTCCGTCGACGTAGACGCCGGGAGCATCTGGCTTGGCTACAGCGGTCACGCCGTAGCTGTCCAGCAATTCGATCAGGCAGTGTTCCATGCGCGTGACCAGATCACGTACGCCAAAGCCCAGCTTGCGCACGTCCAGCAACAGGTAGGCGACCAACTGGCCCGGGCCATGATAAGTCACCTGCCCGCCGCGATCGACCTGTACCACCGGGATATCGCCCGGCAGCAACAGGTGTTCGGCCTTGCCGGCCTGGCCCTGGGTGAACACCGGAGGGTGCTCGACCAGCCAGATTTCGTCGGCGGCATCGCTGCCGCGTTCGTTGGTGAAGCGTTGCATGGCGTGCCAGACCGGCTCGTAAGCCATCTGGCCGAGCTCGCGAAAGCCCAACGTGCCCGGCATCACAGCACCATGTGCACGAAGCCGGTAGCCCGCAGTTCGCTGTTGATGTTGTACAGCTGGTCCTGGTCGGTGGCGACGATGTGCAACTGAATCGTGGTGTATTTGCCGTTTGTGCTCTGGCGCTCATCCACACGGTCATGGTTGATCGTCGCGTGTTTCTTGACGATCTCGATGATCTTGTCCTTGTTGCCCACACCGGTGTCGCTGATCACCTTAACCGGGTAATCAACGTTGGGGAATTCGATCTTTGGCGCCTTTACTTCGGTATCGGTCATGGCGTAACGGCCTCGTAAGCGTAAGCCGTGGCGACGGGCATGCCCCCGCGCCGGATCAGCGCGGGGGCATGCAGGTGCACACTAAATTCAGTTGAACAAGCCGTAGAAGAATAGACGGATGCTATCCCACATGCGGCGGAAGATACCACCCTCCTCGACAGCGTCCAGAGCGATCAGGTCAGCGCTGTGCACTACCTTGTCGTCCAGTTTCACTTCGACTTTACCGATCACGTCGCCCTTGGCGATTGGCGCGGTCAGTTGCGGGTTCATGGTCATGCTGGCAGCGAGCTTTTTCAGCTGGCCTTTTGGCAGGGTCATGGTCAGGTCTTCAGCCAGGCCGGCCTTGACTTGACTGGTGGTGCCTTTCCACACCGGGGCCTGAGCCAGTTCGGTGCCCTTCTGGTAGAAGGTCTGGGTTTCGAAGAAACGGAAACCGTAGGTCAGCAGCTTCTGGGTTTCAGCGGCACGCGCCACTTCGCTGTTGGTGCCGAACACCACGGCGATCAGACGCTGGCCATCACGTACAGCCGAGGACACCATGCAGTAGCCGGCTTCGTCGGTGTGACCGGTTTTCAGACCGTCAACGGTCTTGTCGCGCCACAGCAGCAGGTTGCGGTTAGGCTGCTTGATGCCGTTCCAGAAGAACTCTTTCTGCGAGTAGATCGCGTAGTGAGCCGGGTCTTCATGGATGATCGCACGGGCCAGGATCGCCATGTCGTGAGCCGACGAGTAGTGCTCAGGGTTCGGCAGACCGGTCGGGTTCATGAAGTGCGAGTTGGTCATGCCCAGATCGGCGACCGTCTTGTTCATCAGGTCGGCGAACGCGTCTTCGCTGCCGGCGATGTGCTCGGACAGCGCCACGCTGGCGTCGTTGCCGGACTGGATGATGATGCCGTGCAGCAGGTCGCTGACGGTCACTTGCGAGCCGACTTTGATGAACATCCGCGAGCCGCCGGTACGCCAGGCGTTTTCGCTGACGGTCACCGGGTCGTTCTCACCGATCTGGCCACGACGGATTTCCAGCGTAGCGATGTACGCGGTCATCAGTTTGGTCAGGCTGGCTGGCGGCAGACGCTGGTCACCGTTGTTCTCCACCAGCACGTTGCCGCTGCTGGCGTCCATGAGCACGTAGGCTTTTGCAGCCAGTTGAGGTGGCGACGGCATCATCTCGGCCGCGAAAGCGGCTGGCGAGAGGAGCAGCGGGACTAGCAGACACAGGCGTTTGGCAAAGGTGGTGATGTTCATCCGTCTCTCGAAATCGCTAATGGAAACTTGCCCGAAGGCAAAACTATTCAGACAGCCTTCTAACGGGCCATCGCGTGTTCAGTTGCTCACTCCAGTCACCCTTGCCGGGCTTTTGTTCTTCGACGAGCCAACAACCTGGTTCACCCCCCAAAACCGCAAGTGAACCGTCAATCAAGTGCTACGTTTCTTACTCGGTGACCACGCTCGGCGAGCCGAGATTGGCCAGGCGCACGCTGTTCTGCACCTGCGCGATCTCACCCGGCGACCCGATCGGCCCCAGGCGTACCCGGTGCAGGGTCTGCTGATTGCGCACGATCGAGCTGATGAACACCGGAGCGCTCACCATCCCGCTGAGCTTCGACCTCAGGAGTTCTGCAGCGTCCGGGTTGGCGAACGCGCCCACCTGCAGATACTGGCCAGACGCTGGTGCAGAAGCGTTTTTTTTTGCGCTGATCTGTACAGGGACAGTATCAGAGGCATGTTGCTGCGGCGGCGGGGTCCACTGCTCGATGGTACCGGCCGACGCCGTGATCACCGGGGCGCTATTCTGCGCGACTTGCGGCTCGTTGAGCATCAGCGGCGCCGGACGGCCCTTGGCGGCCCACCATTGCTGCGGATCGATGCCCTCGACCTTGACCCGCGCGGTGCCGATTTCGGCATAACCGAGCTTCTTCGCGGCCGCGTAGGACAAGTCGATGATCCGGTCCGAATAGAACGGCCCGCGATCGTTGACCCGCAGGATCACGCTCTTGTTGTTGTCCAGGTTGGTCACCCGAACGTAACTTGGCAGTGGCAGAGTCTTGTGAGCGGCACTCATGCCGTACAGGTCATACACTTCGCCGTTGGCGGTGTTCTGCCCGTGGAACTTGGTGCCGTACCAGGACGCCGTGCCCGAGGCGACGTAGGTCTTGGATTCCTGCAACGGGAAATAGGTCTTGCCCAGCACGGTGTACGGGTTGGCCTTGTACGGGCCGGTGTGCAGGGTCGGCGTGGCGTCCGGGATCCGCGAAACATCGACATCCCACCACGGCGCGCCGTCTTTGTGCGCGCGGTTGATGTCCAGCCCCGGCTGCGCGCGTACGGCGGTGGACGAAGTCTTCTGGGTCGGCGCGCGGCTGGTCGAACAGCTGGCGACCAGCACCGCCAACGCAGCGAAAGCCACCAGCTTCAGGGGTTTATTGATAGGCAATGCCCGCATTACTTGACGCCCCGTGCTTTTACCAGCTCTTCAGACAGTTGATGTACGGCCATGGCGTACATCACGCTGCGGTTATAACGCGTGATCGCGTAGAAATTCTTCAGGCCCATCCAGTATTCAGGGCCGTTGTCGCCTTCGAGGCGAAATGCAGTAACCGGCATATCATCGCGCAGCGCATCATGACTTGACCAGCCCAACGCCCGCAACTCTCCGACCGTTTTCGTCGGCTCGATGCCGGTGGTCAGGCCTTCATCGACCTGCTCGCCGCGCACATCGGCGCGACTGACCACTGGTTCCCCGGCGACCCAGCCATGCCGTTTGAAGTAACTGGCCACGCTGCCGATCGCATCGTCCGGATTGGTCCAGATATTGATGTGACCGTCACCGTCGAAATCCACCGCATAGGCGCGAAAGCTGCTCGGCATGAATTGCGGCAGGCCCATCGCCCCGGCGTACGAGCCTTTGAGGGTCAATGGATCGACCTGTTCTTCACGGGCCAGCAGCAGGAACTCACGCAATTCCTTGCGGAAAAATTCGGCACGGGGAGGATAGTCGAAACCGAGCGTGGACAACGCATCAATCACCCGGTAATTGCCGGTATTACGTCCGAAAAAGGTCTCGACGCCAATGATCGACACGATGACTTGTGCCGGTACACCGTACTCCTGCTCGGCACGGGCCAGCACGGCCTCGTGCTGGCGCCAGAAGTCCACACCACGGGCGATGCGCGCGTCGGTGATGAACATCGGGCGATATTCTTTCCACTGCTTGACCCGCTCGGCGGGTTTGGAGATGGCGTCGAGAATCGCCTGCTTGCGCTGCGCCTCGCGGAACACCGCCATCAGTTGCTCGCCGGCAAAACCGTAGTCGCGGGTCATTTCACCGACGAATTCGGCCACCTGCGGTGAGCCTTCGTAATCGCCGGCCAGCGCTTCCTGCGCGCTGCCAAGGATGCCGACCAGGCCGACCCACGGCGCGTAACGAGTCGCCCAGCTGCGCATGACTTGCATTGAACTCTTCACCTTATTCAAACCTGTGCGATCCACTTGCGATGCGTATGAATCGACATCAAAACCCCAAACGCTGACAGCAGTGTCACCAGCGAAGTTCCTCCGTAGCTAATGAAGGGCAACGGCACCCCCACCACCGGCAACAGGCCACTGACCATACCGATGTTGACGAAAACATAAACAAAAAACGTCATGGTCAGCGCGCCGGCGAGCAATTTGCCAAACAGCGTCTGCGCCTGGGCGGTAATCACCAGGCCGCGACCGATTAGCAGCAGATAGATCAGCAGCAGCGCGCAGATGCCCACCAGACCGAACTCCTCGCCCAGTACGGCGATGATGAAGTCGGTGTGGCTTTCCGGCAAAAAGTCCAGGTGCGACTGGGTGCCCAGCAGCCAACCCTTGCCGAACACACCGCCGGAACCGATCGCGGCTTTCGACTGGATGATGTTCCAGCCGGTGCCGAGCGGATCGCTTTCCGGGTCGAGGAAGGTCAGGATCCGCTGCTTCTGGTAGTCGTGCATGATGAAGAACCACATGGCGATCGCCACCGGTACGGCGGCGGCCAGCACGCTGAGGATCCAGCGCCAGCGCAGCCCGCCCATGAACAGCACGAACGCGCCGCCGGCCAGAATCAGCAGTGACGTACCAAGGTCAGGCTGGCGCACGATCAGAATGAACGGCACGCCGATCAGCATCAGGCTGATGCCGACATGCTTGAGTTGCGGCGGTAGCGTGCGTTTGGACAGATACCAGGCAATCGTCGCCGGCATCAGAATCTTCATGAACTCCGAGGGCTGGAAGCGGATCACCCCGGGGATGTTGATCCAGCGCGTCGCGCCCATGGCGTTGTGGCCCATGATGTCCACCACCAACAGCAGCACCACGCCGATCACGTAACCGAGCGGTACCCAACGCGCCATGAACCGTGGTTCGAACTGGGCGATGACAATCATCGACACCAGGCCGATGCCGAACGAAGTGGCTTGTTTGCCCAGCAGATCCCAGCTTTTGCCACTGGCCGAATACAGCACGAACAGACTGCCCGCAGCGAGGATCAGCAGCAGGATCAACAGCGGGCCATCGATATGCAGGCGTTGCAGCAGCGTCGCCCGGCGACGCATCACATCCTCGCTAGAGAGCATGCGATCAAAATTATTCATCACGGGCCGTAGCCTCCGCACTGATAGGACCGGCGTATTCGGCCTTCAATCGACCCTCCTGATCCAGAAGCCAGGCATCCATGACCTGACGCACCACTGGCGCGGCGACACCGGAGCCGGACTCACCGTTCTCGACCATCACCGAAACCACTATTTTCGGGTTGTCGGCCGGGGCGAAACCAACGAACAAGGCGTGGTCGCGGTGGCGTTCCTGAACCTTGGAGCGGTCGTATTTTTCACCTTGTTTGATCGCGACGACCTGAGCGGTACCGGACTTGCCGGCGATGCGGTATTGCGCACCGATTGCTGCCTTGCGCGCAGTACCCCGGGCGCCGTGCATCACCTGCTGCATGCCGTGGTTGACCTTGGTCCAGTCCGACGGATCGCGCAGGACGATGTCCGGCATCGGGTTCTCGTCTACCGGTTTGGCGCCCTCAATGGTCTTGGCCAGGTGCGGCCGGTTCCAGATGCCTTTGTTGGCGACCAGCGCCGTGGCCTGTGCCAGTTGCAACGGTGTGGACTGCATATAACCCTGGCCAATCCCCAGAATCAGGGTTTCACCCGGGAACCACGCCTGCTTGCGCGTCGCACGCTTCCACTCGCGGGACGGCATCAGGCCGGGGGATTCTTCGAACATGTCCAGCGAGACCTTCTGGCCGATGCCGAACTTGTTCATGTAGGCCGACAACCGATCGATGCCCAGCTTGTGCGCCAGGTCATAGAAGTAGGTGTCGTTGGAACGCATGATCGCCGTGTCGAGATCGACGAAGCCGTCACCGGTGCGGTTCCAGTTGCGGTACTTGTGATCGTAGTTGGGCAGCATGTAGTAACCGGGGTCGAACACCCGGCTCGACGCTGTCACTACGCCAGAATCGAGACCGGCAATCGCCACCGCCGGCTTGATCGTCGAACCCGGCGGGTACAGGCCGCGCAGCACGCGGTTGAACAGCGGCCGGTCGATGGAATCGCGCAGTTCGGCATAGGCCTTGAAGCTGATGCCGGTGACGAACAGGTTCGGGTCGAAACTCGGCTGGCTGACCATCGCCAGCACTTCGCCAGTCTTCGGATCGAGCGCCACCACCGCGCCGCGACGCCCGCCCAGCGCGGCTTCGGCCGCTTCCTGCAGTTTGATGTCCAGGCTCAGGACGATGTCCTTGCCGGGAATCGGATCGGTACGCTTGAGCACGCGCAATACGCGGCCCCGAGCGTTGGTTTCGACTTCCTCGTAACCCACCTGGCCGTGCAGTTCCGGCTCGTAGAAACGCTCGATGCCGGTCTTGCCGATGTGGTGGGTGCCGCTGTAGTTGACCGGGTCGAGGGTCTTCAGCTCTTTCTCGTTGATGCGCCCCATGTAACCCACCGAGTGCGCAAAATGCGCGCCCTGCGGGTAGTGGCGCACCAGCTGCGCGACCACTTCCACCCCTGGCAGGCGGAACTGGTTCACCGCGATCCGGGCGATCTGCTCTTCGGTCAACTCGAACAGGATCGGCACCGGCTCGAATGGCCGACGCCCCTGACGCATGCGTTTCTCGAAGATCACCCGGTCCTCGGGCGTCAGCTGCAGCACTTCGACGATCACGTCGAGCACTTGCTGCCAGTCGCCGGAACGTTCGCGGGTCATGCTCAGGCTGAAGCTCGGGCGGTTGTCCGCCACCACCACGCCGTTGCGGTCGAAGATCAAGCCGCGGGTCGGCGGAATCGGCTGCACATGGACGCGGTTGTTTTCCGAGAGCGTCGAGTGGTACTCGTACTGGATCACCTGCAAGTAGTACAGCCGCGCAATCAGCACGCAGATCAACAGCATGACCGCAATGGCCCCGAACACGACGCGGCTACGCACCAGGCGGGCGTCCTTTTCGTGGTCCTTGATGCGGATCGGCTGAGACATGAGAGCAGGACTACTTGTGGTAAGGGTGACCGGACAGCACGGTCCAGGCACGGTACAGCTGTTCGCCGATCAGGATCCGCACCAGCGGGTGCGGCAAGGTCAGCGGCGACAACGACCAGCGCTGATCGGCGCGGGCGCAGACTTCCGGCGCCAGCCCTTCGGGGCCACCGACCATGAAATTGACCGTGCGCGAATCCAGCCGCCAACGGTCGAGTTCGACCGCCAGTTGCTCGGTGCTCCAGGGCTTGCCGTGGACTTCCAGCGTGACGATCCGCTCGTTCGGCCCGACCTTGGCCAGCATGGCTTCGCCTTCCTGGCGGATGAAACGGGCCACGTCGGCGTTCTTGCCACGGGTATTGAGCGGAATTTCCACCAGTTCCAGCGCCAGTTCGGACGGAAGACGCTTGGCATATTCATGCCAGCCTTCTTCCACCCACTTGGGCATGCGTGAACCGACGGCGATCAGTCGCAGTCGCACAGCAATCCCTTACAGCTGGTCTTTGTTGAGCTTGGTGAAATGCTCGTGGGTGTTTTCCGGGCTGTGGTGCTTGGCGTCTGCCGCACGGCTTTGCTCGGCACCGGCCCACAGGCGTTCCAGGTCGTAGAACTGACGCGCCGAGGCAGTCATCATGTGCACGATCACCAGGTCGAGGTCGAGCAGCACCCAGTCGCTGTCGCCCTTGCCTTCTTCGCCCAGCGGCTTGGCGCCCTGCTTTTTGACTTCTTCACGGACCTTGTCCAGCATCGCGTTGATCTGGCGATTGGACGTACCGGTGGCGATGATCATGTAGTCGGTGATGCTCTGCTTGTCGCGCACATCGATGATCTGGATGTCTTGTGCCTTGACGTCTTCCAGGGCTGCCACGGCAACCTTGACCAGCTCGTCGCCCTTGAGCGGCTCGTTGGTGTTGGCGACTTCCGGCAGCGGTGCGCTCTTGAACGTGCCTTTGCGCTTAACTTTGCTTACGTCTTTGTCAGTCATATAAAACTCGTTTTGCTCGTATATTCGGCGGCTTGGCGATACGTGGATTCGTATCAGTGAAGCACGCCTTGTTCAGTTCGACGCACGGTAAAGACCGTGCGCATCGATGTAGGCCAGGACCGCGTCGGGCACCAGGAAACGTACCGACTTACCGCTGGCCAGCAGTTGACGGATCTGGGTGGCGGAAACCGCGAGCGGTGTCTGCCAGACGAATGCAATCTGTCCGCTCGGCCCTTTCAGGGCCAGCGGGTCGCTCACCGAACGCGCTGCCAGCAGGTTGCGCAAGGCATCCGGCGGTTCGCTGTCGGCGTCCGGGCGCTGTAGCACCAGGATGTGGCAATGCTGGAGCAACTCTTCCCAGCGATGCCAAGTGGGCAGGCCGCAAAATGCGTCCCAGCCCAAAAGCAGAAAAACCTGGGTCTCGGCGGCCATTTCGGCACGCATCAACTCCAGGGTATCAATGGTGTAAGACGGCTTGTCCCGCTGCAATTCGCGGGCGTCCACCACCAGCGGCGGCACTCCGGCCACCGCGCACTCAACCATTGCCAACCGATCCTGCGCCGACACCTGCGGCGTATCGCGGTGCGGCGGCCGGGCGCTGGGCATCATGCGCAGCTCGTCGAGCAGCAGCGCTTCGGCGACTTCCAGCGCACCGCGCAAATGGCCGATGTGCACCGGGTCGAACGTGCCGCCCAGTACGCCGATGCGCCGGGGTCGGAGTTCGCCGTCAGGCAGCGGCGCTGTCAGGTCGAGGTCGGTCAAGTCAGACCGTCGCCTGGCCGCGCAACTGGCCATCACCGACCACGATGTACTTCTCGCAGGTCAGTCCTTCGAGGCCCACCGGGCCGCGGGCGTGCAGCTTATCAGTAGAAATGCCGATCTCGGCACCCAATCCGTATTCGAATCCATCGGCGAAGCAGGTCGGGGTGTTGATCATCACCGACGCCGAGTCGACTTCCGCGACGAAACGCCGGGTGTCGGCGAGGTTTTCACTGACGATCGAGTCGGTGTGATGCGAGCCGTAATGGTTGATGTGTTCGATGGCCTGATCCAGTCCGTCGACCACACGGATCGACAGGATCGGCGCCAGATACTCGGTGCTCCAGTCGTCTTCGCTGGCCGCCACCGCGTCGATGATCGCCCGGGTGCGTTCGCAGCCACGCAGCTCGACGCCTTTCTCGCGGAACTGGGCAGCCATCGACGGCAGGAAATCCTTCGCAACACTTTGATCAACCAGCAAGGTCTCCATCGCGCCGCAGATGCCATAACGGTAAGTCTTGGCATTGAAGGCGATGCGCTGGGCTTTGGCCAGATCGGCGTGCTCGCTGACAAATACGTGGCAGATGCCGTCCAGGTGTTTGATCACCGGCACCCGGGCATCACGGCTGATACGTTCGATCAGGCCACGGCCACCGCGCGGCACGATCACGTCGACATACTCGGGCATGCTGATCATCGCGCCGACGGCGGCACGGTCGGTGGTTTCGACCACTTGCACCACGGCTGCCGGCAATTCGGCCTCGGCCAGACCGCGCTGAATGCACGCGGCAATCGCCCGATTGGAATGAATCGCCTCGGAGCCACCGCGCAGGATGGTCGCGTTACCGGACTTCAGGCACAGGCTGGCGGCGTCGATGGTCACATTGGGCCGGGATTCGTAGATGATCCCGATCACACCCAGCGGTACGCGCATCTTGCCGACCTGAATCCCGGACGGGCGGAAGCTCATGTCACGGATCGCACCGACCGGATCGGGCAATGCTGCCACCTGACGCAGGCCGACGATCATGCCGTCGATGCGCGCCGGGGTCAGTTCCAGACGCTCCAGCAGTGCCGGCTCCAGACCGTTGGCGCGACCGGCGGCCAGATCCTGTTCATTGGCTGCGGCCAGCTCGGCGCGAGCAGCGTCCAGCGCATTGGCAGCAGCCTGCAAGGCGCGGTTTTTCTGCGCGGTGCTGGCACGGCCGATGACCCGGGAAGCTTCGCGGGCGGCGCGACCCAATCGGGTCATGTAGTCAAGAACGGACTCAGTCATGGTCTGCTGGGGTCTTGGCAAAGAGGAAAGCGGCAGATTATAGCTGTCGCGTCCCGGGACTAACAGCGGTGACAGGCGGATGGTCGAAATGGACTGCAATTTGCCGACGTTCAGCCGTAATTAAGCCGCGGATTGTTATCATCACGACCTCCTTCGCCTGGATAAACACCGTTTGCCATGTCCAACCTGACCGATCGCGCCATCGCCGAGCGCCTGCCACTGGGCCTCCCGGACGCTTTTTTCGACCGTGACGCGCAAGTGCTGGCCCGCGATCTGCTCGGCAAAGTCATCCGCCACCGGGTCGGCGATCTGTGGCTCAGCGCCCGGATCATCGAAACCGAAGCCTATTACTGCGCGGAAAAAGGCAGTCATGCATCGCTCGGCTACACGGAAAAACGTAAGGCTTTGTTTCTGGATGGCGGGCACATCTATATGTATTACGCCCGCGGTGGCGATTCGCTGAACTTCAGCGCTCAGGGGCCCGGCAATGCGGTGCTGATCAAGTCCGCTTACCCGTGGGTCGATGAGGTCAGCGGGCCGGCGAGTCTGGCGCAGATGCTGCTGAACAATCCCGATGCCCAAGGCCGGCCGCGTCCTTCGCAAAAGCTTTGCGCCGGGCAGACGCTGCTGTGCAAGGCGCTCGGGCTGAAGGTGCCGATGTGGGACGCCAAGCGTTTCGATCACGAGCTGATGCTGGTGGAAGACACAGGGCCGGCGCCGACCCAGATTATCCAGACCACCCGCCTGGGCATCCCCCATGGCCGCGACGAACACCTGATGTACCGCTTCGTCGACGCCGCGTATGCCCAGTGGTGCACGCGGAACCCGCTGCGCCGGGGCCAGGTCGAAGGTCGCGATTATTTTTTGCTGTCCTGAAGTGACACAGGTTTTGAACCTAATGCGCCCTTGTGGGAGCGGCTTGCTCGCGAAGAGGGCGTGTCAGATACGAGCTCGTTGATGACACACCGCATTCGCGAGCAAGCCCGCTCCCACAGGGGTACTGAGTGATTGCTGAAATTTTGTGCAGCCTTCGGGACTTATTGAAGATTTGATGGAGTTGTGTGTATGGGCCCATGGCTCGATAGCGTGACCGGGTGGCTCGCCGCCAATCCGCAGTGGCTGGCCGCTGCGGTATTTATCGTCGCTTGCGTAGAGTGCCTGGCAATTGCCGGGCTGATCGTGCCCGGCACGGTGTTGCTGTTTGCCGTGGCCGTACTCGCCGGTAGCGGCGCACTGTCGTTGAGTGAAACCCTGCTGCTGGGCTTTCTCGGCGGGATACTCGGCGATGTGATCTCGTACTTCCTCGGCCGCCATTTCCATCAGAACATCCGCCGCCTGCCGGGACTGCGCCACCATCCGGAATGGATGGCCGGGGCCGAAACCTACTTCCAGCGTTACGGCATCGCCAGCCTGCTGGTAGGGCGCTTCATCGGCCCGTTGCGGCCGATGTTGCCGATGGTTGCCGGGATGTGCGACATGCCCTTCCCGCGTTTCGCCGCCGTCAGCCTGCTGGCCGCCGCCGGCTGGAGCGTCGCCTACCTGCTGCCGGGTTGGGCCACCGGCGCGGCGATCCGTCTGCCGCTGCCGGAAGGTTTCTGGCTGCAGGCCGGCATCGTTGCCGCCAGTATTGCGGTGATGGTCGGCATGAGCGTCAACAGCAGCTTGCGCCAGCATCGCCGGGCGACGATCTGGATCAGCAGCATGAGCCTGTTGATTCTGATCGGCCTGTTTATTGGCTATCCGTATCTGCACGCCCTCGACCAGGGCGTGATGAGCCTGGTGCAGGAACATCGGCAGCCGATGCTCGATGAAATCGCAGTGACCTTCACCCTGATCGGTGAATTCCGCAATATGTTGATGTTCAGCGCCCTGCTCACCGGTCTGTTGCTGCTGTGCCGGCAATGGCGCCAGGCAATCTTTGCCGGTGGCGTGCTGCTGTGCACCGCGCTCCTCAATACCGTCACCAAACAGTTTTTCGCCCGGGTCCGCCCGGAAGTGCTGACCGATCCGCTGACCAGCTACAGCATGCCCAGCGGTCATGCCTCCGGTTCGTTCGCGCTGTTTCTGGTGCTGGCGGTTCTCGCCGGTCGCGGCCAACCGCCGCGCATGCGCCTGACCTGGCTGCTGCTCGGCTGTATTCCGGCGCTGTCGATTGCTTTGTCACGGGTTTATCTGGGGGCGCACTGGCCGACGGATATTCTGGCCGGCGCAATGCTGGCGGCATGCGTATGTGCGGCGGGCTTGTGGCTGAGTCAGCGCAAGGCGCCGCTCAATGCCATGCCGTTCAAGGTCTGGTGGCTGATTCTGCCGGCACTGCTGGTGCTGTTCAGCCTGTTCGTTCTGCGGCATCTGCCGGACACGATGTTGCGTTACGCCTACTGATACTCAGGCGAACAGCTCGCCCTGCAGCTCATCGAGCAGCGCCTGGATCGCATCCAGTCGCTGCTGCGGATCGTCGAGTTGCAGCAGATCGATCTTGTCTTCTTCGGCGAACGGCAGCAGATACGCCAGTTGATTGGCCAGCGACTGCTGCCCCAACGCTTCGGTGCCCATGTTCAACGCCTCGACCATCGGGTGCTCGGCCAAGGCCTTGAGCAGCGCCACCAGATCGGCGTCTTCGTCCTGCAGCGGTTGCTCCGGCTCATCGTCCAGCCACTCGACGTCGGCGAGGATCAACTGATCGCGCTGCACTTCCGTGCGCAACACCTGAAAACGCCGCCCACCCTGCACCCGGATCCCGAGCAGACCGTTGTCCTGTTGCTGGAAATCGGTGATCCGCGCTTCGCAGCCGACCAGGGCAAAGCCCTCTGGCGCAACGCCGACTTCATGGCCATCGAGGATGCACACCACGCCGAAACCGCCGGCCTGTTTCATGCAGCGGCCGATCATGTCCAGGTAGCGCGCCTCGAAGATCTGCAAGTCGAGGTTGCAGCCGGGGAACAGCACTGTGTTGAGCGGAAAAAGCGGCAGACTCATAGACATTTCCTTACACCACCATCGACACCGCCAACGGCAGGAACACCGCCGTGGCCACGCCCATCAGACTCATCGCCAGCGCCGCGAAGGCGCCGCACTCATCGCTTTCCTGCAACGCCACCGAAGTGCCGACCGCGTGTGCGGTCATGCCCAGCGCCATGCCACGCGCCTCAGGGCTGTGCACGCCGAGCCGGGTCAGCAACGCCGGACCGAAGATCGCGCCGATCACCCCAGTGATCAGCACGAACACCGCCGCCAGCGCCGCCACGCCACCGATCTGCTCGGCCACCAGCATGGCAATTGGCGAGGTCACCGACTTCGGCGCCATGGTCATCAGAATCATGTGCTCGGCACCGAACCACCAGCCGAGCAACACGCCCATGCCCGTGGCGACGACGCCGCCTATCACCAGCGTAGTAAAAATCGGCCAGAACAATTGGCGGATGCGTTTGAGGTTGAGATACAGCGGCACCGCCAGCGCCACCGTCGCCGGGCCCAGCAGAATGCTGAGGATTTCGGTGCTCTTGCGGTACTCGGCGTAGGTCAGGCCGCAGCCGACCAGCACGCCGATCACCACCAGCATCGAGACCAGCACCGGTTGCAGAAAGATCCAGCGGGTTTTCTCGAACGCCGCCAGTACCAGTTGATAGGCACCGAGGGTGATGCCGATGCCGAACAGCGGATGATGGATCACCGAAGCCCAGGCGCCTTGCCAATCGAAGAGCATCACGACTCCTCCGAGTGCGGCGCATGGCGCTTGACCAGGCGTTGCATCAGCACCCCGGCGAAGGCCATCGACAGGATCAACGACAACACCAGCGCGCCGACAATGGCCCAGAAGTCAGCGGCAATGTCGCTCGCATAAACCATCACGCCCACCGCCGGCGGCACCAGCAGCAGCGGCAGATAACGCAACAGACTGCCGGCCGCGAGGTTCAGCGGCTCGCCGACTTCACCGCGAATGATCAGGAACACCAGCAACAGCAGCAGACCGATGATCGGCCCCGGCAGCACCGGCAACAGCAAATGGTTGAGTGCCGTGCCGAGCAATTGGAACAGCACCAGCATGGTCAGGCCACGTAACAACATCAGACATCTCCCCCCGCAAGTCCTCGGCATTATAAGCACGGCAGCGCTATGGATCGGCATTCGCCAAAAGCATGGTCGGTTGACCGGAGCAAATCGCCATGTTGATCTACAGTGGTTCGCAGGGCGGTCAAATCCCCCACCTGAAAAACTATAAAACCGATGAACCCAAGGAGAGTCTCAATGCCCTATGTTCCCGTTGCAGAGCTCAAAGATTATGTCGGCAAGGAACTCGGACGTTCCGAATGGCTCACCATCGATCAGGAGCGCATCAACCTGTTCGCCGAAGCCACCGGGGATTATCAGTTCATCCATGTCGATCCGGTCAAAGCCGCGCAAACGCCTTTTGGCAGCACCATTGCCCACGGTTTCCTGTCGTTGTCGCTGATCCCGAAACTGATGGAAGACATCCTCGTGCTGCCGCAAGGCCTGAAGATGGTGGTCAATTACGGTCTGGACAGCGTGCGTTTCATCCAGCCGGTGAAGGTCAATTCAAAAGTGCGCCTGAAAGTCGATCTGGCCGAAGTGACCGAGAAAAAACCCGGTCAATGGCTGCTCAAGGCCACCGCGACGCTTGAGATAGAAGGCTCGGACAAACCGGCCTATATCGCCGAACCGTTGTCGCTCTGCTTCGTTTAAGTCACGGGATGCGAAACAGCGCACGCTGTTTCGCATCAGCGCTGTTTTCCCGGCTGTATAAGGTCACATAGCTGCGGCATACTCGGTCGCCTAATTGCCCGGATCCCGCTATGCGCCCACTCGCTTCTCTTGCACCCCTTGCCCTGACCCTGATGCTCACCGCGTGCGGCGACGGCGAATCGCTGTTGCCCCCGGATGCACGGCTGCCGGACGGCGGACGCTATCGCGGTGAACTGGTGAACGGCTTGCTGCAAGGCCAGGGCCGGGTCGACTACCCCAACGGCAGTTGGTACGCCGGGCAGTTCGACAAGGGCCAATGGCATGGCCAGGGCGAGTGGCACGGCAGCAACGGCGAGGTCTATCGCGGTCAGTTTCAGCAGGGTCTGTTCGATGGCCAGGGCAGCCTGACCACCAACGCCAGCAGTTACACCGGCGGTTTCAAGCAGGGCCGCCGCGATGGCGAAGGCACCCTCAAAGAAAACGCCATGACCTACCGTGGCGAGTTCAAGGCTGACCAGTATTCCGGGCTGGGCCGTCTGGAAATGGACGACGGCAGCTCCTATCAAGGCCAGTTCGCCCACGGCAAACCCAACGGCGAAGGCCAGCGCGGCGACTCTAGCGGCAATACCTTCAGCGGCCATTTCGTCAACGGCCAGCTCGAAGGCAATGGCACATTCAACAGTGCCGATGGCGACATCTATGTCGGCGGCTTCAAGAACAGCCAGCTGCACGGCAAGGGCCGCTACGAGAACGCCGACGGCGACGTGTGGCTCGGCCAGTTCAAGGAAGGCGCGCTGACCGGCAAGGGCGAACTGATCGGCGCCGACGGCAGCCATTACATCGGCTTCTTCAACGACTGGCGCTTCAGCGGTCAGGGCCGCTTGAACCTGTCTGACGGCAGCTTCTACATCGGCGGGTTCGACGGCGACAGCTACGCCGGACGCGGCACTCTGGTGCTGACTGACGGCACCGTGCTCAGCGGTACCTGGATCAACGGCCAGCGCGTACGTGACGCCGACGGCAAGCTGTTGCCCGACACCCTCGAACTCGGCCTTCTGGCCCAGGGCCGCCTACTCGATAACGCGCTGGCCGCCGTGCCCGCCTCGACGCCGGCAGTCGAGCTGTACACCCTGACCCTCGGTGGCGACGGCAAGCAAAGCGTGTTCCTGCGCGAGTCCGACTACGTCGCCAACATGCTCACCACACGTTTCGGTGCCTACGGCCAGATTCGTCTGGTCAACCACCGCGACCACCTCGTCGACCGGCCGATGGCCACTCGCGAGAACCTGCGCCGCGCCGCGCAGACTTTGGCTGAACGCAGCGGCCCGGAAGACCTGGTGTTCATCTACCTGACCAGCCACGGCACCGCCGAACACGAGCTGGTGCTCGATCAGCCGCGCATGGAGCTGGCCGATCTGCCCGCCGACGAACTCGCCGCCGTGCTCGCGCCACTGAAAAATCGCGACAAGGTGATCGTGATTTCATCGTGCTATTCCGGCGGTTTCATCCCCGCGCTGAAAGATGAGCGCACACTGATCATGACCGCCTCGCGTGCCGATCGCGTGTCGTTCGGTTGCTCGGAAGAAGCCAACTTCACCTACTTCGGCGACGCCCTGTTCGCTCAGGCCCTGAACCAGACCGACGATCTAGAGCAGGCTTTCAAACTGGCCAAGGCCACCGTCGCCGAGCGCGAACTGGCGGATAACTTCGAAGCCTCGGAGCCACAGATCTGGGCACCGAAAACCGTGCTGGCACACTGGCAACTGCTGCGTAAACAGCAGGCCAGAAAAGCGTTGCAGAGTGCTGCATTGAACGACGGAGCAACAAACAGCAACTAAGCTGAACAGTATCAAGGGAGAAACACTATGTACTTGACGCCTCAGCACGTATTGCTTGCCGGAGCCACCGGACTGACCGGTGAACATCTGCTCGACCGTTTGCTCAACGAGCCGACGATCACCCGCGTGCTCGCCCCGTCCCGTCGTCCATTGGCGGAGCATCCGCACCTGGAAAACCCGGTGGGCGACCCACAAGCGTTTCTGCCGCAACTCAGTGGTCGCGTCGATATCGCCTATTGCTGCCTCGGCACCACCATCAAACAGGCGGGTTCCGAAGCCGCGTTCCGCGCGGTGGATCTGGACATGGTGGTGGCCTTCGCCAAACGTGCGCGGGAGATGGGCGCGCGGCACCTGATCGTGATCAGCGCGCTGGGCGCCGATCCGAAATCGTCGATTTTCTACAACCGGGTCAAAGGCGAGATGGAGCAGGCGTTGCGCGCGCAGGACTGGCCGCAACTGACCATCTGCCGGCCATCGCTGTTGCTGGGTGATCGTACCGAACCGCGCTTGGGCGAACAGCTGGCGGCGCCGTTTTCCAAACTGATTCCCGGCAAGTACCGCGGCATCGAAGCCTGCCAACTGGCCCGGGCGATGTGGCGCCTGGCGCTGGAAGAACAGGATGGGGTGCGGATCGTCGAGTCGGATGAGTTGCGCAAGCTCGGCAAGTAAACACCGTACTTTGTGGCGAGGGGATTTAGCGAAACGTCGCACCGCCCCGATCGGCTGCGCAGCAGTCGTCGTTTTTCAGATTTTGGGGGCGCTGCGCACCCCATCGGGGATAAATCCCCTCGCCACACTCCCCTACAATCCGCCAGTCGCCTGAAACCCCACGCCAATCACCGTGAGCAACGACAACGGCAACAACAGCGTATCGAGCAACGCACTCGCCGGCAGGTCCACTCCCGGATAACTCGGCGCTTCAGCCCCGAAGCGATCCATCGCGCAGCACCCGCCATTCATCGCGTACAAATCCAGGCGTGTCCCGGAATACACCACCGGCGCCCCCGGCTTGGCGGCATCCAGCGTGCGCGCGGTGGCGCAGCCGGCCAGTTGCAGCGCCAGCGCAATCATCAACAGCTTATTCATCGCTGCTCAGATGATGCTCGCCCCAACGCGGCAGCATGTCCTGTGGAATGCCCAGCAGATTGAGAATCCGCGCCACGACGAAATCGATCAGGTCGTCGATGGTCTGCGGCTGGTGATAGAAACCCGGCGAGGCCGGCAGGATGGTCACGCCCATGTTCGACAACTTGAGCATGTGCTCCAGATGAATGCTCGAATACGGTGCCTCGCGCGGCACCAGAATCAACTGGCGCCGCTCCTTCAAGGTGACGTCCGCCGCGCGCTCGATCAAGTTGTTGCACGCGCCCGTGGCAATCGCCGACAAGGTACCCGTGGAACACGGCACCACGACCATCGCCGCCGGTGCGCCGGAGCCCGAAGCTACCGGCGACATCCAGTCTTCCTTGCCGTACACGCGGATCTGCCCGGCGGCCGCCCCGGTGTATTCGGTGAGGAACGCCTGCATCATCTGCGGCTTGGGCGGCAGCGTGACATCGGTCTCGGTGGCCATCACCAGTTGCGCAGCCTTGGAGATCAGGAAGTGCACTTCGCGATCTTCCCGTACCAGGCAGTCGAGAAGGCGCAATCCATACTGCGCGCCGGACGCGCCGGTCATCGCCAGCGTGATGCGTTCCGGGCCGCCGCTCTGGGCAAAAGTGTTCATTGCAGCGCCTCGGCGAGTTTGCCGTGCAGGCCGCCGAAACCGCCGTTGCTCATGATCACCACGTGAGTACCGGGCTGGGCCTGGCTCTTCACGCGTTCGATGATACCTTCCAGCGAATCGCTGACAATCGATGGCACGCTGCACAGCGCGGCGGTGGCGCCCAGATCCCAACCGAGGTTGGCCGGGGCGTACCAGATCACTTGATCGGCATCGACCACGCTGTCCGGCAGACCGTCACGGTGTGCGCCGAGCTTCATCGAGTTGGAGCGCGGCTCGATGATCGCGATCAGCGGTGCGTCGCCGATGCGCTTGCGCAAGCCATCAAGGGTGGTGGCGATCGCGGTCGGGTGGTGGGCGAAGTCGTCGTAGATGGTGATGCCGCGTACTTCGGCGACTTTCTCCATCCGGCGTTTGACGTTCTTGAATGCGCTCAAGCCGGCGATGCCCATCGACGGCACCACACCGACATGCCGCGCCGCAGCCAGCGCAGCCAGGGCGTTGGCGACGTTGTGCTGACCAGTCAGCTCCCATTCGACCGCGCCCTGGGACACGCCTTCGAACATTACTTCGAACGCCGAGCCATCGTCTTTCAGCAACTTGACCTGCCACTGACCGCCGACGCCGGTGGTCTGCACCGGGGTCCAGCAGCCCATTTCGATCACGCGCTGCAAGGCCGGTTCGGTGGTCGGGTGGATCACCAGACCTTCGCTCGGAATGGTCCGCACCAAGTGGTGGAACTGCCGCTCGATCGCCGGCAAATCGGGGAAGATGTCGGCGTGATCGAACTCAAGGTTGTTGAGGATCGCGGTGCGCGGGCGGTAGTGGACGAACTTCGAACGCTTGTCGAAAAACGCGCTGTCGTACTCGTCGGCCTCGATCACGAAGAAAGGCGTGCCGCCCAGACGTGCGGACACCGAGAAGTTCTGCGGCACGCCGCCGATCAGGAACCCCGGGCTCATGCCGGCATGTTCCAGCACCCAGGCGAGCATGCTGCTGGTGGTGGTCTTGCCGTGCGTGCCGGCAACCGCCAGCACCCAGCGCCCTTGCAGCACGTGATCGGCCAGCCACTGCGGGCCGGAGACGTACGGCAGGCCTTTGTTCAGCACATATTCCACCGCCGGGTTGCCGCGGGACATGGCGTTGCCGATCACCACCAGATCCGGTGCCGGATCGAGCTGGGCCGGGTCGTAGCCCTGGGTCAACTGAATGCCCTGGGCCTCAAGCTGCGTGCTCATCGGCGGATAGACGTTGGCGTCGGAGCCGGTCACGTGATGGCCCAGCTCTTTGGCCAGAACCGCCATCGAGCCCATGAAAGTCCCGCAGATACCCAGAATATGAATGTGCATAGTCGACCTCGTAAAACATGGCCGCAGGTTAGCGTAGGGTGGGAAAAATCGCACCTGGTGTTTCGCCTGCGCCGACGCCTTCGCGAGCAAGCCCGCTCCCACAAGGTTGGCGCTGATCCTGTGGGAGCGGGCTTGCTCGCGAATGGCGCGACGCGGTTTAACGGGAGATCGCGTGCTTACGAAGCTTTCTATAGAGGGTATTACGGCTGACCCCGAGCTGCTGCGCGGTCTGGGTCATGTGCCAGCGCGTTTGCTCCAGCACATCGAGCAACGCCAGACGTTCGGCATCTTCCAGCGGATGCTCGGATTCAACCGACTTCAGTTCCAGCGTTGGCCGCCCCTGCCGAATCATCGCCGGCAGATCCTCCAACCCGATTCGCCCTTCATCACACAATGCCGCCAATGTGCGCAGAACATTGCGCAACTGCCGAACGTTGCCCGGCCAGGTGAAGGCCAGCAACGCCTGGCGCGCCGGGTCGTCGATCACGATTGTTTCGCCGCCGGCCTCCTCGGCCAGCAGGAAATCCAGCAACTGCGATTTATCACTGCGTTCCCGCAACGCCGGTAGCGCAACTTCGAGGCCATTGAGCCGGTAATACAGATCTTCGCGGAAGCTGCCGCCTTCGACCCGTTCCAGCAGATTGCGGTGAGTGGCGCTGATGATCCGCACGTTGACCGCCTCAGGCTCGCCGCCGATCGGCACCACCTGCCGGTCTTCCAGCACTCGCAACAACCGGGTTTGCAGCGCCAGCGGCATGTCACCGATTTCATCGAGAAACAACGTGCCGCCATCGGCCTGCTGCAGCTTGCCGCGCATGCCGTCCTTGCGCGCGCCGGTGAAACTGCCGCCGCGATAACCGAACAGCTCGCTCTCGATCAGGCTTTCCGGGATCGCCGCGCAGTTGAGGGCGACGAAGGCTTTATTGGCGCGCTGGCTGGCGTGATGCACAGCCTTGGCAAAGGCTTCCTTGCCCGAGCCGGTTTCGCCATTGATCAGCAGCGGCACGTCGCGTTCGAATACCCGCAGCGCCTTGCGGAAATCCGCTTGCAGCGCCGCGTCGCCGAGGCAAATGCCCGCCAGCGCTTGCGGCTTGGCCACGACCGGAGCCGGCAGGATCGGCGCCGGCTTGCGCGATTCGCCGCGCAACAAGGCAAACAGATGCCGCCCGTCGCGGGTGCGCAGCGGCCAACTGGCGCTGGCATTGGCGCTGGCCCGACCGAGCAACTCGTCCAGCGAACAATCGAAAAATGCTTCCACCGGTTTGCCGAGCAAACCACCGCGAATATGCCCGAGCAGGTTCAGCGCGCTCTGGTTGACCGCGCTGATCCGCCCTTCCCCGTCAAACGCCAGCAGCCCTTCGCTGAACAAGCCGACGGATTCGGCCTGAAGATGGAAACGCAGCAGCCACTGGTTATCGAAGCAACGCAGGAAATAGCAGCTCTCGATCATCTTCGCCGACAGATTGACCAGCGCCATGGTGTGGAACTGGCTCTGCCGCGAAACGTCGTGGCGCGCCGAGGACACGTCGAGCACCGCCAGCAGTTCGCCGTGCGGGTCGAACACCGGGCTCGCCGAGCAGGTCAGGCCGGTGTGGCGGCCGCGAAAGTGTTCGTCCTGATGGATGGTCAGTGCCTGGCGCTCGACCAGACAGGTGCCAATGCCGTTGGTGCCTTCGCAGGCTTCGCTCCAGTCGGCGCCGAGCCAGAGGCCGGCACGTTCGAATATTTTGCGCTCGGCCGGTGCGGTGACGCAGTTGAGGATCACCCCGCGCGCGTCGGTCAACAGCACCGCATGACCGGCGCCCGACAGTTGTTGATGCAGGCTGCTCATTTCATTGCCGGCGATCTGCAACACCTGTTGCAGACGTTCGCGGCTTTCAAGCACGCGCCCGTGTTCGAGCACGGTGGGCGCCATGGTCAGGGCCGGATCGAGGTGATAGTCCTCAAGACAGCGCAGCCACGAGCGGGCAATCGACGGATCGGCCCCGGGCCCGTGCAGGTGCGGCTTGCCCTGACTGACGGTGAGCACCTGCTGGGCATGGCGACTCAAATGGTTATCGTGCATTTCTTATTATTCTCCCCGAGATCAGTGCCGCCTCTTTATTGGCTGGCACATACCTTGTGGTGAGGGGATTTATCCCCGATGGGTTGCGAAGCAGCCCCAATCAAACCAACGTGGCTTCTTAGATTCACCGCGTACACCGGATTTACGACTGCTGCGCAGCCGATCGGGGCGGTGCGACGTTTCGCTAAATCCCCTCGCCACAAGGGGTGCATCTGGGCGATTGGCAGTCAGCATCCTCCAGCCATCGGCGCATTGCAATGCTGGCAAGACCAGCCGGTCACTGGCTGTGCCAAAAGCGGTACAAACTGTCACCCCCTCTGTACCGAAACCATCACAGGCGCCGCCCGCCCGTCCGACAAAAAATACGCAAAGCCTTGATTTGCCTGCCCTGCACGGCAGTGGCCCGACCTTTGCTCTACGCTTATAGCAAGCGCACTTGCGCGTTTCTCTAATAAGTACAAAGCCAAGGAGAACAAATCATGCGTTACGCTCACCCCGGTACTGAAGGCGCCAAAGTCTCGTTCAAGAGCAAGTACGGTAACTACATCGGCGGCGAGTTCGTCGCGCCTGTCAAAGGTCAGTACTTCACCAACACCTCGCCAGTGAATGGCCAACCGATTGCCGAATTTCCTCGCTCCACTGCCGAAGACATCGACAAGGCACTGGACGCCGCCCACGCCGCTGCCGATGCGTGGGGCGCGACCTCCGTGCAGGCGCGCTCGCTGATCCTGCTGAAAATCGCCGACCGCATCGAACAGAACCTCGAACTGCTGGCGATCACCGAAACCTGGGACAACGGCAAAGCCATCCGCGAAACCCTCAACGCCGACATCCCGCTGGCAGCCGACCATTTCCGCTACTTCGCCGGTTGCCTGCGCGCGCAGGAAGGCAGCGCTGCCGAAATCGACGGCAACACCGTGGCCTATCACATCCATGAACCGCTGGGCGTGGTCGGGCAGATCATCCCGTGGAATTTCCCGCTGCTGATGGCCGCGTGGAAACTCGCTCCGGCACTGGCCGCCGGTAACTGCGTGGTGCTCAAGCCTGCCGAGCAGACTCCGCTGGGCATCTGCGTGCTGATGGAGCTGATCGGTGATCTGCTGCCACCGGGCGTGCTCAACGTGGTGCAAGGTTTCGGCAAAGAAGCCGGCGAAGCCCTGGCCACCAGCAAACGCATCGCCAAGATCGCCTTCACCGGCTCGACCCCGGTCGGCTCGCACATCATGAAATGCGCCGCCGAGAACATCATTCCATCGACCGTGGAACTGGGCGGCAAGTCGCCGAACATCTTCTTCGAAGACATCATGCAGGCCGAACCGACCTTCATCGAAAAAGCTGCCGAAGGCCTGGTGCTGGCGTTCTTCAACCAGGGCGAAGTCTGCACCTGCCCGTCCCGCGCGCTGGTGCAGGAGTCGATCTACGACGAATTCATGCAAGTGGTGATGAAGAAAGTCCTGCAAATCAAACGTGGCGATCCGCTGGACACCGACACCATGGTTGGCGCGCAGGCGTCCGAGCAGCAATTCGACAAGATTCTTTCGTACCTGGAAATCGCCAAGGGTGAAGGCGCTGAGCTGCTGACCGGCGGCAAGGTGGAAAAACTCGAGGGCAATCTGGCGACCGGCTATTACATCCAGCCAACCCTGCTCAAGGGCACCAACAAAATGCGCGTGTTCCAGGAAGAAATCTTCGGCCCGGTGGTGAGCATCACCACCTTCAAGGACGAAGCCGAAGCCCTGGCGATCGCCAACGACACCGAGTTCGGCCTCGGTGCCGGCCTGTGGACCCGCGACATCAACCGCGCCTACCGCATGGGCCGCGCGATCAAGGCCGGTCGTGTGTGGACCAACTGCTACCACCTGTACCCGGCGCACGCCGCGTTCGGCGGGTACAAGAAGTCCGGCGTCGGCCGTGAAACCCACAAGATGATGCTCGATCACTATCAGCAGACCAAAAACCTGCTGGTGAGCTACGACATCAATCCGTTGGGCTTCTTCTAAAACCCGGGGCGATACAGATATTTCTGTGTCGCCTGTTCAACCGCCTTCGCGAGCAAGCTCGCTCCCACAGGGATCTGAATTCGATCTCAATAATGGGTTCACCACATAAACCTGTGGGAGCTGGCTTGCCAGCGATGGCGTCCTAAATGACACGACACAAGGCCTGGCCGCTCTGGCACGGCCCTTGCGTACCCGTCATTCAGGTTTTGCACAAAAACTGCCGCTGCGTGAACAGCATCCATCCACCTCAACCACTGCACCCGAAAGTCCAACAGATCGAACAATAAAAAACAGAGAGGACTTATGACTTCCACCACACAGCTCAAACCCACACTCGGCACCCTGCATTTGTGGGGTATTGCCGTCGGCCTGGTGATTTCCGGCGAATACTTCGGCTGGAGTTACGGCTGGGGCACCGCGGGCACCCTCGGATTTCTGGTCACGGCGCTAATGGTCGCGACCATGTACACCTGCTTCATCTTCAGCTTCACCGAACTGACCACCGCGATTCCCCACGCGGGCGGACCGTTTGCCTACAGCCGCCGGGCGTTCGGCGAAAAAGGCGGGTTGATTGCCGGCATCGCCACGCTGATCGAATTCGTTTTTGCCCCACCGGCGATCGCCATGGCCATCGGCGCCTACCTCAACGTGCAGTACCCGGAGCTTGATCCGAAGGTCGCGGCGGTCGGCGCGTATTTCGTGTTCATGACCCTGAACATCCTAGGCGTCAGCATTGCCGCGACTTTTGAGCTGGTGGTCACTGTGCTGGCGGTCGCCGAACTGCTGGTATTCATGGGCGTGGTCGCGCCGGGCTTCAGCTTCAGCAACTTCGTGCTCAACGGCTGGTCGGGTGCCAACGAGTTCACCCTGGGCTCGATCCCCGGAATCTTTGCCGCGATCCCGTTCGCGATCTGGTTCTTCCTCGCCATCGAAGGCGCGGCCATGGCCGCCGAAGAAGCCAAGGACCCGAAACGCACGATTCCCAAGGCTTATGTCAGCGGCATTCTGACCCTGGTGTTCCTCGCCATCGGCGTGATGGTGATGGCCGGCGGCGTCGGCGACTGGCGTCAACTGTCGAACATCAATGACCCGCTGCCGCAGGCGATGAAAGCGGTGGTCGGCAACAACTCATCGTGGATGCACATGCTGGTGTGGATCGGCCTGTTCGGCCTGGTGGCGAGTTTCCACGGGATTATCCTCGGTTACTCGCGGCAGTTCTTCGCCCTCGCCCGCGCCGGTTATCTGCCGAAGAGCCTGGCCAAGCTGTCGCGCTTCCAGACCCCGCACCGGGCGATTCTCGCCGGTGGTGTGATCGGCATCGCGGCGATCTACAGCGACGGTCTGGTCAATCTGCAAGGCATGACCCTGACCGCAGCGATGATCACCATGTCGGTGTTCGGCGCGATCGTGATGTACATCATCAGCATGCTCAGCCTGTTCAAACTGCGCAAAACCGAACCGAACCTGGAACGCACCTTCCGCGCCCCGGGCTACCCGGTGGTGCCAGCAATTGCGCTGTTTCTGGCGGTGGTGTGCCTGGTGGCGATGGCGTGGTTCAACACGCTGATCGGCTGTGTGTTCCTTGGCTTCATGGCCGCTGGTTATCTGTACTTTCAGCTCACCGCCAAGCAACGCGCCGAAGCCCCGGCAGACGCTATGCTCGAAGGTATCTAGTTGCACCGGCACCGGGCCTGTCGCCCGGTGCCCGCTATATAGAAGTGCATGAAAATCCCCCTGTGGGAGCGGGCTTGCTCGCGAAGGCGTCGTGTCATCCAACAACGATGTCGTCTGACACGACGCTTTCGCGAGCAAGCCCGCTCCCACAGGGAGACCGAGTTACCCACAGAATCAGGAGGACACCGCCCCATGGCCGCATTTGCCCATTCCGTCGGCGCCCAGACCTACCGCTTCGACAGCCTCAAGGACGTCATGGCCAAGGCCAGCCCGGCGCGCTCCGGTGACTTTCTGGCCGGCGTTGCCGCGCTCAATGACGGCGAACGCGTGGCTGCACAAATGGCGCTGGCCGACATCCCGCTCACGCATTTTCTGCAGGAAGCGCTGATTCCCTACGAAGCCGATGAAGTCACCCGACTGATCATCGACACCCACGACAAACAAGCCTTCGCCGTGGTCAGCCACCTCACCGTCGGTGGTTTCCGCGACTGGCTGCTCAGCGACGCGGCAGACGAAACCAGCCTGCGCGCCCTCGCCCCCGGTCTGACCCCGGAAATGGTCGCCGCCGTGTCGAAAATCATGCGCGTGCAGGATCTGGTGCTGGTGGCGCAGAAGATCCGCGTGGTCACAAAATTTCGCGGCACCCTCGGCCTGCGCGGGCGCTTGTCGACCCGGCTGCAACCGAACCATCCGACCGACGAGCCCTCCGGCATCGCCGCGAGCATTCTCGACGGTCTGCTGTACGGCAATGGCGACGCGATGATCGGGATCAACCCGGCCACCGACAGCATCGCCTCGATCTGCGCGATGCTGGAAATGCTTGACGCGATCATCCAGCGCTACGACATCCCGACCCAGGCTTGCGTGCTGACCCACGTCACCACCTCGATCGAGGCGATCAACCGGGGTGTGCCGCTGGACCTGGTGTTCCAGTCGATCGCCGGCACCGAAGCGGCCAACGCCAGTTTCGGCATCAACCTCAATGTATTGCAGGAAGGCTATGACGCGGGGCTGAGCCTGAAGCGCGGCACCCTCGGGCAGAACCTGATGTATTTCGAAACCGGTCAGGGCAGCGCGCTGTCGGCCAACGCCCACCACGGTGTCGACCAGCAGACCTGCGAAACCCGGGCCTACGCCGTGGCGCGGCATTTCAAGCCGTTTCTGGTGAATACCGTGGTCGGCTTCATCGGCCCGGAATACCTCTATAATGGCAAACAGATCATCCGCGCCGGCCTCGAAGACCACTTCTGCGGCAAGTTACTCGGCGTGCCGATGGGCTGCGACATCTGCTACACCAACCATGCCGAAGCCGATCAGGACGACATGGACACCCTGCTGACCCTGCTCGGTGTGGCCGGAATCAACTTCATCATGGGCATCCCCGGCTCCGACGACATCATGCTCAACTACCAGACCACCTCGTTTCACGACGCGCTCTACGCGCGCCAGACCCTGGGCCTGAAACCGGCGCCGGAGTTCGAGCAATGGCTGGCGAACATGGGCATTTTCACCCAGGCGGACGGCAAGGTTCGCTTTGGCAACAACCTGCCGCCGGCCTTCCGCCAGGCGCTGGCGCAACTGGGATGAGTGTTATGGAAAAACCGCCTGTCGACCCGCAAAACCCGTGGCTGGAACTGCGCCGCCTGACCCCGGCGCGCATCGCTCTGGGCCGTACCGGCACCAGCCTGCCAACCAGCGCCCAGCTGGATTTCCAGTTCGCCCACGCCCAGGCGCGGGATGCGGTGCATCTGCCGTTCGATCATGCCGGGCTCAGCGCGCAACTGAGCGAGCGCGGGCGTGACAGTTTGTTGCTGCACAGCGCGGCGACCGATCGCAACAGCTACCTGCAACGCCCGGATCTGGGGCGCAAGCTCAGCGACACCTCGGCGCAGAGCCTGCGGGATTACGCGCAGGCCAACCCCGGCGGGGTCGATCTGGCGATTGTGGTGGCGGACGGCCTGTCGGCACTGGCGGTGCATCGGCATACCCTGCCGTTTCTGACCCGCCTGGAGGAGCAGATGAGCGCCGACGGCTGGTCGCTTGCCCCCGTGGTGTTGGTGGAGCAGGGTCGAGTGGCCATCGGTGACGAGATCGGTCAGTTGCTGGGTGCAAAAATGGTCGTGATGCTGATCGGAGAGCGCCCGGGCCTCAGCTCGCCCGACAGCCTGGGGTTATATTTCACCTACAATCCAAAGATCGGGCTGACCGACGCCTACCGCAATTGCATCTCCAACGTGCGGCTTGAGGGCTTGAGCTACGGCATGGCGGCGCATCGCTTGCTGTATCTGATGCGCGAAGCCTGCCGGCGGCAGCTGTCGGGGGTCAATCTGAAGGACGAAGCACAGGTGCAGACGCTGGAGTCGGACGCCGGTGCGGACATGAAGGGAAACTTCCTACTCGATCCGCCCACAACCTGAACCGTTTCCGCATTGCGTTTCTGCGCTGCTTTCAGGCAGGATCGATGCACGGCCGCAGGGTTTCCCATCGCCGTCAGAGCAGTTGAAGACAGCCACTTGAAGACGAGACCTATCATGCGGATTATTCAAGCGACCCTCGAACACCTGGATTTGCTGACCCCGTTGTTCGTCAAATATCGCGAGTTCTACGGTTCCCTGCCCTACCCGGATTCCTCCCGCGCGTTTCTCGAAAAACGTCTGCGTCGCAAGGAGTCGGTGATTTATCTGGCCCTGGCCGATGATGACGACAAGAAGCTCATGGGTTTCTGCCAGCTGTATCCAAGCTTTTCCTCGCTGTCGCTCAAGCGCGTGTGGATCCTCAACGACATCTATGTCGCCGAAGACGCCCGCCGCCAACTGGTGGCCGACAACCTGATCCGCACCGCGAAGAAAATGGCCAAGGAAACCCAGGCTGTGCGCATGCGCGTTTCCACCAGCAGCAACAACGAGGTGGCGCAGAAAACCTACGAATCCATTGGCTTCAAGGAAGACACCGAGTTCAAGAACTACGTGCTGCCGATCAGCGACGAGCTCTAGCACTCATCAAGGGCCTGTTGTGGCGAGGGAGCTTGCTCCCGCCGGGCTGCGAAGCGGCCCCACCTCAGTCATCTCAACAGGTCAGGCAAATCAAGGCTTGGGAGTGCTTCGCCCTCCAGCGGGAGCAAGCTCCCTCGCCACACCAACCTTGCCGCCACCATCAATGCCTGCCTGACATTTGTTCACACCCCGACATCCCTCGCTACAAAACCAACGCGCTTTTCACCTCTCAGACCGTATAATCCCGAGCTTTCCGGCTTGTAAGAAAAACTACACCTCGCTGTAGGCTTACACCCGAATCATCCGCACAGGCCTGCCGAGTCGGGCCGTCACCACAGGTGCCCCCATGGATTTCAACCCGCTCGACCTTATCCTGCATCTCGATGTGTACCTCGATTTGCTGGTCACCAACTACGGGCCGTGGATCTACGCGATTCTGTTCGCTGTCATCTTCTGTGAAACCGGTCTGGTGGTGATGCCGTTCCTGCCGGGTGATTCGCTGTTGTTCATCGCCGGTGCCGTGGCGGCGGGCGGTGGCATGGATCCGGTGCTGTTGGGCGGGCTGCTGATGCTCGCGGCGATCCTCGGCGACAGCACCAACTATGTGATTGGCCGAACGGCGGGCGAAAAACTCTTCAGCAACCCGAACTCGAAAATCTTCCGTCGCGACTACCTGCAAAAAACCCACGATTTCTACGACAAGCACGGCGGCAAAACCGTGACCCTGGCGCGCTTCCTGCCAATCATCCGTACATTTGCCCCGTTCGTCGCCGGCGTCGGGAAGATGCCCTACCCGCGTTTCTTCGCGTTCAGCGTGTTCGGCACCATCCTCTGGGTCGGCGGCCTGGTGACCCTGGGTTACTTCTTCGGCAACGTGCCGTTCATCAAGAAGAACCTGTCGTTGCTGGTGGTCGGCATCATCCTGCTGTCGCTGGTGCCGATGATCATCGGTGTGGTGCGCAGCCGTTTCGGCGGCGCGAAAGCCGAAACCCACTGATCCGATGTGGTCACTGAGCGCCTGGCGTCGCCGGCGCATTCTGGCCAGGCACCCGATTGCCGACGACCTATGGCAACGGGTGCGCCATCACCTGAGCTTTCTCGACGGCATCAGCGCCGCCGAAGACCAATGGTTGCGTGAAGCCAGCGTGCTGTTTCTCGAAGAAAAACACCTGACCGCCCTGCCCGGTGTCGAACTGCATCAGGAACAACGCCTGCTGCTCGCCGCCCAGGCCCAGTTGCCGTTGCTCAATCTGGGCGATTTGAACTGGTATCAGGGTTTCCACGAAATCGTCCTCTACCCCGACGACTTCCTCAGCCCGCAACGGCATCGCGATGCCAGCGGCGTCGAGCACGAGTGGGACGGCGAGCACAGCGGCGAAGCCTGGCAACAGGGGCCGATCATCCTCGCCTGGCCGGGGGTGATGGCCAGTGGTGGCTGGGAAGGCTACAACCTGGTGATCCACGAACTGGCGCACAAACTCGACATGCTCAACGGCGACGCCAACGGCCTGCCGCCGCTGCACGCCGACATGCGCGTCAGCGACTGGGCCGAGGTCATGCAACACGCCTACGATGACCTCAACCGCCAGCTCGACCGCAATCCCGATGCCGAAACCGCCATCGACCCGTACGCCGCGGAAAACCCGGCGGAGTTCTTTGCGGTCACCAGCGAATACTTCTTCAGCGCTCCGGATCTGCTGCACGCGGCTTATCCACAGGTCTACTTGCAACTGCAGCTTTTCTACCGGCAGGATCCGTTGGGCAGGCTGCGGCAACTTCAGGCCACAGACCCGGTCTATCAGGCGCACGAGTAAGCGCTGCACGACTTCTGGTACGTGGCGTCGACGTAGGAATATGCCTATAATCGCCGCCACTTTTTGGTCAATCCGGCCAAGTGTTTTTGGTCAACTACGGGGGCAACGCCCAATGAGCTACAGCAAGATTCCGGCTGGCAAAGACCTGCCGAACGACATCTACGTCGCGATCGAGATCCCGGCCAACCACGCGCCGATCAAATACGAAATCGACAAAGACAGCGATTGCCTGTTCGTTGACCGTTTCATGGCCACACCAATGTTCTACCCGGCCAACTACGGTTACATCCCGAACACCCTGGCTGACGACGGTGATCCCCTCGACGTGCTGGTCGTGACACCTTACCCGGTTGCTCCAGGCTCGGTGATTCGCGCACGTCCAGTCGGCATCCTGAACATGACCGACGACGGCGGCGGCGATGCCAAAGTCATCGCAGTCCCACACGACAAGCTGTCCCAGCTGTACGTCGACGTGAAGGAATACACCGACCTGCCACCGCTGCTGATCCAGCAGATCGAGCACTTCTTCGCGAACTACAAAGATCTCGAAAAAGGCAAGTGGGTCAAGATCGAAGGCTGGGCTGGCGCTGATGCCGCTCGCGACGCGATCACCAAGTCGGTTGCTGCCTACAAGGGCTAAGGGCCGGCTGGCTGCATGACGCTTGAAGAAAACCCCGGTTGATCCGGGGTTTTTTGTGCCTGAGAAACGCCGCTTTAAACAGTGTGTTTATTGCGGACTACAGAAAAGTTTCGAAGTGAGTGATTTCCCACAAGCACGTCTTACATCCAGTCGCAAAATACAGGCTTTTTTTGAACAGCCGGTTTATTCAAACCGCTCTGGCACGGCCGTAGACTCGGTGTTTATGAGAAAGAACACTAGCGGTCCAAGATTCAAGGCACTCCTGGAAGCAGCGAACATCACCACCACGGGATTCGCAAAGTTCTGGGGCACGGAAGCCCAAAACATTCATAACTGGTACACCCGGGGCGTCCCGGCGTATCGCATGGAGGAAGTTTCACGCCTGCTCTCGGTCAACAGCGAGTGGCTGAAAACCGGCGAAGGCAGCAAAGAGTCACCCCGCCTGCAAACGCCTGCCAGCAACGGCGACACCTTCGACGCGCAGTCCGTCAACGGCGTCTATTCCATCATCAACCCCAACGACATCGAACTGCCGTTTTTCAAGGAAACACCTCTCAGCGCCGGCGCCGACAAAACCCACGTCATCCTCGACCCCGAGCAGACCGTCCGCCTGCCCCGGGCCCATCTCGCCCAACTGGAAATCCGCCCAAGCGACGCCATCTGCGCGCACATGATCGGCAACAGCATGGCCGAGCGCATCGAAGACGGCTCCATCGTCGGCATCGACCGCGGCCTGACCCAGGTGGTCGACGGCGAAATCTACGCCATCGAACACGACGGCATGCTGCGCATCAAATACCTGCACCGCATGCCCGGCAACGCCCTGCGCCTGCGCAGCCACAACAGCGCCGAATACCCGGACGAAATCTTCCGCGCAGCGCAGATCGATGAGCAGCGCATACACATTCTGGGCTGGGTATTCTGGTGGTCGACCCTGGGTAAACGCCGGCCGGTGGTGCCGTTTCTCTGATCGGATACGGATCTTCAACCCTGCACCAAACCCTGTGGGAGCGAGCCTGCTCGCGAAGAGGCCCCGAAAATCAGTACAAATTACGAATTTTGCCCCCCGCGGTGGCTCTATTCCGCAGTTGAGGCTGGGAATCCCCGACAAAACTCAGTATCCTGCGCCCCACATTTGCGCATCGACCCGCTCCCGCGGCTCAGATGACGCCTGACGCGGCAGACCAACGTCTGACCAAGTCCCACAGCCGGACGCAGATCCGGGTGTACGTTTTGAAGGCTGACGCGGTTTACCAAAAATAAACCAAGCCAGTCCCCGAGAAGCCGGCCACAAGCCGGCTTTTTAATGCCTGCCTGAAAGCCCCCCCTCAGCGATTAGCGAGGTAGATCAACATTCCTTGCTGATCCAACTCTTCAGCCGATGGCAAATCAGACGGCAGCAGCTTGTTCTCGTGCATGAAATCAAGCTGCAGCACGTTCCCCTTCAATACTTGATGCACGTGTGTTGCCTGACTGGCTAGGTCGATCAAACTGGCGCTGGCCTGCTGGTCGTAGTTTCCGGGAACGAAACGTCGCAATGGATCGCTCAAAATCGCCGTAAGGGTCTTCCCAAACTCAGCGTGATCAGTGGTGAGTTTCTGAGCGACAGTGAGAGCAGCTTTTTGCTCACCCAGTTCCGACAGCGCCTGAATTCGACCCTGCCCTGAAGCCAACCATGAGCGATAGCTCATCGAAAGCTCAAAGGCACGTAGATACTCCTTGTTATCGGCTGTGAGCTTGCGAACCACACCATGAAAATAATTCTGGCCAACAGCGCATTGAGTTTCAGCTGTGGATAACTTCTCATGAACAAGTTTGGGCGAAACGTAATGCTGAAGATCAGCCAGCGTATTCATCGCTGCACTCACAGGTGCAAAGTTGGCGATCCACTGCTTGTCATCAAACCACTTCTGATTTCCCTTTACCTCATTTACAGCATCGCCAATAACGGAAAGTTGCCGCTCAATTCCCTGTAGCTTTCGATAAATCATGGCAAAGCCGACAGCACTCACAACCAGGTTGGCGACCTGAAGTCCCATCAACACTTGGCCTTGCATCATCAACTTCGACAACTGCCCATTGAGCACTTCTGATGGCGGCTCAGTACTGACAGAATCACCCTCTCTCAACCAGGCAACGACCTTTTTCGTGACCTTATCCCGGATCACACCGCCGACACGCTCAAGCTCACCAGACTGAAGTCCAGCCGCGAGCCACTCCGGCACTTTAAATACAACGCTCAAATCAATCATCGAAAGCGCCCTCAAATACCGAGCTCATCTGAGCACACATCATTTTCTGCCTGAGCATCGCGATATGCAGAACGCAGGGCACAGTCACTCGGAACGCGGGGCCAGCCAAATCAATGGCAGTCCAGATGCCGGTGAGGATCCATCCGATTGGCCCCATGAAAACAGCTAAACCACGGCCGAGCGCAGCGCTAGCTGCACCACCGGCCGCCAATGTGATGCCATAGCCCAAAAGCTGTTTGGCCATCGCACTGGCAATGATTGCCGACAATTGGTAGGTGACTACGCCTGCTGCCCTGGCTCCCAATAGAGTCAGGAGAGACGCGCCAGAGAGCAACGCACTCAGATCACTTTTACCAAGACCTGCCTCTTTGAGAATAGCTTCCATGTCCGCACGCTCTTGCCCTTCAGCTTTTTTCAGCGCGTCACGCAAAATTTTCTGAATCAGTTCTTCCTCGAGTTGAACCAGACTAAAGGAATCGATTTCTTTTACGCCAAATTTGCTGGCTACATCCTTCACAACCTCATGGTATTCCGGCCCCTCGCTGCGGAAGAGATTGACGAAACTATTGCCTCCGAACAAACGGATCTCATTGAGTATCAGACCGGTATAGCGTTGATGATTGGGGTTATGCGCTTTATAGAGTTCTTTCCCAGACAAGCTTTCGGTCGTACTGGCTTTAAGAATGTATTCGACCAGAGGTTTTAGATCCTCATTCGAAGCTTTTGCCATCACGTCTTTGGTTGAAATTGAAGTCATCGTGCAGCTCCTTTTAATCCTTTTAATCCATTTCTATAAATGCAGTGATGAGCCTTAAGCTACGCGGGCACCTGCCTCAATCTTTTGAAGCGCCGCAAACAACTCATCCACCTGTTTTGAGTCGAACAAGTCATCTGGCCCTTTAGGGGTGATATCGGTGAACGGCGATTTATAGAGCAGATTCGCATCCATCGCCCCATGTTCCGTGAGGTGCTGTATCACCAAATTGCTGAACTCGATCTGGCTGGCATTCAGTGCTCTTCCTGCCAAAAAAGCCGATAGCGCATCAGTTGCCGCGTCGCGATCCAATCCAACCAAGGAGCGAATGAACAGACCCAAGCCTTTAGCTTGTTCACGCGCTCGACTGATCTCGCCTGCACCCGCCCCGCTTTCAACCAACATCTGCTCAAGCGCTTCAAGATCCAGCGCAGTTAGCGGCTGATTCCGTCGCAGCTTCTGCAAGGACAAATGATCCTGATGCGCCCTCAGAAACGCACGGGCCTTGTCACGAAAACGCTCGAAACTTGCCGGGTTCACCATCGAAGGCATGATCACTTCGTCGATTTGGCCCAGCTCATCTTCAAAATCGGTATAGACGCGAACACCTCGTCCCTTTTCCAGCAACTTGATCAAGCTCCGTAGTTTGCGACGTGCCTGCTCGAGCATAGAAACCGTTACGTCTTCCCACCATTCCTGACTCGCCACGGCCTCGACCATCAGCAAATGCTCAGCAATTGCCGGGATGTTGCTTTGGCCCAACAGCGCCTCAGCCAGCTCCCGAACCTTTTCGCTCAAGTTGGCGAAGCCTGGCTCGGCATTGAGAACGCAAAGCTGCAGTCTCAGTAGCAAAAGGTCGAAACGTTTGGCTTCCTCATCCTCCTCCGCCAACTGAGTCGGTAGCCCGGACAGATGCTCGGCAAGCTCCTGCAGTTGGGTGTCACCGAGATCCTTCCAGATACTGGCAGCGGAGAACCGCTCAACCCAGTAACGCTTTGGTCGAACCACAAAGTTATCCAGCGTCATGGCACTGACTCGCTCGTGTAAACCACGGGCAATGTCATCACGCAGTTCATCGTCGCTATAGATGATGGAGTAGGTGCCGCAAGACTCTCTGGCATCAACACTCTTTCGGCGTCGATCCAGCGCCGCCAACACCTGCAAACGCGCTTTGAACAAACGCTGCCCCAGTGGCTCGCTCAACGTGCCCTCAGTTGGCTCAGGGTTCTGGTTGAAATATTCCAGGTTCTGGCAGAAATCAAAGATGAAGAAATCTTCTTTGTCCTGATCTGGCCCGAACAAGTCATCGCATAATCGCGTACCACGTCCAACCATTTGCCAGAACTTGGCTTTAGAGCGAACGATCTTGAAGAACACCAGATTGACCACTTCCGGCACATCAATCCCGGTGTCGAGCATGTCCACCGAAATGGCAATGTGCGGAGCTTTGTCCTTGATCGAGAAATCATCAATCAGGGATTGTGCGTAATCGGTTTTATAAGTCACCACCCGAGCGAAAGCACCCTTCTTGTCCGGATAGCTCGCGTCGAACCGCTCGGCAATAAACTGAGCATGAGCATCGTTCTTGGCGAAAATAATGGTCTTGCCCAACCGGTCGCCGCCCGCCACTTTGTGGCCACGCTCCATCAACGTTTGCAACACTTTGTCGACCGTGTCGGTATTGAACAACCAGCGGTTGACTGCATCAGCACTGACCTCGTCGGGGACTTCTTGCTCTTCGCCCCATTCGAGTTCGTCCCATTGATCCTTCTCGTCTTCAGGCAGCTCGTCGTAGCGGATCCCTTCGCGCTGGAACTTTAGCGGCACCGAAACCCCACGCGGCCTGACCAAATAGCGCTCGGCAATCGCGTCATCCAACGTGTATGCATCGGTCGGTACACCGCTTTCGAGGTTGAACAGGCTGTAGGTATTGCGGTCGATTTCATCTTTAGGCGTTGCGGTCAGTCCCACCAGCAACGCGTCGAAGTAGGAAAAAATCGCGCCGTACTTTTGGTACACCGAACGGTGCGCCTCATCGATGATGATCAGATCGAAATGACCGACACCGAAGCGCCGCTGCCCTTCCTGCTTCTCATCGATCAGGCCCATCATCGTTGGGTAGGTCGAGACGTAGACTCGTCCCTCGGTGTTCTTCTCAGTCACCAGATTGACCGGCGCCGCGTTGGGCAAAAATTTCTTGAACGCATTCGCAGCCTGATTGACCAAGGCCACTCGGTCTGCCAGAAACAGAATGCGTTTGGCCCAATTACAGCGCATCAGCAAATCGCTCAAAGCGATGACTGTCCGGGTCTTGCCGGCCCCGGTCGCCATGACCACCAACGCTTTGCGCTGGTGATCCTGCTCGAAGGTTTCACCAATACGGCGAATGGCCCGTTGCTGGTAGTGCCGCTCGACAATGAGCGGATCAATCGTCGCCTCGCCCAACTTCTTGCGGCTGCTACGACGTTGAATCAGCAGCGCCAATTCGGCCTTCTTGTGGAAGCCCTGAATGAGGCGTGGCGGGTAAAGCAAGTCATCCCACAGCCAGTGTTCGTAGCCATTGGTAAAATAGATCAGCGGGCGCTGGCCGAACATCGCCTCCAGGCAATCGGCGTACAACTTGGCCTGTTGCTGCCCCTTGCGGGCATCGTGCTGCGTACGCTTGGCTTCTATCAACGCCAGCGGTTTGCCGTCGTCACCCCACAGCACGTAATCGACAAAACCTTGTTCTTTGCTATTTGGCATACCCGCGACTTCGAACTCGCGATCACGGGCGGCATTCAGTGGCCAGCCTGCCTCGTGCAGCAACTGATCGATAAACAGGTCACGGGTTTGTGCTTCGTTGTAATCGTGGTTATCCGGCTGACTGGCGTTGGCGGCTTTTGCAGCGGCCACATCAGCACGTAGCTGGGCCAGTTCTTGATCCAGCGCGGCATTTTTCTTCTGTGCTTGCGCCAGCGCGGCGTCTCGTTGAGCCAGTTCGCGTTCAAGCTTTTGCAGTTGCGCCTGAGTTTGCGTGGCGGCGATTTGCGGCGGCTTGGGCAATAGCGCCGAGTCGAACTTTAATGCGCCATCCGGTTTGCCCGCCGCGCTGCGTGCGTAATGCCGTCCCAACCAATAAGCCACATGAAACAGTTCGCTCAGCACCGCTTTGGCGTCTTGCTCGCGCACTTGCCGGGCGCTGTGCACGGCATCGTTACCGCGCTTGCGGATGACTTCCATTTTGGCGTGGAGCATCGGCCCGGTCAGGGTCTTGAATGTTGGCTCAAACAGGAACGCCGACAAGTCGCTTTTGTACGGCTGTTTCAGGCTGCGATCAGCCTGAAACAGCCACGCCACCAGCAACTCCAGCGTGCGCCGGGCATAGAAGCAGGACGTGCGCGGATCCGCCAGCACATTGGCTTCAGCCTTCAGCGCCTCGGCATGCAGCCCGGGCCATTCAGCGCGCAAGAAGGCAAAGTTACTCATATCAACGTCCTTGAAATATGGCGGCAACGTCCAGCCGATCGGTCAGGTAGGGGGTGAATCCGGTGAATAGGATACAAAGTGCCAGCATATCGCGCATCTCTATATTGCCTTCAACGCTACCGGGCTTACCGCCATGGCGGATGCCGGGATAGTCGCAGGTGAAACCATAGAGGCTTTTCAGCGCTTGGCGAACCTTGGCGTGGGGCCAATGCGGGAGTTGGTCGCAGATGCTCGACAGTGCGTATTCATTGACCTGCGGATTGCTGCGGCCGAGGGCTTCCAGCAGATTGATCTGTTTTTGCAGGCAGGTTTTGATTCGCCCTTCACCGCCCCTGTCGTGCAGGTCGCGGAAGGCTTCGTCAAAATCTCTTTGCAGGGTATGCAGGTGCGGATGCTCAGCGTTGCTGTTGCGCAGGCCTTGAACCAGATTGGCGAACAGGCCGGGGACTGTCGGATACAACCGACAGGGGCGGCGCAGTTCGTAGTTGAGGTTGTAGGTGACGATGAAGTTGGCGAGGCGATTGAAATACGCATTGGCCAGTGCATCGCCGGCCAGTTCGTCGAGCACTTCATAGGCGGTTTGCAGGAAGCTCAGCAGGGATGATTCGTCGATCAGGTCATCGCCGCTGATCTGCCGGAAGGCTCGAACGCTTTGAGGTGGGTCATCGATGATCTCGGCCAGAGCGGCCATGGATGGGGGCGTTTTTAAGGCAGACATCAACGCCCGATACAACTCGCAGAACAGATCGGCCGGCGCCGATCCGTGCCGCGCCAAGGGGCTCCAGAGCTCGCGCCAGGTTCGGGACCAGACGGGGAGCGGGGAGACGCGCATGGGTTAGAGTTCGCCTCGGAAGGCGCGGTGTTGGAGAGAAGAATACAAAATATCGAGCTCAGATAACCGACGCATCTGAAGTTCTCTTAACTCCTTAATACTGATGACTTGCTGAGCGAATTTTTTCTGCAGCTCAACAGGAGGAACTAACACGCGAAATATTTCCGCAGTAGGAAAGTAAATAGTTTTATGCGTAGAACCGGTGCTGAGCAACCGAAGCCTCGAACGAGACATGAAAAGCGCATACATCAAGTAGAGAGGCTCTAAATTGCTGCCGCAGACCCAATTAAAAAAATCTTGAGATGTCGCCATCTCACACCCCATGACAGTGATAAAACCAATAGATGCCGTGCGAGAAAAACAAACAGTTCCCACTGGGAGCTTAACGGAGGAGGAATTATCTATTCCGAGTTGTGTGACCCGCTCGCTCGTTTCTCGGGCAACCGTTAAATCAAGCCTCCTAATATCCGTTAATGACAACCATGGTATATCACCACCCCAGTATTCTTCATTCTGCCGATCGGGAGTATGACCTGTCGCCAATCGTGCAACATCTGTCAATAACTCCCATTTCCAGCCATTAGGGTGCGCCTCAAGAGAATCCCCAATAGTTACAGGAGCTTGCTGCCCCCACCCGAACAACTCCACAAACGTGGAACTTATTAGAGCATCCAGCTCCGCGACAGAATTTTGAAGTTTCTCCCTAAGTAAATCGGCGCAATCAAGAACAGACGCGACTTCCCTCTGACCCATAAACTCCAAGTAAGGAATTTTTGAATTAAGCACGATACGATCGCTTATAGCCGGGTAACTAGCGCCACTCGCTTGCCTGACCATACTCTGGACAAATAGCTTTGTCTTTACCCAATGAAAGAGATATTGAGAATCGAGCACGCCTGGAATTGGACGCAAAACACAAAACCCGGTTGAGACAGTGGCCCCTGAGAGCTCTTCCGGAACAATCGCAACTGCATTTAAGTTTGGTCGAACCGTTGCAACTAGAACATCACCCGCTTTTACAACCTGTCTTGCTCGGCTAGGCGCCTCTCTGCAGGAAATTTCTTTTTGACCAACTATTTTTTTGCACTTTTGATCTATAGCGCCCAAATCAACATATACAAATTTATCTACATCCTTGGCAGTTTTTGGATTCCATGTCTTGACAGGTTCAAGCAAGCTCTCCAACTCAATTGACGGCAAGCCACTCATCTAAAAATCTCCCGCAAACTATGCATTCCTTGACTAATCTCAACTTCCAAGGCACTCAATCGCTCCAAAATCTCGTCTGGACTACGATGGACTATTTCCTCGCATTCAACTTCTTTATAGCGACTCAGACTTAAATCATACTTTTGAGAAACTATTTCCGATTTGGGGACGCAGAAGCTTTGGGCCGTTCGCGGACGTAGGAGTTCCTCTCCTTTCCGTTCACGCCAATGAACGAGAACATCAGGCAAGTTATTCTTAGCGCGCTCTTCATCAGTCAGCACAGCACTAGGCGAAACTCCTAACTTGTCATCAGTTAGAAGTGGAAGTCTTTTGTCATCAAGACTCATCCCATCAGCCTGCAGGTCGTAAAACCAGACGTTATCAGTACCGCCAGAGTTAGTTTTTGTAAATAGAAGAATAGAGGTCGCAACGCCAGCATAAGGTTTGAACACCCCACTGGGAAGTTTTACAATCCCATCCAGCTTATGATCTTCAATGATCATACGACGCAACTCTTTATGCGCCTTACTCGACCCGAACATCACACCATCAGGAACAATCACAGCCGCACGACCACCTGGCTTAAGCAATCGTAAAAACAACGCCAAAAACAGCAACTCGGTTTTCTTGGTTTTAACTATTTTCTGCAGGTCTTTCGCCGTGCTTTCGTAATCCAAACTTCCGGCAAACGGCGGGTTAGCAAGAATCAGACTGTAATGCTCGGCCTCCCCTGCCGTATTCTCCGCCAGAGAGTCGCGATAACGAATATCCGGGTTCTCCACCCCGTGCAACATCATGTTCATGCTGCCAATCCGCAACATGGTGTTATCGAAGTCGAAGCCATGGAACATGCCATGGTGGAAATGCTCACGCTGTGCAGCATCCAGCAGCAGGCTCGGATTCTTCTCACGCAAATATTCACCCGCCGCGACCAAAAAGCCGCAAGTACCACTGGCCGGATCGCAGATCACGTCGTTCGGCTGCGGCGCGGTGAGTTCAACCATCAACTGAATGATGTGTCGTGGTGTGCGGAACTGACCGTTCTGCCCGGCGCTGGCGATTTTGCCGAGCATGTATTCGTAGACGTCGCCCTTGGTGTCGCGATCATCCATCGGGATGTCGTCGAGCAAGTCCACCACTTTGGCTAGTAGTCCCGGCGTCGGAATGGTGAAGCGCGCATCACGCATGTGATGGCTGTAGGTGGAGTCATCGCTGCCGATGGTTTTCAGGAACGGGAACACGTGATCGGCGATGACTTCAAACATGTCCGCCGGGGCCAGGTTCTTGAAGTGCGACCAGCGGTAATCGTTGTAATTGCAGCCCCGCGCGTCGAGGCCTTCAGGGAAGATACGGCGCTCCATCGGCTGTTTCAGACGATTGGACTTGTTCTCTTCCAGGGTGTGCAACTCATCCAGACGACGCAGGAACAGCAAATAGGTCAGCTGCTCCATGACCTCCATCGGGTTGGAGATACCGCCCGACCAGAAGGCATTCCAGATAGCGTCGATTTTGCTTTTGAGTTCGCCGGTAATCACCGTGTGTTGCTCCATAGCTCACGCGCCCGATCAGCAGGCGCTAAAAAGTGGGGGATGATAGCGCCTGGGCAAAGCTTGCGTATGCCAGACGACGGAATTTATTGCGCAGGGATGTTCTGTAGGACAAAACCCTTTCCGGTCAGTCATTCAATGTGTGAGTGTGCTGGGACACAGCGGCTTACGCTTTCACGGCATCACCGCTTACTCTCGAAGGCATCCTCAGCGAGCGTTAATTTATACTCGCCCGCCGGTCAGTTCAAAAACACCCATCAGCACAGGGATGCGCCATGTCCGTTCCAACCTACGATCAGTTCATTGAGCCGATCCTGCGTTTTCTCGCCACAAAACCCGAGGGTGCAATTGCTCGGGACGCTCACGAAGCGGCAGCCAAAATGCTGCAACTAACAGAAGCGCAGCGTGAAGAGCTGATCGCGAGTGGTCAGGCCACCTACAAGAACCGATCAGGCTGGGCGCACGACCGTCTCAAGCGTGCCGGTCTTTCCAGCAGTGCCAAACGCGGCTACTGGAAATTGACCGATGCAGGCGTGCAGTACGCCAAGGAGCATGTATTTCCGCTGTCGGCCAAGGATGTGGAGCATTTAGCAATCGGCTACATGAATGTGAAGCTGAAAGTCGCGCCTGATGCCGAGCCACTCGATGACCAACCAAATGTGGAGCCAGATCTGGCCTCCGCCACCGAAAGCCCCGACGACCGACTGGAGCGAGCGCTAAAGGAATTGCGCGATGCCACGGCGGTCGACCTTTTGGATAACTTGCTGCAAGTCAGCCCCAACCGCTTCGAAGTGATCGTGCTGGATGTGCTTCATCGCCTGGGTTACGGCGCCAGTCGTAATGATCTGCAACGTGTCGGCGGTTCCGGTGATGCCGGCATCGACGGCATTATTTCGCTCGATAAATTGGGGCTGGAAAAAGTTTACGTTCAGGCCAAGCGCTGGCAGAACACGGTTGGCCGGCCTGAACTGCAGGCGTTCTACGGAGCGCTCGCGGGGCAAAAAGCCAAGCGAGGCGTTTTCATCACAACGTCCGGCTTCACGGCGCACGCTGTCGACTTCGCCAAATCGGTGGACGGGATTGTGTTGGTAGACGGCACGCGGCTGGTGCATCTGATGATGGATCATGAGGTGGGCGTGACATCGCGCTTGTTGCGGCTGCCGACGCTGGACCGCGATTACTTTGATGACGAGTGAGATCAACGGTCTTGCTGACGGATCCTGCTAACCAATTTCCATGTTGAGCTTGTGGCCAAAAATGATGGCACACTAGAATCACACCAACTGTTCTACCAACCCCCACGGATCGAGGGTTACATCAGCACGGGGCGAGGCCGGGACTGAATTCAGTTTAGGTTGATGTGCAGGTCAAGGAGACCACTATGTCGGACGTTAAAAGCATCAAGGATCAGAAGCTTCTCTACCATCTCACTTCAGTTGAAAACCTGGATGGGATTTTCAGGGATGGCTTGAAACCTCGCGCCGGCCTCTCGGGTTTCAAAGACGTCGCAGATGCTGAAATCCTGAAAAAGCGGCAGGCTCTGCAGCTCGACAACTACGTCCCCTTCCACTGGTTTGCGAAGAATCCATTTGACGGAAGCGTTCAGCGCAATAGGCCAGAGGCACAATTTGTGTTGATCTCGGTCTACAGATCAACAGCCAAGCAATACGGCTGGAAAGTCATTCCACGCCACCCGTTAGCGGGCGACTCAATACAGCTACTTGATTACGAACAGGGTTTCGAAGCCATCGAGTGGGATGTCATGAGCAGTCGCGATTACCTGGATCCTCATTGCAAAAGCATCTGCATGGCAGAGTGTCTCGCACCGGGGATTGTTAAACCTGATGCCTTCTTCAAAATCTTCACCCCCAGCGAAGAAGTTGATGCACTTTGCGTAGCTAAATTACAGGCGGCCGATGTTAATGTGCAGACCAGCGTGAACCAGAGAATGTTTTATCAATGATCTATACCAACCTGAATCCAGAGAAAGCTCTGATTTGGCGTATCGTCCATCGCGATAACCTGCCCTGGATTCTGGACAACGGTCTGCATTGCGCAAACTCGGAAGCAAAGGCACCTCAGTACGTGAATATCGGCAACGTCGACTTGATCGACAAACGCCGTTTCCGTCAGGTGCCTATCGCACCCGAAGGCGTACTGGCCGACTACGTGCCCTTCTATTTCACACCCTTCTCGGTGATGATGCAGAACATTCACTCTGGCTGGAGTGTTCAACAACGCGGCAATGACGAGATCGTGATTCTGGTCTCAAGCCTCTATCGCGTTGAAGAGCTTGGCCTACCGTTTGTCTTCACAAACGCTCATGCCTACCCGAGTTGGACAAACTACTACAGCGATCTGGCGAATCTCGACCAGATCGATTGGTCTATCCTTCAACGGCGCGACTTCAAGCGCGATCCTGACGACCCTCGCAAAATGGAGCGTTATCAGGCTGAGGCGCTGATCCACCAACATTTACCGATTACGGGACTACTGGGCATCATGTGCCACACCGATGCAATGAAAGTACGCATAGAAGCAGACGTGGCCGTTAGAGGCTTGACGTTGCCGGTCCATGCGCGTCCCAAATGGTATTTCCAATGATCAGATTCACCCAAGGCAACCTGCTGGAAGCCAAAACTGAAGCGCTCGTCAATACGGTGAATACCGTGGGCGTGATGGGTAAGGGCATCGCGCTGATGTTCAAAGAGCGCTTTGCGCAAAATTACCGCGTGTATGCAGCGGCATGTAAGGCCGGGGAAGTAGAAACCGGCAAGATGCACGTGACGGCCACCAATGAACTCGATGGCCCACGCTGGATCGTGAACTTCCCTACCAAACGCCATTGGCGTTCACCGTCGCAAATGGCGTGGATAACTGAAGGCTTGCATGATCTGCGTCGGTTTCTGCTTGAGAACGACGTGAAATCTGTCGCCGTCCCACCTCTCGGTGCTGGTAACGGCGGTTTGAAGTGGCCTGAAGTACGCGAGCAGATTATAGAAGTGCTGGGTGACCTGGATGTCGATGTATTAGTGTTCGAACCCTCTAATCAGTATCTGAATGTCGCTAAGCGCGATGGCGTTGAGCAACTCACTCCGGCACGCGCACTGATTGCTGAGTTGGTCCGGCGTTATTGGGTTCTGGGCATGGAATGCAGCCTGCTCGAAATTCAGAAACTGGCTTGGTTTCTTGAGCGTGCCATCGAGAAAATTCCAGGTACCGAGAATCCGCTAAACCTCAAATTTGTCGCTCATAAATTCGGTCCGTATGCCAATCGATTGGAGCATCTGCTCAACAATCTGGATGGCAGCTATCTACATTGCGACAAGCGCATCAGTGATGCAGGAATCACCGATGTCATTTGGTTTGATCAAGATCGCAAAGCCTTTTTGCAAACCTACCTCAAGACTGAAGCCAAGGAATACTCCCAGGCTTTAGAGCGAACGGCTGAATTGATCGACGGTTTTGAGTCACCTTTCGGCATGGAGTTGCTGGCCACCGTTGATTGGTTGCTGATTCGGGAAAGGATTGCTCCAACCGTTCCTGCGGTACGTAAAGCACTGAAGAACTGGGACGGTGGGTCAGGAGCTGCGGTGCGTAAAAACAAGTTATTCGATGATCAGGCACTGGGAATCGCGATCACTCGTCTGACATCCAGCAGTTTCAGCCCGGAACTAGCGGCCTGATATCGTTATGAAAGGGGGCAAGAAGTACTTGCCCCCTTACCGTCCCCAGACTGAAACGGACATTGCAATAAGCCATTAGCACATCCGCCCTAATTGCCCCGCGCCCAACCTCACCACTAAATTTCCATTCTGTTTTTGTGCATTACAAAAGCGCCAAGGAATGGAGCAACACCATGTCGTCTTTTTTCAAACTCAATCAATCCGCTGTTCTACTGACCGCACTCCTGACCGCTACCTCTTCAGCCTTGGCAGAGGAGCAGAAGCTCGTTGGTGACTGGTGGATCATTTACGGCAACGGCGTTCCCCACAAGAACATCATGTATGTGGCCGACAGCACTTCAGTCGTGCCGTCGAAACACACCAAGGGGGCCAAGTTGGTCGCCGTGACGCTGGTGTATGAGGAACCCGGCAAACCGATGATCGATGCCTACAACCTCGAAGTTCAGTGTTCGACGAACAAGGTCCGAATGCTCAATGGCCAGTCGGTTGATCGCATCGCCTACATGATGCGTAACCTCAAAGTTAACGACCAATGGCAGCAGCCGAAGGAGTTCTGGGTGCAGCGCACCAGCGAGTTTGTTTGCTCACCTGCCAAAAAGGACATGATCGCGCTGGGCAAGATGGAGTACCTGCAGATGATTCAGGGTCTGCAGCAGATGTTCTTCAAACTGGCGCCGATTCAGGAGAAAGGCCAGATGATGGACCACCTCGACTCGATCCTGGGCAACAAGTAAGCGGCGGGAATCACGATGAACCCATGGACTAAATCGTTATTGGCGCTGCTGATAACGCCCGCTGTTTTGCTGATCAATGGTTGCCACTTGATTGCCCAGTCGCGCTGGGAAGGACGCGATGTGCAGGAAGCGCTCGATCTGTTTGGCAAACCCGACTCGATGAAAAAACAGACCGGGGCCAACGGCGAGAATCTGGCTGTGCTCACCTGGTACAAATCGTCCAACTGGACTACCACGGAAGCGGCCGGTACCTCAATGAATCACACCGGCAACGGCATGGTTTACACCGAATACTACGAGACGGTCGGCCACAGCTCGGATTGCAAGCTCGAAGCCACCGTCAACAAGGCGAAAAAGATCGTGCTGTTCAGGATCGAGGACGGAAAGATCATCCACGGCAAGTGCATCAACGTGCCGTTCGTGCCTGGTTACATTCCGCCCGGTTTCTAGTGCAACCCTGAGCAGGCTGCTGCTCAGGGATAGCTGAACGATTTCACCAACGTCAGTTCACCCACCGCCCGCATCGGCACCACAAACGTCTCCATTTTCTCGCTCGGCGTGCCTTCCTCGGTAATCACCGTCACCTGCGCCGTGGTCAGCGGCTGCACCGCCTCCTCCCCGCCTTCATCATCCCCCCGATAACCTCCGCCGAAGTAGTTCACATACACCAGATATTGGCCCTTGATCGGTGCCGGCATGGCGAAGATTTCCGGGCCATAGCCGGTGGTGACGTCGACGTCGAGCGCGGCGCCATTGGGTGCGACGCGGTCGCCGTACCAGATGTGCGCGCCGTCGGGGGTGATCAGGTGCAGATCGAGGTCGGTGCCGTCGCTGTCCCAGGACAGCAGCACGCGCAGTTTGGCCGGGGTGGCGCCGCCGCTGGCGTTGAGGAACTGCGTGCGATGGCGTTGCTGGCCGTCGGGGCTGCGCACTTCGACGCTGTTGCTGCCGTTGGGGAAGGAGAACGGGCGGTCGAAGCGGCCACTGTCGTCGATTTTCAGCGGCATGCTGACGCCGTTGACGATCAGTCGGCCCGGTTCCTTGTTCTTGGGGGTGGCTTTGATTTCGCCGCTGATGCGCGCGGTGTTGGCCTGGCCGACCGGGGTGTTGACCGAAGAGGCTGGGTAGTTGACGGTCTGGCGGAAGTTTTCGCCTTCGCCCTCGGGCGCGCCGGTGCGCCAGCCGCCGACCGGGGTGTCGAGTTTGACGCTGTCAGCGGCCATTGCCATCGGCCATGCATTGAACGCGCAGAGCAACAGCAAGACCTGTGGATAACGGAGTGTCATGGTCTATTCCAGCAAGAGGTGACGGGCGAGCCCTTCGATGTAGGTTTCATCCTGGCCATTGGGATGTGCTTCAAAGGCCAGGTGCAGGTATTCGTGAGTCAGGTCGAGGCGATCCTGCAGCGTGAGCACGCCGCGCACGTAAATGCGCTGGCGTTCGCGATCGACAAACGGGCGGCCGAACGCCAGTTTGCACACGGCGAACGAGCTGACTTCGTTGTAGCCGGTTTCGCTTTCCAGCGTCGGACGCCAGCCGCGGCGCTGCTTTTGCAGCCAGTCCTGTGCGGCGGGCAGTGCTTCGCAGGAAGCAACCGGGTTGTCCCAACGGCTGAGGCTCGCGCGCGGATAGGCGTGCAGCAGAATCGCGTCGTAGCGCTGGCCGGCGTTGGCCTGCTCGACGGCTTGTTGCCAAGCGAGTTTGTCCGGGCCGGGTTGATCGGAGTGATAGGTGACGGTGCTGCCGGCCAGCACCAGATCCGCTGTCCATGCGGCGATGTTGCGCGACTCGGCGGAGGCCGGACGCGGAGCGACGCGCTGACGGTTGCTGCTGTCGTCGATGCTCAGGCAATCGCCGTTGCGCGTGGCGTTTTGCAGCAGATAGGTGCGGATCGCCACGGCCAAGGCTTTGGCCGCTTCGGCAGGTTCAGGTTTGGCTTCGCGTTCAAGAACACGGGCAACGTATTCTTCGCGATCAAGCCGGGCGACCAGTTTCTCGTTGAGCAGAAACAGTTCGCCGGCGCTGTGAATATCCAGCGCATTGCCGTTGGCGAACTCGACGCGGTAGTCGCCTTGCAACGGGCCGGAAGACACCACCCGATCCCCTGCCAGAACACGCGTCAGCGGATAGCGCGAGAACAGTCCGACCTCTACACAACGCCCTGCTTCCGCCGGCCACGAAGCAGGCAGGACCGTCGCCAGCGCCTGACCGTAATGGCGCAAAACCATCTGACTGGTGCCACGCCCACCGGCCCAGATCGGCGAGCCGTCCGCCGTCCAACCGGCGAAACCGCCCTGCCGCGATTGCGGATCCTGATCGCCGAGCCAGCTCCAGGTTTTCACCCGCAGGCGACCACCCAGTTCGCCGACGACATTGCCGTCCGCCGCATTCAGCACGACGTCGAGCAACACGCGGCGCATCTGCTCCTGCGCTGGCAGCACCGACAACACCTTCAGCAAGTCAGTCACGGAAACCCGAGTAGCCGGTTGCACGGTCGGCAAATCCAGCAACCACGACGGCGCCTGCCGCGCCTGCCAATAGGTGCGCCAATCGGCGGCAGTAATGCCCAATCTCGCCGGCTCAAAGTACAACCCGCAGGATTTGACCAACGCCTGATCACGCTCGATCTTGCCGCCCGCCGAGCAGCAATAAACCTCCTCCTTCGATTGCCCGCGACATTCATACGCTGGCTCGCGCGCGCCGGTATCCACCAGCCACGCGTAGACGAACAATTTCCAAAGACTGCCCAGCGGCGTATCCAGCGTCGACGGCAACGGCTCGCGGGCGATCAGTTGCGTGTGATTCAACGACAGCAACTCGCCCTTGTACGCCAGCCGCAGCGGCTCATCCTGCGCCGTCGCCAGCGCAGGCATCACACACATCAGCAGCCACAGCAGCGGCCGGTTCATGTCAGTTGACCGTGACCTGACCGAGGGCGGCTTTCGCTTCCCGGGCCTGATGCTGCGGCGCGTAGACCTGAGTGAAACGCACCGGCGGCAGGTTGAACTGACCCTTCTGCGAGAAGCGCACCAGATGGCGCAGGCGCAATTCGCCGCTCAGCGCATCCACCGGCACCGCGTAGGCCAATTGCCCCGGTTCGAAGCGCGCCTTTTCCAGCGCGGTCGGCTCGGTGCCGTCCTTGCCCTGCAACTTGATGCCCCAGGTGGTGCGCTCGACATCGGCGCCCGGTGGCAGCGGCACTTCGAGCATGCCGTAGCGCAGCGGTTTCGGCGCCTTGCTGGTGAGGATCACTTCGTCCAGATACAGGCTGTCGCTGGACAGCGGTTTGCTGCCGACCGGCTCCAATTTGAAAGTGAACGCTTCGTCGCCCGGCACCAGCCGCGACAAACGGCGGGTGATAGTCACGGCCATTGGATCGACGGCCGGTTGCTGGGTCTGGAAGCTCAGTGCCGCCCGCAGCGGTCGCTCCTGAGTACCGGACACCGACAACACATTCGGCACTGGCGTCGCACCCTGCCAGGTCCAGTAAATCTCGCCGGTGGCGCCGTAGTTTTTCTTCCAGCCTTCACCCGGCAGCAGCGCGATGGTCGGCGAGGCCTGAGCGATGCTGCGTTGCAACCAGCTCAGCGCCAGGGCGCGTTCGAGGGTCGATTGCTGTGGCAGCAGACGTTGCAGCAACGCTGTCGCACGGGCCTGATCGAACGCTTGCAGCGACAGGTTCAGCGCTTCGACAAACGGCTGCGAACTGACCGCCAGACGCTGTTGTGCCGCAGCGACCTGGCGATTGAACGCGTCGGGCAACGCAACTTTCGACTGAGTCGCCAGCGCCGCGGTCAATACCCGCGCCGCCGCCAGACCGAGCGCCGAATCCGGGTCGCTCATCACCAGGCTGTCTTCGCCGTCGTCCATCAGGGTTTCGGCATTGCCTTCACCAGCCTTCGCCAGATCGTCCATCAAGCCGCTGAGCAAAGTGTTCACCGGCAGATGCATCTGCTTGGCGAACGACAGGATCAGCGCCCGCTGCAGCAGTGGCGTGTTCGGCGCTTGCTTGGCGTAGACCTCCAGCACTCGCTGCCAGTGCTCCGGTGGCAAGGTCAGTTCCAGCACCTGACTGGCGTTCCAGTCGGCGTAGTAGGCGTAAGCGGTGAGGAACGCGTCCGGCTCGCCGTCGAAGCCCCACCAGGTGAAGCTCGCCGACGGCCCGGCCATTTGCACCAGACGCAGACGGCTGTTCTGCATGATCAGGCGCAGGCGATCGCGGATCTGTGGGCTCGACGCCAGCGACGGATAAGCGATGCTCAGCGGCAGCAAACGGCTGGCCGTCTGCTCGACGCCGCCGTACGGGTAGCTCAGCAGATCATCGAGCGCGGAACGGAACAGCGCTTGCGGACTGTCATCCAGACGCAGACGAATGTCGGTGGCGTCGGCCGGCAGGCTCAACGGGGTGTCGCCGCTGGCCACGTCGAGGCTCTGGGTTTGCGTGACTTGCCAGCCGTCACCGGTCGCGCTCAGGCGCACAGCCAGGGAGTCCGCGGTTTTGCCATCCTGCACCAGCTCGGCAGTCCACTCACCGGTCGCCAGCGCAAACGCTGGCAGCGGCACGTAGTTGATGCCGTTATTCAGGGTCACCGGCAGGCGTTGTTCGGCGCCAGCGTAATGGGTGACCAGCTCAGCCTTGACCGGTTTTTCCGCCTGGCTGAAGGCAAACACACCGAGTTGCGGCTGATCGCCCTTGCGGAATTTGCTCGGCCCGCTCCACTTCAGGTACAGCGGTTTTTCCGAACGGACGAACTGTTTTTTCTGCCCGACCTGGCCGTCGTCGGCGATGGCCCGGGCGGTAATGCGCCAGCGGGTCAGCGAGTCCGGCATCTTGAAGGTGAAACGGGTTTTGCCGTCGGCACCGGTGAGCAATTCCGGCTGCCACGCGGCGGTGTCGACGTCTTCACGACGTGGGCGCTCCAGCACTTTCACCCCACGTTCGCTGCGGTTGGCCTTGCCCGGCGCGCCGGGGCTGCCCGGCAACGCCACGTCGTAACTGATGAACGACAGGCTGGCGCTGGTGCGCACATTATTGCGACGCGGGTGGTAGAAGAACTGGTCGATGGTCGGCGCGACTTCCGGTTGCAGCGCGTAGACCATTTCATCGACAACACTCACCGTCAGATGCGCCGGAACTGCTTTACCGGCGAACTGCGTAGTCAGGTCGACGGTCACCGTGTCGCCCGGCAGATACACCTGTTTGTCGGTGCTGATCGCCACGTCGATTTGCGGGGCAATCACTTTGATCCCGGCGTTCTGGAAGCTGTACTGCCCGCCCTTGGTGTACAGCACCGAGAAGGTCAGGTTCGGCGCGAAATTGTCCTTCACCGGGATGCGTGCGCGGTATTGGGTGTCGCTGAGTTTTTCCAGTTTCAGCCAGTCGCCGCCCTTGGCCAGCAGCGCGGTGGCTTCGACCTTGTCGCGCTCCAGCGACAGCAATGCATCGCTGACCGGCTCAGGGAAGGTGATCAGTGCCAGCGCTTCATCGCCGGCCTTGTACTCGGGCTTGTCGAGGACGATTTCCACAGTGCCCGGCACCGCTTTGACACCGTCGCCGGTGACCGAATGGCCGGTGGCGCCGAGGACGCGACCGTGTTGATCTTTCAGCGTCAGGTTGTAAGTACCCGGACGCTCGAAGGCCAGACTAAAGCCTTTGTCAGTCGCCGCGAGTTTGCCTTCGCCAGTGCTCTGGTCTTCCAGACGCACCCAGCTGTAGCTGCTTGGGGTCACGGCTTTGCTCTGCTCGCTGCCGCCCTCGTTGGCGTAGCTGAACGCGACTTTGTCGTTGACTGCGCTGAAACGTTGCGGCGCACTCAGGCGGAAGCTCGCGGCGCCACGGTCGATGAGGATTTCCTTGGTGGTCTTGACCCGATACGCCGCGCCATCGCTGGCAAACACGGTGAGCATGTAACGGCTCGGTTTGTCGGCGGCCGGCAGGTCGAGGGTCGCGTTGCCCTTGCTGTCAGTGGTCAGTTCGGTGCTGGTCAACTCCACCGGGAATTGCCCGAGGTATTGCAGCTCATTGTCGACCATCGACAGTTGCTGGGCACGCAGGCTCAGGCTCAGTTTGGCGTTGGCCACCGGTTTGCCGTCCGGGTACAGCAGCACCAGACTGCCCTTCACCGGCTCGCCGGTGCGGTAATCCTGCTTGGCCAGATTCAGCGAAATTTCGAAGTGCGGCTTGATGTACTCGGCCACACGGAAAGCGCTGCTGTAGGCCTGATCCTTGTAGTTGAAGCGGATCTCGTAACCACCGGCCACAGCGTTATCCGGCAACTGGAAGCGGCCCTGGGTACCGGCCTTGGAATCGAGTTTCAGGTCGAGGCGTTGCAGCTCGGTGCCGGTGGCATCAAGCACACTGACGTTGACGTCAGCAGCGCCCGGCAGCACCGAATCCCGCGCATTCTTGAACTCGCGACCGACGATTTTCAGCGACACCCAATCCCCCGGGCGATACAGCGGTCGGTCGGTGAACGCATAGAGTTTGGTGTCGTAGATTTCGCTGTCGTAATAGAAGTTTTCCGAGACGAATACCCCGCCCTCTTCGTCCTCGCCAATGACGAACGAACGCTCGGGGCTGACGTGTTTCAGGCGCAGCAAACCATCGGCATCAGTGGCACCGCTGCTCATCACGCCGAGGCCGTCAGTCCACAGCACATTGACCTTCGGCACCGAACTGCCTTCGTGTTTGCGTGCGGCCCAGACCAGCAATTCATCGCCGGCAATTTTGCTCACCGCCACGGTGTTGGAAACGAACACCATGGTGGTCGCGCGGTACTTGCCGATCAGCGCTTCGACCAGGTACAGGCCCGGTTTCAGGTTGCCCAACGGGATGTACACGTTACCCGGCGCAACGCTGACGAACTCGCTGGAAGACCCGGCCAGGTTGACCCCGGCCGGCGGCTGAATCGGCTTGGCTTGCCACAGCGGATAACGGAACTGGCTGACCACCGGCAGACCCGGAATCAGCGCGAATTGCGGCTGCGCGTCGTACGGCGTCGGCGCGGTGATGGCGTTGCCCATCTTCAGTTCCGGCACTTCCTCGGTGACCTGCTTGCGCGACTCGTAGGAGAACGCGCGCTGCATCACCCGCCGCGATTTGCGGTACCAGTTGTCCCAGAGGTACGCGAGGGTGTTGGACAAGCCCTCGCCCTTGAACTGACCGTCGCTGACAACGCGGTGCAGGTTCTTCTGACGCTTGAGGAAATCCAGCGGCTTGTCGATGCGGTACACGCGAATGTCGGCGCCACCGTACGGCTCCATGCGGAAACGGCGGTAGTCGCGGCCCGGTGCTTCGAGACGCACCATCGCCTGCTCGTCGGCGGCGAAACTGCTGTCGGCCAGCAGGAAGAAGCTTTCACCGGCGACCGGCGTGTAGCCACTCGGCTCCACCGAATCTTCAGCGTTGACGGTCGCCAATGGCAGCAACAGCGCCAGCAGCAGGGGAATTCGAGCGCAGAGTCGCAGCATGCGGGCACCGGTCATTGGGAGAGAAAGTTCAGTCGATAGACGCCGATGAAGTTGGGGTTGGCTGCGTCGGGTATCCATCGGGTGTCCTTCCATGTCATGAGTTGCTGCAGGCTTGCCGAACGCATGCCGTTGTCAGTGGGGGTGGTCGTGCCGGTGTGATAGGCGATGTAGCGGCCCATCCAGATCATCAGGTGCTGGTCGTCGCCCTGATCGAAAAACATCAGGTCGCCGGGGCGTGCCTGGGACACGTCGCGGCTGACCAGATGGCTGTTGAACTGAATCAGTTTGATCGCGTTGACGTACGGCCCGACCTTGCCGCCGCCCTGCTGCCATTGCTGGGCGAGCTTGCGCTGCTCGTCGCTGAGCGTCAGCTCCGGCGGCAGGTAGCGATTGGACAGGCCATTGCTGCGCAGCCACTTGTCGTCGTGGACTTTCAGCGCTTCGTTGGCGGCGAAACGCACAAGGCCTGCGCAGTCCTGCTGATACCAGCGCGGGCTCGGGCCCTGGCTCAGTTGTTCCTGAGCGATGCGCACGAACCAGGCGCGGAACACCTGGGACTGCGCCGGATCCAGCGCCGGCGTTTCGACGGCTCGGGCGCCCGCGCTGAGCAGTAGCGCGAGCAGGCCGAGGCTGCGGATCAGTGTCGTCACAGCGCTTTCCATTCCAGCGGCAGCCATTGCCAGTGGCCGTCAGGCTCGCTGCCTTCGGGCAGGGTCAGGGCGTATTTGCCGTAGCCGCCGAGGGTGCGCAGTTTCGGAATCAGGTACGTTTGCGCGGCGTTGTAGAACACCGGCTCCATGTCCTGCGGCAGGCTGTCGAGGGTTTCCTGCTGCATCAGTTGCGCCATCGAATCCGGACCGAAGTAGATCGGCATCAGCACATCTTTCGGCAGCACGTCGGCCATCGGCGGGAAGCGCTTGTCGAGAGTACCGAGAGCCTTGTCCACCAGTTTGTCGTCGAGGGAAAACAGCAGCGTCGAACCGTGACGGGCGAGGCTGACTTTCATGAACGCTTTACCGCTGATCGCATCCGGATTCTCGGCAGTCTTGGCGGCGTACGGGCCGAAATTGGAGCTGACCTGACGCTGCCAGACATGACTCTGGCCTTCCTGTTTCTCGACCACCGGGAATGCGTGTTCATCGACATTCGTCTCGTAGGCGCCCACCATCGAACCGAACAACGTGCCCAGGTCGCCATCGAGCTTGCCGCTGTCCTCGTCCTTCAGGCTGGCAACCAGCAACGGCGTGTACAACCGCGAATCGGCGTACCAGCACAGGCCCGCCGCGCCAGCCACGTGTTCGGTGAGTTTCTGCGCCACCGCTTCGTCGGCGCCGAGTTTCACCAGCAGCGGTTTCTGCGGTTCGGCCGCTACCGGCAAGGTCACGCAGGCACTGGCGCCCAGCGGCATGGCTTGCCACACCGGTTTGAAATCGAAGTCCGGCTGGTTATCCAGTTCATCCATGGCCAGGTAGCTGTGCCAGCCCTTGTCGTCCATGTCGAAACGCAGCCCGGCGAAGTTCGGGATGAAGCGCTGATAGCCCATCGCAAGGACGCTGGAATTGACCGACAGACGCTGTTTGATCTCCGGCGCCTTGGCCGGCAGACCGAAAGCCTCGGGGAACAGTTTGTCGCCGTTGAGCAGCGCTGCCAGCGCTTGCGGCGAGACATGCCCGGACTCTTCCGATTCGCCACTGGCCGGGTCGTAATATTTGTTCGGGTTGGACAGCACCACCAGTTTGTCGCCGCGCGACGCGAACAGCAGCGATTTGCTGGCGTTGTAGCTGAGCTGGTACAGCGGTACTTCGTCACCGCCGACCTTGAGGCTGCCGAAGACGCTGAGTTGCGAATCGTCCAACGCCACTTTCGCCAACGGTTCGAGCAGTTTCGCCAGGCCGCCGCGGTCCATCACCAGCAGGAAATCCTTGAGCCGGCCATCCGCACCGCGCCACAACGCCACATCTGCCGGTTGATCGAAAAGCTGCTCGATCAGGCTGTCCTGCAGCTTCAGATCGTGTTCGTAGATGATCCGCCGCAGGCTACCGATCAGCCCCAGGCGGTCTGCGTGGGTTTCGTAATAGAAGACGAAATCCTCGGTGAGCGTGGCCTTGAGGAACGGCACCGTCAGCAGGTCCTTGGGCAACTGGCTCAAGGAGCGGGTTTCCAGCAGCGCATCCGGACGACTCAGGCCGAGCTTGTCGCTGGCAAGTGCCGCCGCCGGCACCTTGGGCTTGTGCAGCAGCCAGCCAAGACCACCGGCCACCCCGGCCACCAGGACCAGGCCGATCAGCAGCGCCGGCCAGCGCCGGGAAGGTTGGCCGGCAGGTGTCGGGACGGCCGGAGAAGCAGCGTTATCACTCATGTTCACAAAACCCGAAGTTCATCCGTGGTGCGGGATGCTTAATAGTTGAAAGTCTTGACCAGCAGCAGATCACCGATCGCCCGCAGGGGCACGATGAATGTTTCGCGTTTTTCGTCGACCGTGTTTTCGTTGAGCACCAGCGTGATTTGCGAGGTGATGACCTCGTTCTGATTGCTGGCCTCCTCGAAGTTATAGCCGCCGTCGCCGAAGTTGCCCCAATAGTTGACGTAAACCAGATAGGTGCCATGCAGCGGCGCGGTCATGGTGAACATTTCCGGGCCGGGGCCATCGACACCATCCGGGTCCAGACCGCCACCGTTGGTCAACGCCGTATGGGCGAAAAACGCGTGCTGGCCGTCCGGGGTGATGATGTGCAGGTCGAGCTCGGCCTTGGGATCGTCCCAGCCGAGCACCACTCGGATCTTCGCCGGGGTGCGCAGGTTGTTCGCTTCATAGAACTGCACGCGCTTGAGCGACTGCCCCTCGGCACTGCGCACTTCGACACTGTTGGAACCGGCGCCGAACGCATACGGCCGGGCGAATCGCCCGTCATCGTCGGTGTACAGATTCAATGGATTGCCGTTGACCGCCAGCGTGTGCGGCCCGCGCTGATTGCCAATGGCCTTGAGCTGGCCCTGAATCATCGTGCGATTGCGCTGAATGCCGCGATCGATCGGCGGCGTGGGATAGGCGACTTGCGGGTTTTCACTGCGGTCGAGCAGACCGTTATAACGCCAGCCACCGGATGGCTCAGACAGCTCGGCAGTCGGCGCCGCCCACAGCGCAGGCGCGCAAGCCAGACCGATCAGCAGCCAAAGAAATGAACGCATGTAATGCCTCCTGCCATGCCTGAACGAAACCTTGCACCCGATCCTCGGTACTTCACAGCGGTGGAAACTGCGTTTCGTCTGAAAGACCCCGTGACTAGCGGGTCGTAGAAGGCGCGAAGATTAGCGATTCGGCAGTTTTTTAACAATCGGATACATCTGGATTTGCGGTGGGAATCACGCCGTAAAGTAGACGGTGAGCCGAATAGCCGTCATATTCGGCTCACTAAATGAGCCGAATAGCATTTCTATTCGGCTCACGGCCCTATTACAGGCAGTAACCGATGACCACTCAATGGATCTGGCAGCAACCGAATTGGCCCGACTTCAACTGGCAGGCAGAACGTCTGGCGCCGCTGCTGCGTGAATGCGTTCAGGCACAAGGCCAATTGATGGGCATGGCTGGATCCGTGGGCAACTCCCTGAGCGCTCAGACCGAACTCGACGCACTGTTGCAAAACATCGTGACCTCTTCGGCCATTGAGGGTGAACAGTTGAATGTCGGCTCGGTGCGCTCGTCATTGGCTCGACGCCTGGGGCTGGAGTTGCCCGATAGCGATAAAGTCAGTCAACGGAGCGAAGGCCTGGCCCAACTGATGCTCGACGCCACCCGGCGCTTCGCTGAACCACTGACGCTGGAGCGATTACTGGAATGGCATCGATGGCTGTTTCCGGATCAGGAAAGCGACTTCACCGCAAGGTCGATGCATGTCGGTGCGCTTCGCGGTGACGAACCGATGCAGGTAGTTTCCGGTCGTCTCGACCGTCCCACTGTGCATTTCGAGGCCCCTGCGCGCCAAGGTCTCGAACGGCAGGTGGATAAATTTCTCACTTGGTTCGAGGCCAGCCAGCATCAAACAGCGCTGGATCCGTTGCTGCGTGCTGGCATTGCGCATTTCTGGTTTGTCACGCTGCATCCGTTTGATGACGGCAACGGTCGCCTGACTCGGACCATCACCGATCTGGCGCTGGCGCAAGGTGAAGCCCAGGCGATCCGCTTTTACGCGATGTCGGCCAGCATCCTCGATGACCGCAACGGCTACTACCGAGTACTCGAGGCCAGCCAAAAGGCGACGCTGGACGTCACCCAATGGCTCACCTGGTTTCTGCAGACTCTTTTACGCAGTCTGCAGCAAGCCATCGCGCGTATCGAAAGTGTGCTGGGTAAAACCCGCTTCTGGCAGGCGCACCGTGAATCCGAGCTTTCGGTGGAGCAGAGTACAGTGCTCAATCGCCTGCTCGACGGTGGAGAACGAGGCTTCGAGCACGGCATCAGCGCGGCACAGTATCAAGCGGTGGCCAAGGTCTCGAAAGCCACGGCAACCCGCCATCTGGCGGAACTGCTGGAAAAGGGCTGCCTGCAAAGAATGCCGGGGGGGGGACGGAGTACCCGCTACAAAATCAATTACCCGGGCGATTCCTCAAACTGACCACTGGCGTCTGTAGTGAGGGGATAAGGGTCGGCCGCGCCCCGCTCATTTGCCCATAAACCCCCTATCTGCTAGTGTCGCGCCGGTTTAACGTCAACCGGAAATCGCCGCCATGGCCCGCAAAAAAGCTGCACTGGATTTCGAACAGTCCCTCGCCGACCTGCAAACACTGGTCGAGCGTCTGGAGAACGGGGAATTGTCGCTGGAAGACTCGCTGACCGCTTTCGAGCAGGGCATCGGCCTGACCCGTGACTGCCAGGCAGCGCTGGCCCAGGCCGAGCAGAAGGTGCAAGTGCTGCTGGAGCGCGATGGCGAACTCGCCGAGGAACCCTTCGACGCGGAACAGCCAGAATGATTGCGGCGTATTCGGAGACCAGCCAGGCGCGGGTCAATGCAGCACTGGAAATCCTCTTCAAGGCTCCGCTGCCGGAGCTGTCGCGCCTGTATGAGGCGATGCACTACAGTGTGATGATCGGCGGCAAACGCGTACGTCCGCTACTCGCCTACGCTGCGTGCGAAGCGCTGGGCGGCAAGGCTGAGCAAGCCAACGGTGCGGCTTGCGCGGTGGAGCTGATCCACGCTTATTCGCTGGTGCACGACGATTTGCCGGCGATGGACGACGACGATCTGCGTCGCGGCCAGCCCACCACCCACAAGAAATTCGACGAAGCCTGCGCGATTCTCGCCGGTGACGGCTTGCAGAGCCTGGCCTTCAGCGCCCTGCTCGACCCGCGCCTGAGCAGCCTCGACGCTGACATCCGTCTGCAACAGGTCACGGCGCTGGCGCACGCGGCAGGCCCGGCGGGTATGGTCGGCGGTCAGGCCATCGACCTCGGCTCGGTCGGCCTGAAGCTGGATCAGCAAGCGCTGGAGCAAATGCACCGGCACAAGACCGGCGCGTTGATCGAAGTCAGCGTCAAGCTCGGCGCCCTGGCCAGCGGCCGCGCCGAGCAGGATCAACTCAAAGCCCTGCAGGCTTATGCACAGGCCATCGGTCTGGCCTTTCAGGTGCAGGACGACATTCTCGACGTCGAAAGCGATACCGAAACCCTCGGCAAACGCCAGGGCGCCGACATCGCCCGCGACAAACCGACCTACCCGGCCTTGCTGGGGCTGGACGCCGCCAAAGCCTACGCTCTGGAACTGCGCGATCAGGCCCTGCACGCGCTGCGACCGTTTGACGCGGCAGCCGAGCCTTTGCGCGACCTGGCCCGGTATATCGTCGAGCGGCGCAACTGAACGCCAACCTGCCAAAAAAGACCAACGCGTGGGCAGGGGGCGATGCATCAGGTAAACTGCCGCATCTTTTATACCTATAACGATTCGCCTGATGCCCACGACGTTTCATGAGATTCCCCGCAAGCGCCCGACCACGCCCCTGCTCGACCGCGCGAACACGCCGGACGGCCTGCGCCGGTTAGGCGAAGCCGAGCTGGAAACCCTGGCCGATGAGTTGCGCCTGGAATTGCTCTACACGGTCGGTCAGACCGGTGGGCATTTCGGGGCCGGCCTGGGCGTCATCGAGCTGACCATCGCGTTGCATTACGTCTTCGACACCCCGGATGACCGGTTGGTGTGGGACGTCGGTCATCAGGCGTATCCGCACAAGATCCTCACTGGTCGCCGCCAGCGCATGGAAACCCTGCGTCAGAAGGACGGCATCGCCGCCTTCCCGCGTCGCGCCGAGAGCGAGTACGACACCTTTGGCGTCGGCCACTCCAGCACCTCGATCAGCGCAGCGCTGGGCATGGCAATTGCCGCCCGCCTGCAAAACAGCGATCGCAAGGCGATTGCGGTGATCGGTGACGGCGCGCTGACTGCCGGCATGGCCTTCGAGGCGCTGAACCACGCGCCGGAAGTCAACGCCAACATGCTTGTGATCCTCAACGACAACGACATGTCGATCTCGCGCAACGTCGGTGGCCTGTCTAATTATCTGGCGAAGATTCTTTCCAGCCGTACTTACGCGAGCATGCGTGAGGGCAGCAAGAAAGTCCTGTCGCGCCTGCCCGGCGCCTGGGAAATCGCCCGTCGCACCGAAGAATATGCCAAAGGCATGCTGGTTCCCGGCACCCTGTTCGAAGAGCTGGGCTGGAACTACATCGGCCCGATCGACGGCCACGACCTGCCGACCCTGATCGCCACCCTGCGCAACATGCGCGATCTGAAGGGCCCGCAGTTCCTGCACATCGTCACCAAGAAAGGCAAAGGCTTCGCCCCGGCGGAAGTCGACCCGATCGGTTACCACGCGATCACCAAGCTCGAACCGCTCGACGCCCCGGCCGCTGCGCCGAAAAAGGCCGGCGGGCCGAAGTATTCGGCGGTGTTCGGCGAATGGCTGTGCGACATGGCCGCGGCTGATCCGCGCCTGGTCGGGATCACCCCGGCGATGAAGGAAGGCTCGGACCTGGTGGCGTTCAGCGAACGTTTCCCGCTGCGCTACTTCGACGTGGCGATTGCCGAACAGCACGCGGTGACGTTCGCCGCCGGCATGGCCTGCGAAGGCGCCAAACCGGTGGTGGCGATCTACTCGACGTTCCTGCAACGCGGTTACGACCAGTTGGTGCATGACGTCGCGGTGCAGAACCTCGACGTGCTGTTCGCCATCGACCGCGCCGGTCTGGTGGGCGAAGACGGCCCGACCCACGCCGGCAGCTTCGATCTGTCTTACCTGCGCTGCATTCCGGGCATGGTCATCATGACCCCAAGCGATGAAAACGAACTGCGCAAGATGCTCACCACCGGCCACCTGTACAACGGCCCGGCGGCGGTGCGCTACCCGCGTGGCACCGGCCCGAACGCGACCATCGACAAGGATCTCGAGCCGATCGAAATCGGCAAGGGCATCGTCCGCCGCCAGGGCAGCAAAGTCGCTTTGCTGGTGTTCGGCGTGCAACTGACCGAAGCGCTGAAAGTCGCCAAGAAGCTGGATGCGACCGTGGTCGACATGCGCTTCGTCAAGCCGCTGGATGAGGCACTGGTGCGCGAAATCGCCGGCAACCACGAATTGCTGGTGACGATCGAAGAGAACGCGGTCATGGGCGGTGCCGGTGGCGCGGTCAGCGAATTCCTGGCGCGCGAGAACATTCTCAAGTCGATGCTGCATCTGGGCTTGCCGGACATTTACGTCGAGCACGCGAAACCGGCGCAGATGCTGGCCGAGTGCGGGCTGGACGAAGCGGGAATCGAAGCTTCGATTCGTGAGCGTCTGGAACTGCTCAACAAGTAACACGCAATACCCATGTGGGAGCGGGCTTGCTCGCGAAGGCGCCGGTTCAGTCGATGATGAGTTGACTGAACCGGCGCCTTCGCGAGCAAGCCCGCTCCCACATTTGATTTGTGTACATCAGAAATATCCACTGGAACACCGATGAACCTCTCGCGCCTCGCCCTGCCCTTCTTCTGCTGCCAGCCACCAGCACCCTCGCCGACAGCTTCGAACGCGATCAGGCCCTGAAGCTGCCCGACACGCTGATCAGCGCCAACCGCCAGGTCGAAGCGCGCAACGACAGCAGCGCCGCCAACACCGTGTTCACCCGCGAAGACATCGACCGCCTGCAACCGGGCAGCGTCACCGATCTGCTGCAGCGGGTGCCGGGTGTGCAAGTAGCGCAGGCCGGTGGGCGCGGTAGCCTGCCGGGGATCTACATTCGCGGCACGCAATCGGCGCAGAGTCTGGTGCTGGTCGACGGCCAGCGCATCGGCAGTTCGACCTCCGGCGACAGCAACCTGCAGCACCTGAACATCGACCAGATCGAACGCGTGGAAGTGTTGCGCGGTTCGCGCTCGGTGATTTACGGCAGCGATGCGATTGGCGGGGTGATTCAGATTTTCACCCGGCGCGGCAACGAGCAAGGCCTGCAGCCGCGCTTGCACGTCGGCTTCGGCAGCAACCAGACCTGGGAACGCGGCCTCGGCCTGTCCGGTGGCGATGACAAGACCCGCTTCAACCTGGGCGCCAGCCTCGATGACACCGCTGGCCTCGACCGCACTCACGAGTCCTATCCCAGCGACGGCGATCACGATGCCTACCGCAATAAATCCGTCAGCCTGAGCCTCAGCCATGCGCTGACCGATGACATCGAGGTCGGCGCCAACCTGCTGGATAACCGCGGCAAAAGCGAGTTTGACAACCCGTTCGGCCGCTTCGACACGAGCACCTTCGAGTCGGTGCAACAGCAGCCCTACAGCGACTTCAACGTCAGCAGTGTCAGCGGCTACGTCGATGCGCGGGCCAACGAAATCTGGAAAACCCGCATCGAATTCGGTCACACCGAGAACCGCGAGAAGACCCTCGACAAGCTCAGCGACGAGCGCACGGTGTTCAACACCTATCGCGACTCGGTGAACTGGCAGAACGACCTGACCCTGGATGCGCGCAACAGCCTGATTCTCGGCGGCGACTGGTACGAAGACCGGGTCAACAGCAGCACCGCATTCAACGAAGACAGCCGCTGGAACCGCGCCGCGTTCATCCAGCATCGTTATCAGGCCGACAGCTTCTCCACCGAACTGGGCCTGCGTCACGACGACAACCAGCAGTTCGGCAGCCAGAACACCTGGAGCGGCACTTTTAGCCTGCCGCTGAACCCGGACAACGATCTGTTGCTGAGCTACAGCGAAGGCTTCCGCGCGCCGACCTTCAACGACCTGTACTACCCGGACTTCAGCAACCCGGATCTGAAGCCGGAAACCTCGAAAAGCTACGAGCTGCAATGGCGCAGTCAGTTGAGCGATTGCAGTCGGCTGGAGGCGTCGATTTACCGCACGGATCTGCAAGACGCGATCATCTTCGGCAGCAACTCACGCCCGGAGAACGTGGCCTCGGCGCGGATCAATGGCTTTGAAGCGGCGCTGAAACAGGAACTGTTCGGCTGGCAGAGCAATCTCGGTGTGGCGATTATCGACCCGCGTGATCGCGATACCGGGCACACCCTGGCGCGTCGTGCGCGGCGCACGATGAGTTGGGATCTGGATCGACAGTTTGACCGGTTGGGCGTCGGCGCGAGCTGGCAATTGGTCAGCGGCAGTTACGACGATCTGAACAACACCCAGCCGTTGGGTGGCTACGGCACGCTTGGACTGCGCAGCAACTGGGCGCTGAATCGCGAGATCAAACTGGATCTGAAGGTCGAGAATCTGCTGGACAAGAGTTACAGCCGTGCGCTGTACAGCTATGACGGCAACCAGTATGGCTATCGCGAGGAAGGTCGGGCGTGGGTGTTTGGGGTGACCTGGACACCGGGGCTTTGATCCGGAATTGACGCTGTTTTGACTGGCCTCTTCGCGAGCAAGCCCGCTCCCACAGGGGTAACGCATTCCAACTGTGGGAGCGGGCTTGCTCGCGAAGAATTCACCTCGGTCTCAGCGCTCAGGCGCGATCAATTGGCAGAGTTTGGCAGTGGCATCAATCATTTGGCCGCTTGGGCGCTCAAGGCCTTTATCGGTAACCAACAGTAGTTTCCCTTGCTTCACTGCGGCTACCTGCGGCCAGGCCTTCCACGCATCGAGCTGGGCCTGATCACCGGCCAGAATCACCTGCGGATTGCGCTGCAACACGGCTTCGATGCTGACCTGCGGCGCCGGCAAACTCAGATCGGCAAACACATTGCGTGCGCCGCAGACTTCGAGCGCATCGCTGATGATCTGCCCGCCACCGACGGTGTACAGCGGCTTGTCCCAGACTTGATAGAACACGGTCAGCGGCGTGTCCCGGCGATAGCGTTGGCGCAGGTCATCGAGCTTCTGGCGCAGATCCGCCGCCAGTGTCACACCACGTTCAGGCCGGCCGAGTTGCGCGGCAATGGCTTCGATCTGTGCAGAAAGCTGTTCGAGATTGTGCGGTTCGGCGACGTAGGTCGGGATGTTCAGGCGTTTGAGCTGATCGCGTTGCGCCGGGCCGACACTGCCGGGCCACAACAGCAACAAATCGGGCTTCAAACTGAGCAGACGCTCCATGTCCAGCTGACCGTAGCGGCCCACTGACGGGACATCCTTGAGCGCGGCAGGACGCTCGCCAGCATCGAGCACGCCAACCAGCAGATCAGCCGAGCCCAGCTCGATAACGATTTCAGACAGAGAAGGCGCGAGACTGACCACTCGCAGACTCGCCAGCACCGGGCCGGCGCAGGCCAGCAGCAGAACCGCCAGCCACAGACGACGCATCAGCCGAGTTGACGCGGGATGCGATAGAGGTAGAACAGCACCGCCGTGGACAGCGCCAGCAGCATCAGCGGTACGGCTTCGAGGCCGACGAACACCGCCAGCGCACCGATCCATGCCGGCAACGATGCCGCGAGCAATGCAATACGGCGCTGAGTGGCCAAAGCAATCCAGGCCGCCGGTTCATCAGGGGTGTCGAGGGCTTTCTGCGTGGCGATCAACGCGTGCTTGTAGCGGCCGAAAAACTTCAGACTGACAAACATCGAGGCCACGCCGGCAATGAACAACGGCATGGCCAGCACCGGCAGAATGCCTTCGCCCTGGCCGAACAGGCCATTCAGGACAAACAGGGGTACCAGCGCCAGCGCCAGGTATTTCCACCAGTCGACCGCCAGACGGCGGCGCACCTGACCGCGGGTCACGCGCGGTCGACCTCGCCCTGATGCTCGTTGCCCATCATGTGGTCGAGCTTGCTGGCCTTGGTCGCCAGGTACAGTTTGTTGTGCGGGTTGTGGCCGGTGTGCAGCGGCACGCGCTCGGCGACGACGATGCCCATGTCGGTCAGGGCTTTGACCTTGCGCGGGTTGTTGGTCATCAGACGCAGCGACTTCACACCCAGATGCTCGAGCATCGGCAGGCACATGGCGTAGTCACGCTGATCGGCGGCAAAGCCCAGACGCTCGTTGGCTTCAACGGTGTCGGCGCCGCCGTCCTGCAACTCGTAGGCGCGGATCTTGTTCAGCAGACCGATGCCGCGACCTTCCTGACGCAGGTACAGCAGCACGCCACGGCCTTCACGGGCGATGGCCTTGAGCGCCGCTTCGAGTTGCGAGCCGCAGTCGCAGCGCTGGCTGAACAGCGCATCACCGGTCAGGCACTCGGAGTGCAACCGGCCGAGAACCGGGGCACCGTCGGCGAAATCACCCAGGCTCAGCACAACGTGCTCGCGGCCGGTAGCCTCATCGAGAAAACCGTGCATGGTGAATTGCGCAAAAGGCGTTGGCAGCTTGGAAGCGGCGACAAAAACGACAGGCACCGGTGTGCTCCTGATCTAAAAGTCTGAAAATTCGCAGGCCGGCATTGTAACAGCAGGTTCCTGCAGACGCTTAGGCTGAATTATCGGGCATAACGATCAAAAAGTTTGATAACACCCGACTTGCCTGGCCCCCCTGTGGGAGCGGGCTTGCTCGCGAAGGCGTCGTGTCAGTCGGCAATAGGCTGGCGGAACCACCGTATTCGCGAGCAAGCCCGCTCCCACAGGGGGGACGGCCCTGTCAGTTCGGCTCGAACGGATACGGCTGCTTCCACTGTTCGAAAATTGGCTTCAGCTCGCCGCTCTTGACCAACTGCTCCATGCGCCGGTCGAACACTGCCATCAACATGCGCGCTTGCGGTGTGTTGGCGAAGCACAGGTACAGCGGCAGTTCGGCGATATGCGTCTTGCGAAACTGCGTCGGTTCCCTGGCCCGGCCAAGCACGTAATCGATTTCGGTCAAAGCATCGATGTAATAGTCGGCGCGGTTGTGGGTGAGCATCGAGAGGATCCCGGTACGTCGCACGACCTCGTTGAAGTTGCGCACGCCGGGTAGATAATTCTGATAGTCGTAACCACGAACCCAGGCCAGCCGATATTGACCGAGGGTTTCCGGGGTCGGTGCTGGATTACTCGCCAGGCCCAGGGCGTAGATGTGGTCGGTGTCGAAATTCCAGCGCGGATAGAGCAGGTCGCTGAATTCTTCATGATAAGAACCGACACAAGCATCGACCTCGCCACGCTGGGCCAGCCCAACTGAACGAGTGTACGGTTCGCTGCGAATGTCGAGTTTCACTCCCGCCGGTTCGAACACCTTGCGCAGCACGTCCCAGCCCAGGCCGTGGCCGTCGGCGGCGGTGTAGTCTTCCCAGTCTTCGCTGGCCAGATGGATGACCGACGGCGCGTGCGCGGTTTCCTGCGCACTGGCGACAGTGCCCAGCAAAGTCAGAAACACCAGCGCCAGCCAGCGTCGAGCCATCCCTAGTCTCCTCACTGAACCCGGACAATCCGGATCAGGCGAAAATCCACACCAGTCCCTGCATCGCCAGCCAGGCGAACACGCCGGCCAGCACGTCGTCGAGCATGATGCCGACGCCGCCATGGACATGCCGGTCGATCCAGCGAATCGGCCACGGCTTGAGAATGTCGAAGAAACGGAACACCAGAAAACCCGCGAGCAACCAGTACCAGCCCTCCGGCACCAGCCACAGGGTGATCCACATCCCGACCATTTCGTCCCAGACGATGCCTTCATGGTCGTGGACCCGCAGATCGTCGGCGACCTTGCCGCACAGCCAGAAGCCGAACAGCATGGTGATTCCGAGCATCAGCCAGTAACCCCAGTCGGGCAACATCTGCCACAACGGGATAAAGGGTAGCGCAACTAACGAACCCCACGTGCCCGGCGCTTTCGGCAAGGTGCCGGAGCCGAAGCCGAACGCGAGGAAATGCCAGGGATTGCGCCAGACCGACGGCGGAACGAATTCGGCCGGAACCTGTTTCGGGTGATCTGTCACGGTGTCTCCTGAAAATGTTGATAACCCCGGATTTGCGGGGTGATGTCGTGTCCTTCGCGATCCAGCAGGACCACACCCTGGCCCTGCGCCACACGCCCGATCACATGGATCGGCCAGCCATCGGCCAGCAGCGCCGGCAACTCGACGGACGGTAGCGTGAAGGCCAGCACATAGTCATCGCCGCCGCTCAACGCCGCCCGTTCGGCACCGCGCTGACCGAGAAACGCCACTAAAGCATCGGACAACGGTACGCGCTCGCGTTCAACCTCAAGCCGCACCTGCGAAGCCAGAGCGATATGGCCGCAATCGGCAAGCAGGCCATCGGAGATATCCAGGGCCGAGGTGGCCTTGCCGCGCAAGGCCTGACCGAGCCCGAGTTGCGGTTGCGGCGCCCAGTAATGACTGAGCAGCGGCTCGGCAATATCAGTGTCGGCTTCACGCTGGCCAAGCACCAGCGGCAAGGCACCGGCGGCATTGCCCAGTTCGCCGCCAACACAAAGCAGATCACCCGGTTGTGCGCCGCTGCGGGTCAAGGCCTGCCCGGCCGGCACCCGACCGAACACCGTGACCGTCAGGCTCAACGGCCCACGCGTGGTGTCGCCGCCGACCAGCGCGACGCTGCAGCACTGCGCCATGCGGTTCAAACCGCGGGCATAGGCTTGCAGCCAATCGGCGGTCACCGTCGGCACAGTCAGGGCAAGGGTAAAGGCAACGGGCGTGGCGCCCATGGCGGCCAGGTCGCTGACCGCAACGGCCAGCGAGCGCTGACCGAGCAGAAATGGATCGCAGGGATCGGCGAAGTGCACGCCGGCCACCAGCGTATCGGTGGAAATCGCCAGCTGTTCCCCGGGGGGAACCGCCAGCAAGGCGCAGTCGTCGCCGATCCCCAGGGCAACGCCCTCGCCGCCCTGCGCACAAGGCGCGACGGCGAAGAAATTGCGGATCAGCTCAAACTCGCCCATGAGGTCTCAAGCGCGTATCAGCGCTTGAACGCCTTCACTTCAGCTTCACGCAGGCGCGGAGCCAGCTTGTCGAGTACGCCGTTGACGAACTTGTGGCCGTCGGTCGAACCGAAGACTTTCGCCAGCTCGATACCTTCGTTGATCACAACGCGGTACGGCACATCGACGCGCTTGAGCAGCTCCCAGGTGGACAGGCGCAGAACCGCCAGTTCAACCGGGTCCAGCTCTTCGATTTCGATGTCCAGGCACGGCTTGAGCGCGGTGTCGATTTCAGTCTTGAACTGCGGAACCCCGTGCAGGATCTCGCGGAAGTAAGCGCCATCGACATCGGTGAAATCGTTATCAACGCGGAACTGCGCTTCGATCTCGTTCAGCGAAGCCTTGGCCATGTGCCACTGATACAGGGCCTGAGTCGCGAGCTGACGGGCTTCGCGACGCTTGACGCTTTTCGATGGCTTGCCGGCATCCGCAGGTTTCGGATCGCGCGGGTTGAAACGATCGCTATCGTCGCTAATCACTTGGCCTCCAACTGCGCCAGCAGGCTGACCATTTCCAGAGCGGACAGGGCAGCTTCAGCACCTTTGTTGCCGGCCTTGGTGCCGGAACGTTCGATGGCTTGCTCGATGGAATCAACGGTCAGGACGCCGAACGCGACCGGTACGCCGAACTCCATGGACACCTGGGCCAGACCCTTGGTGCACTCGCCTGCCACGTATTCGAAGTGTGGAGTGCCGCCACGAATGACCGCGCCGAGGGCGATGATGGCTGCGAACTCGCCTTTCTGGGCGACTTTCTGCGCAACCAGCGGGATTTCGAAGGCGCCAGGCGCGCGGATGATGGTGATGTCGCTTTCGCTCACGCCGTGGCGAACCAGGGCATCAACTGCACCGCTGACCAGGCTTTCAACCACGAAGCTGTTGAAACGGCCCACTACCAGAGCGTAGCGGCCTTTAGGGGCGATGAAGGTACCTTCGATGGTCTTCAGGGTCATTCGTCAGATCTCTTAAAGAGCCGGGACACGTTTCGTACGCATCCCTCAGTGATATTAGCCACAAATTCATGACCGGAAACACCGCATTGCTGTTCGACTACACCCCTGTGGCGAGGGGATTCATCCCCGATGGACTGCGCAGCAGTCCCAACCAAATAGGGCCGCTACGCAGCCCGTCGGGGATGAATCCCCTCACCACAAGGATCTACATCAACAATGCCGAATTCACCGGGTCATTATTCGGAGGGCACGTATTCTACAACTTCCAGATCGAAACCGGATATCGCATTAAATTTCATTGGCGCCGACATCAGGCGCATTTTGCGTACACCGAGGTCACGCAGGATCTGCGAGCCGGCACCGACGATGCTGTAAGTGGTCGGTTTTTTCACCGCCGCCTGCTCACCGGTTTCGCGGATATGCGCCAGCAGCACATCGCCGTCCAGCGGGTGACCGAGCAACAGCACCACACCGCTGCCGGCCTCGGCCACCGCAGCCATCGCGGCGCGCAGGCTCCAGCGGCCCGGTTGCTTGACCATCAGCAGGTCGCGCAGCGGATCCATGTTGTGCACTCGAACCAGGGTCGGTTCCTCGGCGCAAACAGTGCCCAGCGTGAGGGCCATGTGCACGTCGCCTTCCACCGAATCACGATAGGTCACCAGGTTGAATTGGCCCAGTTCGCTGTCCAGCGGCTGCTCGGCAATCCGCTGAACGGTACGTTCGTGGATCATCCGGTAGTGAATCAGGTCGGCGATGGTGCCGATCTTGATGTTGTGTTCGGCGGCGAACGCTTCCAGCTCGGCGCGACGGGACATGGTGCCGTCGTCGTTCATCACTTCGCAGATCACGCCGCTTGGCTCGAAACCGGCCATGCGCGCCAGGTCGCAGGCGGCTTCGGTGTGACCGGCACGGGCCAGCGTACCGCCAGCCTGGGCCATCAGCGGGAAGATGTGGCCCGGGCTGACGATGTCTTCAGCCTTGGCGTCTTTGGCCGCCGCCGCTTGCACGGTGCGCGCACGGTCGGCGGCGGAGATACCGGTGGTCACGCCTTCGGCAGCTTCGATCGACACGGTGAACTTGGTGCCGAAACCGGAACCGTTGCGCGGGGCCATCAACGGCAGCTTCAACAGCTCGCAACGCTCGCGGCTCATCGGCATGCAGATCAGGCCACGGGCGTGCTTGGCCATGAAGTTGATGTGCTCGGCCTTGCAGCATTCGGCGGCCATGATCAGGTCGCCTTCGTTCTCGCGGTCTTCGTCATCCATGAGGATGACCATCTTGCCTTGGCGGATGTCTTCAACCAGTTCTTCGATGCTATTGAGCGCCACAAGGCACCCCCTTCAGTCAGGATTTGAGATAGCCGTTGGCGGCCAGAAAGCTTTCAGTGATCGTGCCACCGGCGGTCGGCTCTGCCGCCTTGTCGCCCAGCAACAAACGCTCCAGATAACGCGCCAGCAGGTCGACTTCCAGGTTCACCCGGCGGCCTGGCTTGTAGGACGCCATGATGGTTTCGCTCAGGGTGTGCGGAATGATCGTCAGCATGAATTCGGCGCCATCGACCGCGTTCACGGTCAGGCTGGTGCCGTCGACGGTGATCGAGCCTTTATGGGCGATGTACTTGGCCAGCTCTTTTGGTGCGCGAATGCGAAATTCCACCGCACGAGCGTTGTCGCTGCGCGACACCACTTCGCCGACACCGTCGACGTGACCGCTGACCAGATGGCCGCCGAGACGGGTGGTCGGGGTCAGGGCTTTTTCCAGATTGACCGGGCTGCCGCTTTTCAGGTCATTCATGGCGGTGCAGTCGAGGGTTTCGCGGCTGACGTCGGCGGCAAAGCCGTTGCCCGGCAGCTCAACCGCCGTCAGGCACACGCCGTTGACCGCGATGCTGTCGCCGAGTTTGACGTCGCTCAGGTCGAGCTTGCCGGTTTCGACATGCACCCGCACATCACCGCCCTTTGGGGTCAGTGCGCGGATACTGCCGATGGATTCGATGATGCCGGTAAACATGGGGTTCTCCTTGAGAACGAAGCCAGCGCTAACGCGATGGCCGGGAATTATACGCTCGCCGAAACGACTGGCGTCGCAGTGACTCGCCAGTCATCGCCAACCGCGCGGATTTCAGTGATTTTCAGCTCGGGAGCGTCCTTCATATAGGTCAGCGGCCAGTCCAGCAACGGCCGCGCCGTGGAGCCGAGAAACTTGCCGGCAATGAAGATCACGAACTCATCGACCAGACCGAGCTGGGCGAACGCGCCAGCCAGACGCGGGCCGGCCTCGACCAGCACTTCGTTGACGCCACGGTTGGCCAGTTCGATCAGCAGTTGATGCAGATCGACCTGACCGTCGTCACCCGGCACGATCAGGCATTCCGGGCCATTGGCGTATTGTTCTTCGACTGCCATACAGGTCGCGACCAGCGCCGGGCCGGCCTTGAAGAACGGCGCGTCCAGCGGCACCCGCAGGCGCCCGTCGATCAGCACCCGCAGCGGCGGACGGCTCATGGCCCGTGCAGTTTGCTCGGCATCCAGACCCAGTTCGTCGGCGCGTACGGTCAGGCGAGCGCCGTCAGCCAGTACGGTGTCGGCGCCGGTCAGCACCACGGCCACCTGCGCGCGCAAACGCTGCACAGCGGAACGCGCAGCCGGGCCGGTGATCCATTGGCTCTCGCCGCTGTCCATCGCCGTGCGGCCGTCGAGGCTCATCGCCAGCTTGACCCGCACGAACGGCAAGCCGTGTTCCATGCGTTTCAGGAAACCTTGATTGAGCTGGCGCGCCTCGGCTTCGAGCACGCCGCTTTCGGTGGCGATCCCGGCATCGGTCAGACGCTGCAAGCCACGCCCGGCGACCTGCGGATTCGGATCGCGCATCGCAGCGACCACCCGAGCCACCCCGGCAGTCACCAGCGCATCGGCGCACGGCGGTGTGCGGCCATGGTGACTGCACGGCTCAAGGGTCACGTAAGCCGTGGCGCCCCGGGCCCGTTCACCGGCAGCGCGCAGGGCGTGGACCTCGGCGTGGGGTTCGCCGGCGCGCTCGTGAAAGCCTTCGCCGACAATCTGCCCGTCACGCACGATCACGCAGCCAACCCGTGGATTGGGGTGGGTGGTGTAGTGGCCCTTGCGCGCCAGTTCCAGCGCGCGCGCCATGAAGTGGGCGTCGAGGATCGCCTGCTCGGCGGCGCTGGTCATTCTTTCACCGGTTCGCGCGCGAGGCGGTCGATCTCTTCGCGGAACTCATTGAGATCCTGGAAGCGCCGGTACACCGAGGCGAAACGGATGTAGGCCACTTCATCGAGCTTTTGCAGCTCGGCCATCACCAGCTCGCCGACCACGAGGGATTTGACCTCGCGCTCGCCGGTGGCGCGCAGCTTGTGCTTGATGTGAACCAGAGAGGATTCGAGGCGCTCGACGCTCACCGGACGTTTCTCCAGCGCGCGTTGCATGCCGGCGCGGAGTTTTTCTTCGTCGAACGGTTGGCGGCTGCCGTCGGTTTTGATCAGGCGCGGCAACACCAGTTCGGCCGTCTCGAATGTCGTGAAACGTTCGCCGCAGGCCAGGCATTCACGCCGGCGGCGCACCTGTTCGCCCTCGGCGACCAGACGCGAGTCGATGACCTTGGTGTCGTTGGCACCGCAGAAGGGACAGTGCATGGTGGCTGGCAACAAAAAAAGGGAGGGCCATGGTAGCGCATCCCGGTGGCAAGACAAGCCATAGGGTTTGCGGTATACAGACTGCCATGATCGTTTGATCCACGGATTTCATTTTCTGGAGCTGCCAATGTCGCTACGACCGCTCGTTTTGCTCAGTCTTTTCGCCCTGCTGGTGGCCTGCGGCAGCGACAAGCCCAAACCGCAACCGCCAACACCGGGACCTGCACCACAACAGGCGCAGAAAAAAGCCCGCGAGGCCGCTGATCTTGGTCCGCTGCCGGCCTATCAACGGGAACTGAGCGGCACCCTGCAAGGCGTGCCGGCCGGGGCCGAAGTCGAACTGGCGCTGCTGGTGATCGATGAAAAGTCGCGCCCGCAACAACTGCTCGCCAGTTCCAGCCTGATCGGCAACAACCAGATTCTGCCGTTTCGCCTGCGCTTCAATCCGGAGTCATTTCCGGCCGGCGCACGGGTTGAGCTGCGCGGTCGTGCCACGCAGTCGGGCCAGTTGATCCTGCACCTGCCGTCGCAAACCATTACCCAGCCGACCACCCAGGCGCTGGGCCAGCTGCAATTTGTCAAAGCACCATGACCGTACCGCTCGACCTGCAACAGGCGTTGGGTGAATTGCTCGGTGATGCGCGGCTCAAGGCCTGTGCTTTACCGGGCACCGATTTGCAGCTTTGGCTGATCGACGGCGACAACATGGATCGTGAATTCAGCCCGGATGAAACCCGACGCATTCTCCACGAGCCGCCCTATTGGAGTTTCTGCTGGGCCAGCGGTCTGGCGGTGGCGCGTTATCTCGCGGAGTTCCCCGAGTGGGTGCGCGGCAAGCGGGTGCTGGATTTCGGCGCCGGCTCCGGCATCGCCGCGATTGCTGCAGTCAAGGCCGGGGCTTTGGAGGTGGTGGCCTGTGATCTGGATCCGCTGGCGATTGCTGCGTGCCGGGCCAACGCTGAACTCAATGATGTGCAGATGAGTTATTCGACGGACTTCTTTACCGAGGCTGATCGCTTCGATCTGATCCTGGTGGCGGACGTGCTCTACGACCGCGAGAACCTGCCGCTGCTCGACGCGTTTCTCAGCCGTGGCCGCGAGGCGCTGGTGGCGGATTCGCGGGTTCGGGATTTTCGCCATCCGTTGTATGAGCGAATCGAAATGCTTGAGGCAATGACCTTGCCGGATCTGGCGGAGCCGGAAGAATTTCGGCATGTGAGCCTGTACCACGCGCGGCGGAGCTAAAAAGCTTCGTCGGATCGCCGCCCGGAGCAAGCCCGCTCCCACATTTGGATTGCGTTCCCCCTGTGGGAGCGAGCTTGCTCGCGAAGGCGTCCTATCAGGCAACACATCTCTAAACCTGCCCCCGCTTCCGGCAACACCCCGCCAAGCCGTATAGTTGCCCCATCCACGCTTTTACGAGATCCCCCATGAGTCAGCAAACGCCGTACATCTTCGACGCCACGACTGCCGATTTCGACCAGTCGGTGATCGAAGCCTCCTTCAACAAACCGGTGCTGGTGGATTTCTGGGCCGAGTGGTGTGCGCCGTGCAAGGCGTTGATGCCGATGCTGCAAGGCATTGCCGAGAGCTATCAGGGTGAACTGCTGCTGGCCAAGGTCAACTGCGACATCGAGCAGGACATCGTCGCCCGCTTCGGTATCCGCAGCCTGCCGACTGTGGTGCTGTTCAAGGACGGTCAACCGGTGGACGGTTTTGCCGGTGCGCAACCGGAATCCGCAGTGCGCGCGTTGCTTGAGCCGCATGTGCAAATGCCGCCGCCGGCCGCCGCCGATCCGTTCGAACAGGCGCAGGCGCTGTTCGATGAAGGGCGTTTCGCTGACGCGGAAGCGGCGCTGGTGGTCATGCTCACCGAAGACAACAGCAACGCCAAGGCGCTGATCCTCTACGCCCGCTGCCTGACCGAACGCGGCGAACTGGGCGAGGCACAAACCGTGCTCGACGCGGTCAAGAGCGATGAGCACAAGGCTGCACTGGCCGGGGCCAAGGCGCAGATCAAGTTCCTGGGACTTGCCCGTGATCTGCCGGATGCTGCCGACCTCAAGGCGCGTCTGGCCAAAGATCCACAAGACGACGAAGCGGTGTATCACCTGGCGATCCAGCAACTGGCGCGTCAGCAATACGAGGCGGCGCTGGAGGCGTTGCTCAAGCTGTTCATCCGTAACCGTAGCTACGGCGAAGGGTTGCCGCACAAGACGTTGCTGCAGGTGTTCGAACTGCTGGGCAACGATCATCCGCTGGTGACCGCTTACCGGCGCAAGGTCTTCGCTGCGCTGTACTAAGCGCTCACTCGACCCAGCTATAGAGCGGCGTATCGCCGCCGCTCGCCACTTTCACCTGTGAACTGTGGCGCAAGCGCACCAGCAGGCGTTTGCCTGCGGCCGCGCTGCCGGTCAATCCCTCAAGCTGCTCCAGAAGATCCGGCCCGCTGAGCTGCCCGGCTTTGCGCAGCAGATCCTGCGCGACCTGCCACAACGCATCGTCCTGGTTCAGTGGCTTCACTGCCGGCGTGCTCAACGCCGCTTCAGGCTGATCACCCTGCGGCTGCGCGCCAAGGGCTGCGCCGAGCTTCACCCAATCGCTGTCATCCAGCTCCACCGTCAAATCCACCGGCGTCGCGCCAACGGTTCCGCGTATCCGCAACATCTGCTTCGCTCCTGCACATTTCTGACCTGCATGCTCCCACGGGACTTGTGCAACGCCAAGCGCACGGGCAAACTCTGCGGACTTTCGTTATAAGATTACATAACAAACTCTTCACTTTACTTTCCGGAGACCGCCATGCGTCGTCTGCTGCTCGCTTTGCCGTTTGCCCTGTTGCCGCTGGCCATCGCCCATGCCGCCGATGAACACGATCATGACCATGAGCACGGCAGCCTCGGCGCCCACGAACATGGCGTCGGCCGCTTGAACGCCGCACTCGACGGCCAGACCCTGGAGCTGGAACTGGAAAGCCCGGCGATGAACCTGGTGGGCTTCGAACACGCTGCCGCCAGCGACGCCGACAAGGCCAAAGTCGTGGCCGCACGTACCAAATTGGAAAACCCGCTGGCGCTGTTCAGCCTGCCAGCAGCCGCTGGTTGCAAAGTCACCAGCCAGGAACTGGAAAGCCCGCTGTTCGGCGACAAACCGGCTGCCGACGAGCATGACGATGATGACCACGACGAAGATGCCAAGGGTGGTGAAGCGCATCACCATGAACACAGCGAAATCCACGCGCACTATCAATTCAGTTGCGCTGCACCGGGGGCCTTGAAGACTCTGGATCTGGCGAACCTCTTCAATACCTTCCCGGCCACCCAGAAAATTCAGGTACAACTGATCGGCCCGAACGGCCAGCAAGGTACGGAAGTGACGGCCAAGGCTGCTGCCCTGAAATTCTGATCACACCGACAATCCCCTGTGGGAGCGGGCTTGCTCGCGAATGCGGTGGGTCAGTCAACATGGATTTGGCTGATCCACCGTATTCGCGAGCAAGCCCGCTCCCACAGGGTTAAGTGTTCACTCCTTGAAACTGGTGCCATGACCCAAGCACTCATCGAACTGTCCGACCTGGGCTTCAACTGGCCAGGTCACCCGCCGCTGCTGGACATCCCGGCGTTTCGCCTGGAACCGGGTGAAACCCTGTTCCTCAAGGGCCCCAGCGGCAGCGGCAAGACCACCCTGCTCGGCCTGCTGGGCGGGGTGCAGAAGCCCGGTCGCGGCAGCATTCGTCTACTCGGCCAGGAGCTGACCGAACTCGGTGCCGGCGCCCGCGACCGCTTTCGCGTCGATCACACCGGCTACATCTTCCAGCAGTTCAACCTGCTGCCGTTTCTTTCGGTACGCGAGAACGTCGAGTTGCCGTGCCACTTCTCCAGATTGCGTGCCGAGCGGGCGAAACAGCGTCACGGCAGCGTCGATCAGGCCGCCGCCACCCTGCTCGCCCACTTGGGCCTGAAAGATGAAAGCATCCTCGGTCGTCGCGCCGATTCGCTGTCGATCGGTCAGCAGCAACGGGTCGCCGCCGCTCGTGCCTTGATCGGCCAACCGGAACTGGTGATCGCCGACGAACCGACCTCGGCGCTGGATTACGACGCCCGGGAAAACTTCATTCGTCTGCTGTTCGCCGAATGCCGCGAAGCCGGCTCGAGCCTGTTGTTCGTCAGCCACGACCAGAGCCTGGCGCCGCTGTTCGACCGTCACCTGTCCCTGGCCGAGCTCAATCGCGCCGCCACGTCTGCCGAGGTCTGAGATGTATCTGTTTCGTCTGGCCATGGCCAGCCTGGCCAACCGCCGCTTTACCGCCCTGCTCACCGCGTTCGCCATTGCCCTGTCGGTGTGCCTGTTGCTCGCCGTCGAGCGCGTACGCACCGAGGCCAAGGCCAGTTTCGCCAGCACCATCAGCGGCACCGACCTGATCGTCGGCGCCCGCTCCGGTTCGGTGAACCTGCTGCTGTACTCGGTGTTCCGCATCGGCAACGCCACCAACAACATCCGTTGGGACAGCTTCGAACATTTCGCCAGCAACCCGAAAGTGAAGTGGGCGATCCCGATGTCCCTCGGCGACTCCCATCGCGGCTACCGGGTGATGGGCACCACCGAAGCCTATTTCGAGCATTACCAGTACGGGCGCCAGCAGCATCTGCAACTGGCTGATGGCCGGGCATTTGCCACCGACCCGTTCGAAGTGGTGCTCGGCGCCGAAGTGGCCGAGGCGCTGCATTACAAGCTCGGCGACCAACTGGTGCTGGCCCACGGGGTGGCGGCGATCAGTCTGGTCAAACACGACGACAAACCGTTCACTGTGGTCGGCATTCTCAAGCGCACCGGCACGCCGGTAGACCGCACGTTGCACATCAGCCTCGGCGGCATGGAGGCGATTCACATCGACTGGCACAACGGCGTGCCGGCGCGGGGCAACGGGCGGATCACCGCAGATCAGGCGCGCAACATGGACCTGACGCCCCAGGCGATCACCGCGTTCATGCTCGGCCTCAACAGCAAGATTTCCACCTTCGCCCTGCAACGCGAGATCAACGAATACCGTGGCGAGCCAATGCTGGCGATCCTGCCGGGCGTGGCGTTGCAGGAGTTGTGGAGCCTGATGAGCACTGCGGAAAAAGCCTTGTTCGTGGTCTCGCTGTTCGTGGTGCTGACCGGGTTGATCGGCATGCTCACGGCGATTCTCACCAGCCTCAACGAGCGTCGCCGCGAGATGGCGATTCTGCGTTCGGTCGGTGCGCGGCCGTGGCACATCGCAAGCCTGCTGGTGCTGGAAGCTTTCGCGCTGGCGCTGACCGGAGTGATCGCAGGACTGGCCTTGCTGTACATCGGCATCGCCGCCGCGCAGGGTTATGTGCAGGCCAATTACGGTTTGTATCTGCCGCTGGCGTGGCCGAGCGAGTATGAATGGACGCTGCTCGGTGGCATTCTGGCTGCCGCGCTGCTGATGGGCAGCGTGCCGGCCTGGCGCGCGTATCGCCAATCCCTGGCCGATGGCCTGTCGATCCGTTTATGAGGATGTTCACCATGCCCCGCGCCGTACTCGCGCTGCTGTTGCTGGTTGCCCTGCCCGTGTGGGCAGCGGCGCCGAAAGACCTGACCTGGTCGGAGATGATCCCGCCGGACGCCGCGCCGGAAGTGCCGAACATGACGCCGTTGCACGACATGTCGAAGATGAGTGACGCGCTGTCCGCCGAGTCGGCGCCGGCGGCGAAACAGGACATGCCCAACGCGCCGGTGGTGCAGAGTCTCGACGGGCAGAACATCCGCCTGCCGGGCTACATCGTGCCGCTGGAAGTCAACGAAGAGGGGCGCACCACCGATTTCCTGCTGGTGCCGTACTTCGGCGCCTGCATCCATGTGCCGCCACCGCCGTCGAACCAGATCGTGCATGTGAAAAGCGAGTTGGGCGTGAAGCTCGACGAGCTGTATCAGCCGTACTGGGTCGAGGGACCGTTGCAGGTCAAGGCTTCCACCAGCGAACTGGCCGATGCCGGGTATCAGATGGCGGCGGACAAGATTTATGTGTATGAGCTGCCGGAGTGAATCCCGGTAGTTTTTGTATTGTTTGATCCGGCCTCTTCGCGAGCAAGCCCGCTCCCACAGGTGACCGCGTTCCAAAGTGGGAGCGGGCTTGCTCGCGAAGGGGCCGGCCAAGGTTCCACAAAAAACCGCGGCATCACTGTTTCATTGAGCTGAGTCAAAAGACCGTATCAGTTGGCTTCATACCATAGGACATCAGAAACTTTTAACGTCCTTTTGGAGCCCCCATGAACAAGTCCTTGCTCAGCGCCTCGCTGTTTGCCCTCGCGCTCGCAGCCCCGCTCGCCCACGCTCACGAAGCCGGCGACATCATCGTTCGCGCCGGTGCGATCACCGTCAACCCGAAGGCCGACAGCTCCAATGTCAAGGTCGATCAGGGTCCGTTGAGCGGCACCAACCTGGGCGGCAAGGCGACCATGAGCAGCGACACCCAACTGGGTCTGAACTTCGCCTACATGCTGACCAACAACATCGGTATCGAGTTGCTGGCCGCCTCGCCGTTCGAGCATGACGTGAAAATCAAAGGCACTGCGCTGCCAGCCGCCAACGGCAAACTCGGCACCCTGAAACACCTGCCGCCCACCCTCAGCGTCGTGTACTACCCGCTGGATGCGAAATCGCCATTCCAGCCGTACATCGGCGGCGGCATCAACTACACCTGGATCTACGACGAGCACGTCGGCAGCGAAGCCCAGTCCAATGGCTTCAGCAACTTCAAGGCGAAAAACTCCTGGGGCCTGGCCTGGCAGGTCGGCGCCGACTACATGCTGACCGACAACATCATGCTCAACGCCCAGGTGCGCTACATCGACATCGATACTCGAGCCACCGTCGAGAACAACGCGGTGGCACCGGGCACCCGTGCCAAGGTCAATGTTGATGTCGATCCGTTTGTGTACATGGTGGGTCTGGGCTACAAGTTCTAAGGCAGATTCAACCAGGAACGTTCACGTGGTGGTGAATGAGGCTTTGGGTGAGCAGGCTTAGAACTGACGACGATCACTTCGTGATCGATCGGGGATAAATCCCCTCGCCACAGGATTAGCGACAAATTCCGGCCGTGAAAAAGGCGCCTGTAAAAAGGCGCCTTTTTCATGTCTGCGATAAACCTACTTGCCGAGCAACCGCGCCAGCCCCACACGCATCGGCGTCGGCTCTGGCAGCTTGAAGCGTTGCAGCAAACGCGCGTTATTCGCCCGCGAGTGACGGATGTCGCCGGAGCGCGCCGGGCCGTAGCTGACCGGGGGCAGTTCGCCGACCACTTCCTGCAGCGCTTGCAGCATCTGCTTGAGGTTCATCGCCTGATTCCAGCCGACGTTCATCGCCCCCACTTCCACTTCAGGCTTGTCGATTGCCTGCACCAGCACGTCGACCAGATCCTCGACATAGAGGAAATCACGGGTCTGCTCGCCATCGCCGAACACGGTGATCGGCAGGCCTTTCTGTGCCCGCTCGCTGAAAATGCTGATGACCCCGGAGTACGGCGAGGACGGATCCTGGCGCGGGCCGAAGATGTTGAAGAAGCGGAAGATCACCGGCTCCAGACCATGCTGACGACGGTAGAAATCGAAGTAGTGCTCGCCGGCCAGTTTGTCCGAGGCATATGGCGTCAGCGGGGCTTTTGGCGTCTCTTCGTCAATCGACTCGCCTTCACCGTTGTTGCCGTACACCGCTGCGCTCGAGGCGTAGAGCACGCGCTTGACCCCGGCCTGGCGCATGGCTTCGCAGACATTCAGGGTGCCGATGAAATTGCTCTGGTGCGTCTTCACCGGATCGTCCACCGACGCCTGCACCGAGGCCACCGCCGCCAGATGCGCGACGGCGCTGCAGCCTTGCATGACCTGCGCGACCAGCGCGGCATCGGCGACGTCACCGACGATCAGTTCGACCTTCGGGTTGTCCAGCGGCAGGTTGCCGCGTTTGCCGGTCGACAGATCATCGAGAATCCGCACCGAGTGGCCGGTGGCGAGCAACGCGTCAGTCAGGTGCGAGCCGATGAAACCGGCGCCGCCGGTGATTAAAACAGGGCCTTCAGCCATGACGATAAAACCTATCCAGTAAAGCCGGGAGTGCGGCGCGCCAGGCGCGGGGCTTGATCCCGAAAGTGTGCAGAATTTTCTTGCAGGCGAGTACCGCGTGTTGCGGCTCCTCGGCGGCGTCCGGCCGCGCGGCGTGGGCCTGAGCGGTCGGTGCTTCGATTGCCAGCGGATGCAGGCTGCGCGCTTCGGTCAGAATCGCCTGACCGAGCGCCAGCGGCGTGGTCGCTTCGTGGCCGGCGTAATGGTAAGTGCCCCACAGCGGCGCTGCGCAATCGAGTTGCTTGAGCACCGAAATGATCACCCGTGCCGCGTCATCCACCGGGGTCGGATTGCCCCGGCGGTCATCGGCCATGAGCAATTCGTCCGGTTGTTCGGCGCGGGCGAGGAAGCGCCCGAGGGTGCCTTCAGGACTGTCATCGAGCAGCCAGCCGAAGCGCAGCAACACGTGTTGCGGGCAAGTGGCGCGAACACTTTGCTCGATGCGCCACAGCGCCTGGCCGCGCAGGCCCAGCGGCACCGGCTCGTCCTTTTCGCTGTAGGCAGTCGCCCGCGAACCGTCGAACACCCGATAGCTGGAAGGCTGCACGAGGATGATGTTGTGGTGCTGGCACAGCTCGGCCAGCCGTTCGATGGCGCGTTCCTGCCCGGCCAGACGGCTTTCGCTGACGGTCTCGGCCTGGAACCAGTCGAAATAGTAGGCGAGGTTGATCAACGCATCCGGACGGGTATCGTCGAGCAGTTGCGTCAGGCTCGCGGCATCCCAGCCGTCTTCTGGCGGGCGGGGGGCGAGGAAACCGATGTCTTCTTCCGCACCGAGGCGAATCAGCGCCTGCCCAAGGGCATTTCCGCCGCCCAGTAACATAAGGCGCATTCGCATAGAGTCAGCAGGCCCAGTCTGATTGGAACGATGGCTTTAGCGACGGTGCTTGTGACACCCGTCGTCGATAATTGCCGGAATCGTTGCATTTTGCGGGTTTAGTGCGCAACCGTCACCCGTAAAGTGTAGATCCCTGGCATTTGTGGCGTTGCAGCAGGCCTCTTCGCGAGCAAGCCCGCTCCCACAGGGGAATGCGGTCAACTGTGGGAGCGGGCTTGCTCGCGAAGAGGCCCGGCCAAAAGCTGAATATCCCAGCGGTACTTGCATCTTGCCGCCCCCACCCGCATAACTTGAGCCATGAATCTGCCCATCCCCAAGGACGCCGCCCTGGCAGGCTTTCACCCCGCCGTCAGCGCCTGGTTCAGCAGCACTTTCCCGACGGTCACCGCCGCCCAGGCCCGCGCATGGCCGTTGATCCGCCAGCGCCGCTCGACGCTGATCGCCGCGCCCACCGGCTCCGGTAAAACCCTTACCGCGTTTCTCGCCGTGCTCGACGACCTCGTCCACCGGGGTCTGGAAAACCCCGAAGGCCTGCCCGACGCAACCCTCGTCGTCTACGTATCGCCGCTCAAGGCGTTGTCCAACGACATCCGCATCAACCTGCAGAACCCGCTGGCGGGAATCACCGAACAATTACGCCAGATGGGCCTGCCCGAACTGCAAATCACCACCGCTGTGCGCACCGGCGACACCCCGCAAAAAGACCGCGCCGCCATGCGCAAGCGCGCGCCGCACATTCTGGTGACCACCCCGGAATCGCTGTACGTGCTGCTTGGCTCCGAGTCCGGACGCAAAATGCTCGGCAGCACGCGCACGGTGATCATCGACGAGATTCACGCCATCGCTGCTGGCAAACGCGGCAGTCATCTGGCGCTGAGCCTCGAACGCCTGCAGGCGCTGTGTGCCGAACCCTTGACCCGCATCGGCTTGTCCGCCACGCAAAAGCCGATCGATGCCGTGGCACGGTTTCTGGTCGGCACCGATCGCCCCTGCGAAATCATCGACATCGGCCACGCCCGGCCACGGGATCTGGGCATCGAGGTGCCGCCGGTGCCGTTGTCGGCAGTGATGGCTAACGACGTCTGGGAGCTGGTTTATGACCGGCTCGCCGAACTGGCCCGCGAACACCGCACCACGCTGATTTTCGTCAATACCCGGCGCCTCGCCGAACGCCTGAGCCGACACCTCAGCGAACGTCTGGGCAAACACGCCGTCGCCGCGCACCACGGCAGTCTGGCCAAGGAATTCCGCCTCGACGCCGAACAGCGACTCAAGCGCGGCGAACTGCAAGTGCTGATCGCCACCGCTTCGCTGGAATTGGGCATCGATATCGGCGAAGTCGATCTGGTCTGCCAAATATCCTCGCCGCGTTCGATTGCCGGGTTTCTGCAAAGGGTCGGACGCTCCGGGCACCAAGTCGGCGGCACACCCAAGGGCCGCTTGTTCGCCACCACCCGCGACGACCTGATCGAGTGCGCCGCCCTGCTCGACTGCGTGCGCCGTGGCGAACTCGACACCCTGCACATCCCACAAGCGCCGCTGGATGTGCTGGCGCAGCAGATCATCGCCGAAGTCAGTTGCCGGGAATGGGCGGAAGACGCGCTGCTGGCGCTGTTCCGCAAAGCCTCGCCCTACCGCGATCTCGACGAAAAACACTATCAGGCGCTGCTGACGATGCTCGCCGAAGGCTACAACGGTCGTCAGGGCATTCGCAGCGCCTATCTGCATCGCGACGCCGTCAGCCGCACTCTGCGTGGCCGCCGTGGCGCGCAACTGACCGCCGTGACCAGTGGCGGCACCATCCCCGACAACGCCGACTACAGCGTGCTGCTCGAACCGCAGGGCCTGAACATCGGCAGCGTCAACGAAGACTTTGCCGTGGAAAGTATCGCGGGTGATGTGTTCCAGCTCGGCAACACCTCCTACCGCATCCTGCGGGTTGAAACCGGCAAGGTGCGGGTCGAGGATGCTCAGGGCCAGCCGCCGACCATTCCGTTCTGGCTCGGCGAAGCCCCGGGGCGCAGCGATGAATTGTCGGCGGCGGTGGCGCGGCTGCAAGCGACTCTCGACCTGTTGCTCGGCGCCAGCCCCGGCGATCTGCAACCGGCGCTCGACTGGCTGACCGCAACCCTCGGCCTGAACCGCGCCAGCGCCGAACAGCTGGTGGACTATCTCGCCCGCGCTCGCCTGACCCTCGGCGCCCTGCCCTCGCAGGACACGCTGCTGATGGAGCGTTTTTTCGACGAATCCGGCGGCACCCAGTTGATCATCCATTCACCGTTCGGCAGCCGCATCAACCGCGCTTGGGGCCTGGCCTTGCGCAAGCGTTTCTGCCGCACGTTCAACTTCGAATTGCAGGCTGCCGCCAGCGAAGACGCGATTGTCCTGTCGCTGTCCACCAGCCACAGTTTCGAACTGGATGACGTCTGGCGGTACCTGCACAGCAACAGCGCCGAGCACATCCTGATTCAGGCGATTCTCGACGCGCCATTGTTCGGTGTGCGCTGGCGCTGGAATGCCGGGGTGGCGCTGGCGCTGCCGCGTTTTACCGGCGGGCGCAAAGTCGCGCCGCAGTTGCAGCGGATGAAAAGCGAGGACCTGATTGCCAGCGTGTTCCCCGACCAGATCGCATGCCTGGAAAACCTCGCCGGCGAACGGGAGGTTCCCGAACATCCGCTGGTGGAACAGACCCTCGACGATTGCCTGCACGAGGCCATGGACAGCGACGGCTGGCTCAATCTGCTGCGGCGCATGGAGAGTGGCGAGGTGCGGTTGCTCAGCCGCGATCTGCCTGCGCCGTCACCGCTGGCGGCAGAAATTCTCAGCGCGCGGCCGTACAGCTTTCTCGACGATGCGCCGTTGGAAGAACGCCGCACCCAAGCGGTGATCAACCGGCGCTGGAGCGATCCGCAGTCCACTGATGATCTCGGTGCGCTGGACGCCGACGCCATCAACGCGGTGCGCGAAGAAGCATGGCCGACGCCGGCCAACGTCGATGAAATGCACGAGGCGCTGATGAGTCTGGCGTGCGTCAGCGAGGCCGAAGTGCAGGCCCACGAGCCTTGGCGCGAATGGCTGGATACCCTGACAGACAGTGGCCGCGCCTGCCGCCTGATGATCGATCCACAGCGCTGTTTGTGGCTGGCACGCGAACGCCTGATCTGCCTGTTGGCGCTTTATCCACAGGCCACGCTGCAACCGCAGCAAGAGGCCTTGCCCGGTTTCAACGAACCTTGGACGTTAGAGGAAGCGCTGGTCGAAGTGCTCCGCGCGCGACTGGGCGCATTTGGCCCGCTGCCGTTAGCCGCCATTGCCGAACCACTCGCGTTGCCGATACCGCAGGTCAATCAGGCCCTCGCGCAACTGGAGCGCGAAGGCTACGTGCTGCGCGGTAAATTCACCCCGGGCGCGACGGTTGAGGAATGGTGCGAACGGCATCTGCTGGCGCGCATTCATCGCTACACGGTCAAGCGTCTGCGCCGGGAAATCGAGCCAGTAGCACTGCAGGATTTCATGCGTTTTCTGTTCGACTGGCAGCATCTGTCCTCCGCTACGCGCGCTCAGGGCAACGTGGTGTTGCCGGCGATTGTCGGCCAGTTCGAAGGTTACCCGGCAGCGGCCTCCGCGTGGGACAGCGACATTCTCCCGGCACGCCTGAAAGACTATTCGCCGAGCTGGCTGGATGACCTGTGCCGCAACGGCAAACTGGTGTGGACGCGCCTCAGTGCCCGACAGAAAGTCAGCGGCACGGCGTTGCGCAGTACGCCGATTGTGCTGCTGCCGCGCAGTCAGGTCGGACTGTGGAGTGGATTGACCGAGCAAACGCCGGTCAGCGAACTGTCAGCGAAAACGCAAAAGGTTTATGAGGCGCTGAGTCAGCACGGCGCGCTGTTTTTCGATGAGCTGATCCATGAAGCGCACCTATTGCGCACCGAGCTGGAAATCGCCTTGCAGGAACTGGTCGGCGCCGGCCTGGTAAACGCTGACAGCTTCGCCGGTCTGCGCGCGCTGATCACCCCGGCGAGCAAGCGCCAACAACGCAGCAGTCGTCGCGGACGTGGAGCGTTTATCGGCGGCATGGACGATGCCGGGCGCTGGGCGTTGTTGCGGCGCGGGCCGCTCATGGAGAACAGCCAGAGCGCTTCGCCGGAAACCCTCGAACATGTCGCCATGACCTTGCTGCGCCGCTACGGCGTGGTGTTCTGGCGTCTGCTGGAGCGCGAAGCGGACTGGCTGCCGAGCTGGCGCGAATTGCTGCGCACGTTTCATCGGCTGGAGGCCCGTGGCGAGATTCGCGGCGGGCGCTTTGTCAGTGGTCTGGCGGGGGAACAGTTTGCCTTGCCGGAGGCGATTCCGTTGCTGCGCGAAGTTCGGCGGCGGGCGCATGACGGCAGTTTGATCGCGGTGTGCGGGGTGGATCCGTTGAATCTGGCGGGGACGTTGCTGCCGGGGGCGAAGGTGCCAGCGTTGGTGAGTAATCGGTTGGTGTATCGGGATGGCTTGCCGGTGGCAGCCGAGATTGCCGGCAAGCAGGTCTTCTGGACTGAGCTGGATCAGGTGGTCATGGAGCAGGTGCGTAGCAAGCTGATCCGGCATTGATGTCGACAGTTCCGGCCCTTTCGCGAGCAAGCTCGCTCCCACAGGGGATCTGCGTCGTTCACAAATCCAATGTGGGAGCGGGCTTGCCCGCGAAGAAGCCGGCAATCCCAGCACAAAATCCGGCGGTCAAGTACTCGACTTCTGCGGCACCTCGCTCGCCACCAACTCCCCCTCACCCTGTCGCTTGGGCAACAAAACCTGCTGTGGATAAGTTTGCGCGAAATGCACCTCGGGACTGTTATCCACAAGCTTTTTCAAACGCTGGTTGAACGCCCGGCTCACCGCATATTGCCCGCCCGACACGGTACGGAACTGCGCCGTGAGCACTACGCCGTTCAAGTCCATCCTGTCCACCCCGAACACATCCAGCGGCCCCTGCAGGTTGTACTTGAGGAACGGGTCTTCGCGGATCGAATCACCGGTCTCGCGGATCAGCTCGATGGCCTTGTCGACGTCGGTGTCGTAGGTGAACTGCACCGAGAAAAATGCATAGGCGAACTGCCGTGATTGATTGGTCACAGCCTTGATCTGGCCGAACGGCACCGAGTGCACAAACCCCTTGCCGTCACGCAGGCGCAGGGTGCGGATGGTCAGGCCCTCGACCGTACCGGCATGCCCGGAATCAAGCACCACCCAGTCGCCGATCGACAGCGTGTCCTCGATGATGATGAACAGCCCGGTGATCACGTCCTGCACCAGTTGCTGCGAACCGAAACCGATCGCCAGGCCGACCACCCCGGCACCGGCCAGCAGCGGCGCAACGTTGATCCCGAGGTTAGCCATGGTGGTGATCGCGCAGATCACCACCAGGATGATTTTGATCGCATTGCGCAGCAGCGGCAGGATGGTTTTCACCCGGGTGCTGGGCTGGCGCGATGAGCGCTTGCTGACTGGCGGTTTCAACGCTTCCTGAATCGCCGTGTCGAGCACCACCCACAGCAGCCAGGTGACGAGGAAGATCAGGCCGATGCTGCTCAACGCGTTGCTGATCGCGCGGCCGATCGTGCTGCTCTGGGCGAAATCGAGCAGTGAAACGCCCCAGATCCGCCCGAGAATGTCGATAAAGGCAATCGCAATGACGATCCGCAGCAGCGCGTGCAACAGGCTGAGAAAGCGCTCCTTGTAGGCGCTGCTGCGTTGGATCGCTTCGGCTTTGCGCGACTTGAACAGGTGCTGGAGGATGGTGCTGAGGAACACCGTGCCGATCAGCAGCACCGTGGTGAACAGCGCACAGCGCAGGGCCTTCTGATTGTCCTCACCGATGCCGATCAGATTGACCGCCGAAACCAGCACCATCAGCACGATCGGCCAGTACCAGAGCCCGGAAAAAATCCGCAGCGACTCCTGTAACGAAGGCTGTTTAAGACGTTGCGCCAGTGGCCGATTACGGATCAGGTGCGCCACCGGCCGGCGCAGGCGAATCACCAGCAGACCGAAGATGATCGAGGCTATCAACCCAGTGAACACCGCGACGCTGCTGGTGATGTTGCCACCCAACTGACGGGCGATCTGTGGGCTGGTCAACGCGTCACTGAGGGCGGCGAGAAAGCCAATCAGGAACAGCGGCTTCGGGCAGTAGTCGCGGATAATCCGCGCGGCCGGTCGTTTGTGCCCGACGTTGAACATCACCACCACGCACAACAGCATCGAGGTGGAGAAAATCCCGCTGCTGGTGGCATACGCCAGACACAACGCCAGCGCCCGACCCACCGAGGCTTGCAGAAAGTGGCTGACGTACAGCGTCAGCGGCAGACAGATCAGCGCCGGCACGGTGTACGGCAGCAGGTAACCCGCCAGATCCTGACTGCGCTGGCGGGTGCGCAGCCAACGACCCTGACTCAGCCGCTTGGCCAGCAGGCTGCCGAGCACCGTAAGCAACGCGAAGGCGCCAAGCCACACGCCGGACAGAGTCAGGAAATCCCCGGCGACGCTCCAGCCGGATCGGTTCGACGGCTGGTTAACCAGCTTGTCGACCTCATCCGCCGCGCGATCGGCACGCAGGCGCCAGGCGTCGACCAGATGCTCGTTGAGATCGAGTTTGTCCTGCACGTCGTCGATGCTCGAACTGATTGCGCCGAGCAGACCGCCCTGCACAATCGGCTCGGGTTTGGCCGGTTCTTCAGCAGCGGCCGGAACACCCGGCAGCGTGGCGGCTTCGAGTTCGCTGGCGCCGAGAAACAGCAGCGCTCCCAGCAAAATGGCGATCCTGAACTTGATCAAAACTCCGATCCCTCTTGGCTGAACCTGTAAGGAACTGATCGGTAATTGTCTGGCAAGTTCAAGAGCACCCTCACCCCAGCCCTCTCCCCGAGGGAGAGGGAGCCGACCGAGTTGTGCTCTCGAGCTACATCGACCTGAAATATCCAGCCGAACTCAATATTGAGTGCAACCGAGATCCGCTCCCTTCCCCCTCCCCCCCTTGGGGGAGAGGGTTGGGGTGAGGGGGAGCGCTTTTGACCTTTGCGTCCAAGGCAAATATCAAATGCCCAACCCTGTATTTTTCCGCACAACCCAAACCCCGACACTGCGCTCCATTCAAACCTCTACCGGAGTGCTGTCATGCCCATTGCCTTGCTCGCGCTGACCCTCAGCGCATTCGCCATCGGGACGACCGAGTTCGTCATCGTCGGCCTGTTACCCACCATTGGCGCCAATCTCGGCGTCAGCCTGCCGTCCGCCGGGCTGCTGGTCAGTCTGTATGCACTGGGCGTCGCCATTGGCGCGCCGGTGCTGACCGCCCTCACCGGCAAAGTCCCGCGCAAATTGTTGCTGCTGTCGCTGATGGTGTTGTTCACCCTCGGCAACCTGCTGGCCTGGCTGGCGCCGGGTTATGAATCGCTGGTGCTGGCGCGGATCGTCACGGGTCTGGCCCACGGGGTGTTCTTCTCCATCGGCTCGACCATCGCCACCAGCCTGGTGCCCAAGGAAAAGGCTGCCAGCGCGATTGCGATCATGTTCACCGGCCTCACTGTGGCGTTGGTCACCGGCGTACCGCTGGGCACATTCATCGGCCAGCATTTCGGCTGGCGCGAAACCTTCCTCGCCGTCTCGGCGTTGGGTGTGATCGCCTTCATTGGCAGCCTGCTGTATGTGCCGAACAACATCGCCCACAGCAAACCGGCGTCCTTGCTGCAGCAACTGCAAGTGCTGAAAAAACCGCGTCTGCTGCTGGTGTACGCCATGACCGCGATTGGTTACGGCGGCTCGTTCATCGCCTTCACCTTCCTCGCGCCGATCCTGCAGGACCTCTCCGGCTTCAGCGCCAGCACCGTCAGCCTGGTGTTGCTGGTGTACGGCGTGTCGGTGGCGGTCGGCAATATCTGGGGCGGCAAACTGGCAGACAAACGCGGGCCGATCAGCGCCCTGAAAATCATCTTCGCCCTGCTCGCGGCCGTGTTGTTCGTGCTGACCTTCACCGCCGCCAATCCATGGCTGGCGTTGGCGACAGTGCTGGTGTGGGGCGCGGTGGCGTTTGGCAACGTGCCGGGGTTGCAGGTGTATGTGGTGCGTCAGGCTGAACATCACACACCGCAGGCAGTGGACGTGGCATCGGGGCTGAACATTGCTGCGTTCAACCTCGGGATTGCCGGTGGGGCGTGGGGCGGCGGGTTGATCGTCGAACATCTGGGCCTGATTCACACGGCGTGGATCGGTGGGTTGGTGGTGTTGCTGGCGCTGGCGCTGACCGCGTGGAGCGGGCGACTGGATCGCCTCGGTCCGGCCTATGCCGAACCGGCTCAAGGCCGAGTATTCACGGGCCACTGAGTAACCCTGTGGGAGGGGGCTTGCTCCCGAAGTCGGTGTATCAGTCGCCATTGATGTTGACTGAACGACCGCCTTCGGGACCAAGCCCCCTCCCACATTAGCTTTGTGTTGCTCTCAGGGATGTACCGTCCGTAACGCCACCGAAACTTTCCCGAACCGCCCGCAGTCATCAACAGACACAGGCTGTACGAGGACTGACAACGGGAGGGCGGCATGGCAACGATTCACATCGGTATTTCCGGCTGGCGCTACGTTCCGTGGCGAGGGGATTTCTACCCGAAAGGACTGACGCAGAAGCGCGAATTGCAGTTCGCTTCGCGGGCGGTCAACAGCATCGAAATCAATGGATCGTTCTACGCCCTGCAACGGCCCGAACGTTATGCCCGGTGGTACAGCGAAACGCCCGACGACTTCGTGTTCAGCGTCAAGGCGCCGCGTTTCATCACCCACGTCCGGCGCTTGCGCGAGATCGAAAAACCGCTGGCGAATTTCTTCGCCTCCGGGGTGCTGGAGCTTAAGGAAAAGCTCGGGCCGATCCTCTGGCAGTTTCCGCCGAACTTCAAATTCGATCCTGAGCGCTTCGAACACTTCCTCTCATTGTTGCCCCACGATACTGCAGCGGCCGCCGCCCTCGCCCGCCAACACGATTCACATCTTCACGGCCACGCCAGCCTCAAAGCCTGGCGCAAAAAACCGCTGCGCCATGCCGTGGAAGTGCGCAATGACACGTTCATCGACCCCGACTTCGTGCGCTTGTTGAAACGCTACAACACCGCCCTGGTGATCGCCGACACCGCCGGCAAATGGCCGTACCGCGAAGACCTCACCAGCGATTTCGTCTACCTGCGCCTGCACGGTGCCGAAGAGCTGTACGCCAGCGGTTACACCGACGCCGCGTTGAACAAATGGGCTGAACGCATCGACGCCTGGCATCACGGCCGGCAACCCGGCGATGCGCATCTGATCGCGCCGCGCCTCAAGCCGCGGGCGCGTACATCCCGCGAAGTGTTCTGCTATTTCGACAACGACATCAAAGTCCGCGCGCCCTACGACGCGCGCAGTTTGCTCCACCGATTCGAGCTGGATAAAACGCTCGCCACCACCCCCGGTGAACCGGCTGCCGAAGGGGTGCTGGCATGAGTATTCCAGAGCCGGTCGGGTTCACCGACGAGCAGACCAGCGTTGAAGTGTCGGTGCGTCGTTTCACCGTGCTGACGGTCAACACACACAAGGGTTTCACTGCGCTCAACCGACGTTTCATCCTCCCGGAGTTGCGCGAAGCGGTGCGCAGCGTGGCCGCCGACGTGGTGTTTTTGCAGGAAGTCCACGGCACCCACGAGCATCATCCCAAGCGCTACAGCAACTGGCCGACGATGCCGCAATACGAGTTCCTCGCCGACAGTCTGTGGCCGCAGTTCGCCTACGGGCGCAACGCGGTGTACCCGGAGGGCGATCACGGCAATGCGTTGCTGTCGAAATTCCAGATCATCCGCCACGACAACCTCGACGTCTCGATCAGCGGCCACGAGAACCGCGGGCTGCTGCATTGCGTGCTGCGCCTGCCCGGCGATGGCGTCGAAGTGCATGCGATCTGCGTGCATCTGGGTCTGCGCGAAAGCCATCGTAATGCGCAATTGAAACTGCTCGGCGAGCGTCTGGCGGAGCTGCCGGTTGACGCGCCGGTGATCGTCGCCGGTGACTTCAACGACTGGCGCCAGCGCGCCGACGCGCTGCTTGAACCCTGCGGTCTGCGCGAGGTGTTCGCCGAGCATCACGGCAAACCGGCGCGCAGCTTTCCGGCGCGTCTGCCGACGCTGCGGCTCGATCGTATTTACGTACGCAACCTCAAGGCCAGCCAACCGAAAGTCCTGGCCAACCGGCCCTGGTCACACCTTTCCGACCACGTCCCGTTATCGGTGGAGATCGAACTATGAGCAGCGCACCGCTGGAGAAATCCGCCGTGGAACCGATCAGCATCAACCCGCCGGTACGCGAGCCCGGGCATGTCGATGTCGAGTACGGCTGGCAGGGCAATAACCGCGTCGAGTTGCTGGAAAACGGCGAGGAATATTTCCCACGGGTGTTCGACGCCATGCGTGCGGCGAAGAGTGAAATTCTGCTGGAGACTTTCATCGTTTTCGAAGATAAGGTCGGCGCAGAGTTGCAGCAGATCCTGATCGACGCCGCGCGGCGTGGCGTGCGCACCACTGTCAGCCTCGACGGTTTTGGTTGCGGCGAGTTGACCACCGGTTATCTCGCGGCACTGAGCGAAGCGGGCGTGCATCTGCAAATGTTTGACCCGGCGCCCAAGCACCTGGGCATTCGCACCAACTGGTTCCGCCGCCTGCACCGCAAGATTGTGGTGGTCGACGGACTGATCGCGTTCATTGGCGGGATCAACTTTTCCGGCGATCACCTGGCCGATTTCGGCCCCGAGGCGAAACAGGATTATGCGGTGCAGATTCAAGGGCCAGCGGTCGCTGACATCCATCATTTCGCCCTGCTGCAAAGTGGTCGTCCGGGACGCGCACGGTTCTGGTGGCAGCGCCGGCGTCAGCGCCGGGCGGACATGGCTTTCAACGATCACGACGGTCAGGTACGTCTGGTGTTTCGCGACAACGATCAGCATCACACCGACATCGAAGATGTGTACTTGCACGCATTGCGCCGGGCCAAACGCCGGGTGGTGATCGCCAACGCCTATTTCTTCCCCGGCTACCGCCTGCTGCGCGAGATCCGCAACGCCGCGCGCCGTGGCGTCGAGGTGCGGCTGATCCTGCAAGGTCAACCGGACATGCTGGTGGCCAAACTGGCGGCGCGCATGACCTACGACTACCTGCTCAAGGCCGGCGTGCAGATCCACGAATATTGCCAGCGCCCGCTGCACGGCAAAGTCGCGTTGGTGGATGAGGAATGGAGCACCGTCGGCTCGAGCAATCTCGACCCGCTGAGCCTGTCGCTGAACCTGGAAGCCAACGTGCTGATCCGCGATCGCGGGTTCAATCAGCATTTGTTTCAGCGCCTCGAAGACCTGAGCCAGAATCACTGCAAGGCCATGGACGCCAGCATGTCCCCGCGAGGACGGATCTGGCACATGACCGTGGGATTTCTGGTGTTTCACTTCCTGCGGCATTTCCCGTCAATGGCCGGTTGGTTGCCGGCGCACAAACCGCGGCTCAAGCCGTTTCGGGGGCGCACGTCATGAGCCATTCCCACGCACAGTCTGCGCCCGCCACTCACTCTCGCTGGAGTCGCTGGAAACGCCCACTAACGTTGCTGTTCTTCCTCGCGCTGATCGTGTTGCTGACGATGTTCGCCACCCGTATCGAATGGGCGGAAGTTCTGCAAACCCTGGCTGACTTCAAGGTGCGCACGCTGATCATTGCCGCCAGCCTGACCCTGCTGAGCTTTCTCACCTACGCCAGTTTCGACCTGATCGGCCGCACCTACATTCGCCAGGACCTGACCTGGAAACAGATCCTCCCGGTGGGGATCATCAGTTATGCGTTCAACCTCAATCTCAGCGCCTGGGTCGGCGGGATTGCCATGCGCTATCGGCTGTATTCGCGCCTGGGGGTGAGCAAAAGCAACATCGCCAAGATTCTCGGTCTGAGCCTGGCCACCAACTGGTTCGGTTACATGACGATTGCCGGCGTGGTGTTCAGCAGCGGCCTGGTGAGCATGCCGCCGGGCTGGAAAATCAGCAGCGCCGCGTTGCAGGGCATTGGCGTGCTGCTGTTGTTATTGAGTGCCGGTTACCTCGCCGCGTGCCAGTTCTCCAAGCGCCGCGAGTGGTCGATTCGCGGGGTGGAAATCAACCTGCCATCACTTCGCATGGCCGTGCTGCAGTTGCTGCTCGGTGCATTGAACTGGTCGCTGATGGCGGCAGTGATTTTCACTCTGCTGCCGAGCAAACTGGATTATCCGTTGGTGCTCGGCGTGCTGTTGATCAGCGCGATTGCCGGAGTCATCACGCACATTCCGGCGGGGCTTGGAGTGTTGGAAGCGGTGTTTGTCGCGCTGCTGCAGCACGAGGCTTCGCGGGGCAGTCTGGTGGCGGGGTTGCTGGCGTATCGGGCGATTTATTTTCTGTTGCCGTTGTTGATTACGGTGGTGATGTATTTGCTGGTGGAAGCCAAGGCCAAGGCGTTGCGGATCGAGAAGAAACCGTCCTGATTTTGTGGCTATGGCTGATGGCCCCTTCGCGAGCGAGCCCGCTCCCACAGGTAGAACGCATTCCAAATGTGGGAGCGGGCTTGCTCGCGAAGGCGTCCGAAGAGCCACAACAAATCATGTGGACTGGATGATGCTCAACCGCTCACCCACCACCATCTCGGTAATCCAGTCCACCAGAATCGAAGTATAGGCCTGCTGCGAAACCGGCTCGCTCAAGGCATGGTCGGCGCCATCGATGATCCGGTGCGTCAGCGAATGCGTCTGCTGACAGGCGGCACGGTAGCTCATGATCGTCGCGTGGGGCACGTAGTCGTCGGTTTCCGATTCCACCAGCAACACATCCCCGGTGAACTGCGAACAGGCGTGCAGCGCACGGTTGCTGTCTGCACGGACCAACGTCGCCCGGTAGTCGCGCAGGTCGGCCTTGTCCAGTTCACGCTTGGGCGTGTGCCATTGCTCGTCGCGATACAGCGCCGGTACCCGCAGCGCCAGCCAGCGCACCGGACGCAACGAGGTGAGGATCGAAGCCAGGTAACCGCCATAACTGGTGCCAACCACCGCAATCGCCGAGGTGTCGAGCGCCGGATGCGCCAGCAGGCGGTCGTAGGCTGCGAGCAGGTCACGCAGGTTGTCTTCGCGCGTCACCCGCGTCAGCGGAATGCCGGTGCCACCGGTGTGGCCGCGCAGGTCGAAGGTCAGGCATACACAACCAAGCCCGGCGATGCCCTTGGCGCGTTCAAGATCACGCTCCTGGCTACCGCCCCAGCCGTGCACAAACAACACGCCGGGGACTTTCGATTTGGGGCTGAGAAACGTCCCGCTCATCTGTTCATCATCAATGTCGATCTGAATGCTTTCGCTTCTAGCCGTCATAAGATTTGACCGTTACGTATTTGAGAAGGAAGTCGCTGTTCTCCGCTGGCCCGCGATAGATTTCGATGGCGTCCGCCGGCAGGCTTTGATCGCTATAGGATTCTACGGTCGACACGCGGATCGCGGGCATCTGCGGATCATTGACGAAGCTTTGCAACGCGGCCAATTCAGCGCTGCTGGCACCGCCCATGCGCCAGGATTGTTCGAGCACCCCGCTGCGGGGTTTGCCATTGCTGTCCAGGCCTTGGGCAATGTCATAGTTGCAGCGTGAGGCGTAGAAATCTGGATAAGCCTCATCCGCCGCCCGGTCGAAAATCTGCGCCTGCTTGATGGCCAGTCGCACGTCATCCGGCAAGTCCAGCGCCAGCAGATCTGCGTAGCCGCCCTGCACTACCAACAGATTCGAACCACCATAGACTTCTTCGCCATGGGCATCCTTGGTCAAGTATTGATCACCGCAGTAGCTAAGCACTTTGTCGCCGATGAATGACTGGCCAACGCTGTGGGTGAACACATTGCTCAAGTCCTGTTCGAGCACCACGCCATCGCGAAACAACGCTTCCGCTTCTGCACGGGCCAGTACTTCATCGAACGCGTCGAGGCTGTTGATAACTTCCTGGCCACGACCGGCACAGGCGTGAATCGGCTTCAGGCGGATCGGCCCGCTGTACAGCAAATGCTCGGCGGCGGGCCGCGCGTCTTCCAAGGCAAACACCGTCAAGCCATCAAGCACCACATCGCGCACGCGCTCGGAAAACAGCGGCGCCCAGCCTTGTGGCGCATGAGCCAGATGACTGCGCAAGCCGTGGCTGATGGCTTTGGTGCAAATGAAATCGTGTTCGACGTACCCGCCCCACAAATCGCCGGGACCCCTGATCCCCAGATTACGCGCGCTGGCCGGGCCAACAATGGTCTGGGTCGGCAGCCAATACAAATCGCGACCGCGATGTTTCTGCGGGTCAAAACTTCCGCCGAAGCTGAGTCCCAGAATCTGCGCCAGCCAGCGGGCAAGTGCCTTGTTGGTCTGCACTTCATGTTGCGGCGCCCCGGCCCGAACCGAATGGGCGACGACCACTTTCCTGCTCGACATCGGGGTCATGCGTCCCCCTTCAAGCCAATTGATGAATGTAATAAGAGAAGTGCAGAGATCAGGCCAATCGCCTGGGGCCAGGAATACCCTATGAATCAATCGCTTGGACCTAGGGTGGTGGCATCAGGCCTGTTTCAATCTGCACGACTGCCAGCGAATCCGCGGCAATTTGCACGAAACGGGTCGCCAGCTACTGCTGACTGACTTCCTTCCAGATGGCATCGAACATGACACAACGTTTGAGCATAGCCTGACGCCCGATTTGAATCGCAAGCCGCTTGGCTTCAGGCGTCTGGTGAGTCAGGCGTTGCAGAATTCCCAGCATGGTAATCGCGTGGTCCTCATCCTCTTCGATATGCAGACGAAAGAACTCCAGGCCTTCCTCACTGACATTCAGTCCCTCCAGTGCCAGCAGAATCGGTTTGTAAATCAGCGGCACAATGGCTTCGGCTCCCAGGCAGAGTGCTGCGAGGCCCTCGACAGGATTTTCACTGCGGCAAAGCTGCATGATGCAGTGGGTGAAATCCACTGTCTGAGGTAAAGGCGATTCTGCCAAGGGATGGGTGCCCAGGATCCGCAGCGACCTTTGAAACAACTCGGCATGCGTGAGCTTGTTGTCACCATCTATGCCCATTTCCTCTTGCATGTTTTCCAACAGTAATTTGATGTCGCCAAGGGACTCGAGGCGATTGAGGATTGCGCATAGAAAGCGGGTAAAGTTTCGCGAGTAGTAATGATGCTGGATCAGAAAGTAACGCATCCCCTTCAGGGAAACATGACCGTTTTGCATTGCTAGCAACAGTTCATGATTAACCAATCTATCTAACGCATCAGCGTCCAGCCATTGGTCCCATAATGTGCCTCCGGTCATGAAATTAATGACCTTCGCCCCATCGCCGCAATTCAACTCTTTATCTACTTCCAACTTTAAATTCCTTTTAATTCTTTATCAGCCATCCAGCCGATCGCAACTTTCCAGTTATTCCGAAACCCCGAAAAACTTACAAAACCGTATTCATTGTGCGTCGCTGTAAATGACCGGGCGCTCAAACCTGGCCAGAAAGTAAGCACATAGAGAGGCGAAAATGATGCACAGACCGCCTGACGCAAGAATCACAGCGCTGCTTGAGAAATGCAGTAACAGCCATCCACTTAGCAGGCTCGCCGGCGGAATCGCGAGGTAGGCAATGAGCCGTGTAACTCCTACCGTTCGCCCAAGAATGGTTTGCGGAACCACTTGCTGGCGATAGGTGAAAAAAGCGATGACCACCACGGATTGGCAACCGGTAGAAAGCGCCCAAAGTGCCGAAAGCGACCACGGATCGTTGGCCATCGCCCCCATCAGCGTGAACACCCCGGCCAGCAAACAGCTTCGACGGATAAGAATGCCGGCCGGATATCTCTTCACCAGAAACGCCCCCATAGCTGATCCGGCGACGGCACCTGCACCGATGAGCCCGTAGTAATAGCCCACATCACTCAATGGCACGGCCAGTAGCGTGGTGTAGACATAGACAAGGCTGGCACCGATCAAGGCAAAACCGAAATTGCAGAAAAAGAACAGCATGACAAACGAACACAGTTCTCGCTGCTGGATGACATACAACAGTCCGGCTTTGATTTCCGTGAATACCCGCGTGGTGGCCGGCGCAGGCTTACCCTGCTCTTTCAGCAAGAAGCAAAGCGGCAGGGATAGCGCAAATCCGACAATGCTGCCAATCAGCAACTGCTCCTTGGTACTGAAGGCCAGCAAGGCTGCAACGCCGATTGGTGCAACGATGCGAATGATGTTGTCACTGGCATTGACGATTGCATTGAATCGATGGAGTTTGGGCCCCTCGATCAGCGCAGGCGCAATACTCTGGAAGACCGGGTGGTGGGTGGCACCGACGCTTGCCAACAGAAAGCTCAGCAGTAACAGAGTAATACTCAAGCTGCTCCCGGACAGCGTAATCACGGCAGCATATATAAGGCAGCCGGTGACGATGTTGATCAGATCACCACCGATCAAAAAACGCCGTTTGCTGTAGCGATCACTCCACACACCGGCGAAGGGCGTGACCAGTATGTAGGGCGCCATCGCGGCGAAAAAAGCCAGCGACGTCCAGACTGGGGAGCCGGTCTGCTCATAAACATACAGCGGGATCAGAAACGCTATGGCCCATGAGCAGATGGACGTGATGGCATAGGACGCCAGGAGATTGAACATCTAGACAGTCTCCGCCTGCGCCGACCGTTGCGCGTCCGCGAGATGTCCACACACCGTGCAGTCCGGATTCTGTTGCCAGACTTCGGCGACGCTGACGTCCAGGTCGTCGAATGTGAATTCCTTTAGCTTGTTGGTCAATTGTGGCGGTTGGCAGCCGGTGATGATCTTGACCGTTTCGCTGACCATCATCCCGGCGGTGACAGCCACCAAAGTCACAAGAGCCGGGCCGGGATGCTCATAAGTGATGTCGTGCTGTTTGGCCATGGTCGAAACGCTGTTCACCAGGCTGCTCTTGTTACGCGCCGACGTCAGCCAGCAAGCGCCGCAGCCCGAGGAGCCAGGCACCACCGAATAAAACACCGAGCGCCGTACATCAAGCCCGCCTGAAATGAAGGGTACGCCCTGTTCAACACAGGCCTCATTCAGCCAGTCGGCCATGTAGTTCGCGGGTTTATCAGCGACACAAATCACAATATCGTGGCCGCGTACGATGCCGGCGACGTCTTGCGCCGACTGGAGGCGGGTTTCGTGAGCAGTAATGTCGAGGTGACTGTTGAATTCAAGCAACCTGCGCCTGGCCGTTGCAACCTTCGGCATGCCAACGTCGGTTTCCTTGTAAAGGATCTGCCGGTTCAAATTGCTCAACTCGATCGTGTCAAAATCGAGGATCGTCAGATGGTGGACACCCAGCGCTACCAGGTCGAACAGGATATGGGTGCCCAGACCGCCGCAGCCCAGTACGCAGACCCTGGCCGTGCGCAGTTTTTCCTGGTGGGTGAACTTGTTCTCGCCCACAGCCGCTATCGACCCGAAAAAGTCGATGTTGCGGGAAAATCTGATGCGATCATGATCCGAAAGAGAAGTAGTCTCAAAGGCATCCGGACTCTCGACCAGCCGGTATTTGATCAGATCTTGCGCGACGCTTCGGATTTCGTCCTGATCCACTGCGGGGTAACGGTCTGCCACTTGGGTAATCAACTCCTCAAAGGGTGTACGGCCATCAAGTGCCTTGATGAACTCCCAGACAGCACCGTGTAGGTCGGGGATTTTTGCGTATTGACCGTTAAAACGCAGAACTACCTGACCATCAAGTTTGAACGGAATAATCGTCGGTTTAAGACAAAGCTTCATATTCGAGCCTCGATCGCTATTAAAACAAGTTAGTAAAAGAACCAGGGCCGCGAAGGCCCCGGCTCTTACTGATCAGATCAGCCGATCTGAGAATCGCCAGCGGAAGATGCTTTTTCGAAAGTCATAATGATTTCCTCAAAAGTTGAAGGGCCGGTAGTCCAAGCTGTGTTCCACCGGAGTGAAGGTGTGCACACCCCAAAACTAGAATAAGTTCTTAGTGGTTGCGAACCGACCTTGTTTCTTAATATTACTCACAAAAAACAAACTTCCTACGCTCTTACGAAGGGCCGCTATTACTTCTTACGGAAACATGCAAAAACAATGTAGGAATTATCTTCAATATTTAAACAATAAAAAATCACAGCGAGAGAATTGAGAAACAAACTCGCCTTCCAGACAATAAACATCAGTGATTAATCAGAAACACACTCCCCACCCGGGACAACGCTTGCGACCACCACCTCATCGGCGATGTCGACATGCCGAAAAAATCTCACGCGTGAGCCATTGATGGCATTTTGAATTGGTTGTAGTGTGGCTCACGCGTGAGATGTTCATAACGGAGTCATTGCCATGAAAAGTCGCTCCCCCACCGTTGCATCAGAGAGCCCACAGGGAGAGCGCTCGAAACCGTCCGCGAAAAAGCCGTCGAGCTTCTACATGAAGCAGATGCGCGCGGGCCTGGCTGCCGCCGGTTATGTGAAACACGAAACTTGGGTACTTCCGGAAAACCGAAGCTTGCTCAAGCAGATGGAGCAACAGCTACGCCAACCGATTCTGGCTGGCTCATTCATGTCGGAGAATTACATGAGCGCAGGCAACAACTGGAACATCGATAGCCTCTTCAACGCCCTCAAGGCACTGGACGAGGTGGCTTCGCAGGAGATCACGCTGTCTCTGATCCAGAGCTCCGAACCCAGCATCAAGCTGGAAATGAACGAATTCGGCGGTCTGCCGATTCACATCGCCGTGGCCGGTCAGCAGATCATCGTCGACACCGTGCTGGTGGACATCGATTCGATCACTGACGTGCGCGCCTTCAACGACGCCGTGCTGCGCAGCCGGGAAATGTTCCCGCTGTCGTCGATCGGCATCGAGTCGATGCCCAATGGTCAGACCGTTTACAACATGTTTGGCGCCCTCAGCGCCGACTCGAGCCTGACAAACGTCGTCACCGAGGTGAAAACCCTGGTCGACAACGTGCAGCGCGCGAGCGAAGCCTTCGAACACTTCTTCAAGTAATCAACAGGGAATATCCAATGACTCAGTCCATCTGGAGCAAGTTGTTCACCGCGCTGCGCGGTGGCGCCAATGAAGTCGGCGAAGCGATCGTCGACCAACAGGCCCTGCGCATCCTCGACCAGGAAATCCGCGACGCCGACACCGCGCTGTCGAATGCCCGCCGTGAGCTGGTCACCATCATGGCCAAGCACAAGCTGGCCGCTGATCGCGTGAGCGAGTACGACGCCAAGATCAAGGACCTGGAGGCCAAGGCGGTTTCCGCGCTGAACGCCGGCCGTGAAGACCTGGCGATGGAAGTGGCCGAAGCGATTTCGACCCTGACCAACGACCTGACCGCCGAGAAAGCCCAGAGCGACGAGTTCGGCACCTACGCCGAAAACATGCGCAAGGACATCAGCAAGGCCGAGTCGCGGATCAAGAGCCTGCGCCAGCAAGTGGACATGGCCAAGGCCCGTGAAAGTGTGCAAAAGGCGCAGGTCAGCGCGTCCATCGCCAGCGGCGGTGCCAACGGCAAGCTGGAAACCGCCGTCGGCACGCTGAACCGTCTGCAGGCCAAGCAGCAGCAACGCGCTGCCGAGCTGAGCGCGGCGGACGAACTGGCTGACGCTTCGACCGGCAATGACCTGGAACGCAAACTGCGCGACGCCGGCATCACGCCGAACGAAGGCAGCGCCAATGCGATCCTCGAGCGTCTGAAGCAGAAGTCCGCGCAGTAAGCGTTTGCACAAAACCTGTGGGAGCGGTCTTGCTCGCGAAAGCGGTGTGTCAGTCGGTACCTTAGCTGCCTGACACACCGCCTTCGCGAGCAAACCGCTCCCACATGGTTTACGGCGTGTCGTTCGTCGCCCGGCCCGGTACACTGGCGGCGTTTTTTACGACGAACACCTCCACCCGCCTCAAGGAATGTACCCATGGGATGGTTCAAAGACTTGCTGGGCACCAGCAACTGGCAGACCGCTGCGCCAACGCCAACCGTTGCCAGTGGCCCACTCGGGATGGCACAAGGCAAAGGCGTGCGATTCGATTCGACTCTGGCCTTGCTGCTCGATGGCAGCACCTCGGTGCAGGTTCCGGCTGCAGAGGCAATCTGGAGCGCCGGCTGGATCGACCTCGGCCAATCCAACAAGCTGCATCGCTACTACCTCAATAACGAAGACTTCTGGCTGCAGATCCACGTCACCGGTGACGACCAGATCGAGTCGGTCACCCTGTTCAACTACCTCAGCTACGTGACCGTCAACAGTGACGCCGAGCTGCAGCGCCTCGCCGGCCCCGCAAGCCCGATCGGCCTGCCGATCTATACCCACGACGGCGTCCAGTACAGCCGCGAATGGGGCACCGAACAAGGCCAGACCGAACTCGTACCGATGACCGAACATGTGGTCAACCCGGACGAGAGCTACACCATCGAACACCACTCCATGCTTTACGCGCGCGAGACCGGCCTGACCGATCGCCGCGAACTGCTGCTGTTCTCCGTCGAACAGGACGAGGAAGGCACCGTCAGCCTGAGTACCTCGCTGGGCATTTCGCTGTACACGACTGATTTGAGCACCATTTAAAAAAGGAAGTTTTCCATGCTGGAAGTGCTGGCCGTTTCCCTGAACAAGACCGCACTGGTCGGTTTCGTCGTCTACCTGATCGGCGCCGTGCTGCTGTTCATGCTGTTTCAGTTCGTCTACACCCGCATCACGCCACACAAGGAGTTCGAGCTGATTCGCTCCGGCAACATCGCTGCCGCCATCGCTCTGGCGGGCGCGATCATCGGCTTCGCGATTCCGGCCAGCAACGTGATCGCGTTTTCGGTCAACGTTCTCGATTTCGTGCTGTGGGCGGTGATTGCTGCGGTGGTGCAGCTGCTGGCCTTTCTCGCCACGGGGCTGGTGCTCAAGGGCACGTCGCAGCGTATCGCCAACGGTGAAATCGCTTCGGGTATCTATGTGGCCGCAGTAGCCATCAGCGTCGGCATGCTTAACGCCGCGTGCATGACCCCGTCCAACTGATCGGCAGGAAGCCTTCGATGAAACGCAGCAAGTACGTTCAACTGTCCCTCGCCGCTTCGGTGGCGCTGGCGATTTCCGGCGAAGTTGCCGCGCAGGAGCAGCAACGCTTCCAATCTGTCGAGGAGTGCGTCGGCGCCGAAGTGGCCGCCGACGTCTGCTCCAACGCCTACGTCGCGGCATTGACCGAACATCGACGTATTGCGCCGGCCTACGATGACAAGGCCAAGTGCGACGCAGACTTTGCCGCCGACTGGTGCCAGAAAAACTCCGATGGCCGCTTCGTGCCGAAGCTCGGCGGTTTCAAGGTGCCGCAGAACGACGAGGCGCCACAGGACCTGAATGCGCTTGCCAATGCGCAGATGCCTGCCGGTGAAGCCGCCGCCCAGAACGTACAAAGCACTTCGCACTCGTCCGGCGGCAACGGTTGGCTGACGGGCTGGCTGATCGGCAATGCGATGAGCAACAACGCCAATCGCACGGTCTATCGCGATCGCGATACGCGCCAGACCTACAACACCTCGGCGCAGTACCGCAAAATCGAATCGGCACCGGCTACCCGCACCGACACCCGCTACGACAGCACCCGGAGCAAACCGGTCAACGTCGCTTCGTCGACGTCCCGCGGCGGCTTCGGCAGCCAGTCTTCCGCGCGCAGCGGTTGGGGCGGCTGGGGCAGTTCGAGCAGCTGACCATGAAGAAGATCCACTGCGCCGAGCGCCCCGACTGGAAACAGACGGCCGAAAGCCTCGGCTTTCTGTTCCACACCATCGACAACGAGCCGTACTGGGACGAAAGCGCCTACTACCAGTTCACGCTCGCGCAGATTGAAAACGATCTGGAGGATCCGACCACCGAACTGCACGAGATGTGCATGGACCTGGTCGACCGCGTGGTGCACAGCGAAGAGCTGCTGGATCGCCTGAGCATCCCGGCGCCGTACTACGACATGATCCGCACGTCCTGGCTGGAAGGTCATCCGCATCTGTACGGGCGTATGGACTTTTCCTACAGCGGCAACGGCCCGGCAAAGCTGCTGGAACTCAACTACGACACGCCGACCAGCCTTTATGAGGCAGCGGCGTTTCAGTGGGGCTGGCTGGAGCAGTGCATCGAGCGCGGGATGCTGCCGCGCCATGCCGACCAGTTCAACAGCATCGATACCAAGCTGCACCAGGCGTTTGCCGAGTTGCAGCTCAAGCGGCCGTTCTACTTTGCGTCGATGAAAGACTCGGTCGAGGACAAAGGCACGACTGACTACCTGCGCCTGATCGCGGAAAAGGTCGGCATCGAATCCCGGCACATCGACATCGAAGACATCGGCCTGACCGCCGAGGGTCGCTTCGTCGACCTTGAGGATCGCTGGATCCCGCACCTGTTCAAGCTGCATGCCTGGGAATTTATTTTCCACGAGCCATTCGGTGCAGCAATCGCCGAAAGCGATACGCAGTTCTTCGAACCGGCGTGGAAGTCGATCCTGTCGAACAAAGGCGCGCTGCCTTTGCTGTGGGAGCTACACAAGGGGCATCCGAATCTGCTCGCGGCGCACCTTGATACGAATCCGGCCAGTGCGGTGCCCAAGGGCTGGGTACGCAAACCGTACTTCTCCCGCGAAGGCGCCAACATTGAACTGCAAACGGCGGAAGGTCTGATCGTCAAAGAGGACGGGCCCTACACCGATGCGCCATTCATCCTGCAGGAATTTGCGCCATTGCCGAAGTTCGACGACAGCTACACGCTGATCGGCTCGTGGGTGATTGGTGATCAGGCGGCGGGGATCGGCGTGCGCGAAGACAACAGTCTGATCACCAAGGATTCAAGCCGGTTTCTGCCGCACCTGATCCTCGACTGAAACACACACCCGCTCCCACAGGAGATCAGTGGTAATCGCGGACCTTGCGCCACAAAAAAGGCCCGTCGTGTTGAACGACGGGCCTTTTTTATTCAGCGTGGATGCAGCAGCGAATCAGAACGGGATATCGTCATCGAAGCTGTCGAAATCCGGAGCCGGTTGCGGTGCAGCCTGCTGTGGAGCCGGGGCTGGACGCTGTTGCGGAGCCGACTGCTGCGGACGCGGAGCCTGTTGGCGTGGCGCCTGCTGCTGGTAGTTGTTGCCACCGCCTTGTTGGTCGCCCTGTTGTGGACGGCCGCCGAGCAGTTGCATGGTGCCTTGCATGTCGACCACGATTTCTGTGGTGTAACGCTTGATACCGTCTTTTTCCCACTCGCGGGTCTGCAGCTTGCCTTCGATGTACACCTGCGAACCTTTACGCAGGTACTCGCCGGCGATTTCCGCAACCTTGCCGAACATCGAAACACGGTGCCATTCGGTCTTCTCGACCTTTTGACCGGTTTGCTTGTCGGTCCACTGTTCGCTGGTTGCCAGACTCAGGTTGGTCACGGCGTTACCGTTAGGCAGGTAGCGAACTTCGGGATCCTGGCCGCAAGTGCCGACCAATATGACTTTGTTAACCCCACGGGCCATAACGTTCTCCTAGGCTTCGCAAGCAGCCCCGGCCGGGTTGTTCACCAGGCGTTCGAGGGTGTCGCGATCCACTAATTCTTTGTCCAGTTTGATGTAAACAGCCGCTTCATCAGCAACTATCACTGCATCTGTTACCCCTACGAGGGCCTTGAGGCGCTCGACCAGACCCGCTTCGCGGATCGCCTCGGGCGACAACGGCAAGCGCAGGCTCGTCACGTAGGGAGGTTCGCGCATGGTAACAGCAAAGGCCAGCCAGATGGCAGCCAGACCCGCACATCCAAGGAACACAACCGACAGACCGCCATGCTGAAACAGCCAGCCGCCAAGTATCCCGCCGAGCGCCGAACCGAGGAACTGGCTGGTGGAATACACGCCCATGGCCGTGCCCTTCCCGCCTGCCGGTGAAACCTTGCTGATCAGCGACGGCAACGAAGCTTCCAGCAGATTGAACGCGGTGAAGAACACCACCGTACCGATCACCAGAGCCCGCAAACTGTCACCGAACTGCCAGAAGAATAGCTCAGTGAGCATCAGCGTCAGGACGGCGCCGAGCAAAATTCGTTTCATTTTGCGTTTCTTCTCGCCATAGATGATGAACGGGATCATGGCGAAGAAAGAGATCAGTAGCGCAGTCAGATAAACCCACCAGTGCTGCTCCTTGGGCAGCCCGGCCTTTTCCACCAGCGCCAGCGGCAGGGCGACGAAGCTCGACATCAGCATCGCGTGCAACACAAAAATGCTCAAGTCCAGGCGCAGCAGATCCGGATGTTTGAGCGTCGGCATCAAGGCCTGACGCGCCACGCCAGACTCTCGATGGCTCAGCGGCCCGGTGGATTTCGGCACCATGAACATCACGATGACGATGCCGAACAGGGCCATGCCGCCAGTGGCGAGGAACAGTCCGGACAGGCCGAACGCGCGGGTCAGCAACGGCCCGACCACCATGGCCACGGCGAACGACAGACCGATGGTCATGCCGATCATGGCCATGGCTTTGGTACGGTGTTGTTCACGGGTCAGGTCGGAAAGCAGTGCCATGACCGCAGCGGAAATCGCCCCGGCGCCCTGCAGGATGCGTCCGGCAATCACGCCCCAGATCGAATCGGCCTGAGCCGCCAGCACACTGCCAAGGGCGAAGACCACCAGCCCGAGGAAAATCACCGGCCGCCGGCCGATACGGTCGGAAATGATCCCGAACGGAATCTGGAAAATCGCCTGGGTCAGGCCGTAAGCGCCAATCGCCAGCCCGATCAGGGCCGGGGTCGCTCCCGCCAGGTCCATGCCGTAGGTCGCCAGTACCGGCAACACCATGAACATGCCAAGCATACGGAAGGCGAACACCAGGGCCAGACCGCTCGCTGCGCGGGTCTCGCTGCCACTCATGCGTTCGCTGTGGGGATCGTGCATGGAAAAACCTCGTGTGAACCGGCGGCGATTCTACCAGTCCCATCGAAAGACGGGGTATATCGCGACGCTATGACGCGTATAGATGAAACTCTCTTCATGCAAGGTAAAAAACCCTTCGTTTGATAGTGTGCATCCATCCAGTATTTGCCCGTATACTCCTACGTTTTCGACGCCCGCCGAGCGAGGCCACTTTGGACAAGATCCTGATACGTGGGGCCCGTACCCACAACCTGAAGAACATCGACCTGACCCTGCCACGGGACAAACTGATCGTCATCACCGGCCTGTCCGGATCCGGCAAGTCGTCCCTGGCCTTCGACACGCTGTACGCCGAAGGTCAGCGCCGCTATGTCGAATCCCTGTCGGCCTACGCCCGACAGTTCCTGTCGATGATGGAAAAACCCGACGTCGACACCATTGAAGGTTTGTCGCCGGCGATCTCCATCGAACAGAAGTCGACCTCGCACAACCCGCGTTCCACGGTCGGCACCATCACCGAAATCTACGACTACCTCCGTCTGCTGTATGCACGCGTCGGTACGCCGCGCTGCCCGGATCACGATATTCCACTGGAGGCGCAGACCGTCAGCCAGATGGTCGATCTGGTGCTGGCACAACCGGAAGGCAGCAAGCTGATGTTGCTGGCGCCGGTTATTCGCGAACGCAAAGGTGAACACCTTTCGGTTTTTGAAGAGCTGCGTGCCCAAGGCTTCGTCCGCGCCCGGGTCAACGGCCGCATTTGCGAACTCGATGAACTGCCGAAACTGGATAAACAGAAGAAGCACTCGATCGATGTGATCGTCGACCGTTTCAAGGTCCGCGCCGACCTGCAGCAGCGTCTGGCCGAATCGTTCGAAACCGCACTGAAGCTGGCGGACGGCATTGCCTTGGTCGCGCCGATGGACGATGAGCCAGGTGAAGAGATGATCTTCTCCGCGCGCTTTGCCTGCCCGATCTGCGGCCATGCCATCAGCGAGCTTGAGCCGAAGCTGTTCTCCTTCAACAACCCGGCCGGTGCCTGCCCGACTTGTGATGGTCTGGGTGTGAAGCAGTTCTTCGACATCAAGCGTCTGGTCAATGGTGAACTGACTCTTGCCGAGGGCGCGATTCGCGGCTGGGACCGGCGCAACGTCTATTACTTCCAGATGCTCGGCTCACTGGCCTCGCACTACAAGTTCAGTCTTGAGAAGCCGTTCAACGAGCTGACCGCCGAACAGCAGAAACAGATCCTGCACGGCAGCGGCTCGCAGAATGTCGACTTCAAGTACCTCAATGACCGCGGCGACATCGTCAAACGTTCGCACCCGTTCGAAGGTATCGTGCCGAACCTTGAGCGTCGCTACCGCGAAACCGAATCGGCCAGCGTGCGCGAAGAGCTGGCCAAGTTTCTCAGCACCCAGGCTTGCCCGGATTGCCGCGGCACTCGTCTGCGCCGTGAAGCGCGGCACGTGTGGGTTGGCGAGAAAACCCTGCCGGCAGTGACCAACCTGCCGATTGGCGATGCCTGCGAATACTTCGGCGAGTTGAAGATGACAGGTCGGCGTGGCGAGATCGCCGACAAGATCCTCAAGGAGATCCGCGAGCGCCTGCAATTTCTGGTCAATGTCGGCCTCGACTATCTGTCGCTGGATCGCAGCGCCGACACCCTGTCCGGCGGCGAGGCGCAGCGCATTCGTCTGGCCAGCCAGATCGGCGCAGGTCTGGTCGGGGTGCTGTACATCCTCGACGAGCCGTCCATCGGCCTGCATCAGCGCGATAACGACCGGTTGCTCGGCACCCTCAAGCACCTGCGCGACATCGGCAACACGGTGATCGTGGTCGAGCACGACGAAGACGCGATTCGTCTGGCCGACTATGTGGTGGATATCGGGCCGGGCGCCGGGGTGCACGGCGGGCAGATCGTGGCTGAAGGCACGCCGGCCGAAGTCATGGCGCACCCGGATTCCCTGACCGGTAAATACCTGTCGGGGCGGGTGAAGATCGAAGTGCCGGCCAAACGCACGCCGCGTAACAAGAAGCTGACGCTGTCGCTCAAGGGCGCGCGCGGCAACAACCTGCGCAACGTCGATCTGGAAATCCCGATCGGTCTGCTGACCTGCGTGACCGGCGTTTCCGGCTCCGGCAAGTCGACGCTGATCAACAACACGCTGTTCCCATTGAGCGCTACTGCACTCAATGGTGCGACCACGCTGGAAGCGGCCGCACATGACAGCATCAAGGGCCTGGAACATCTCGACAAAGTCGTCGATATCGACCAAAGCCCGATCGGCCGCACGCCGCGTTCCAACCCGGCGACCTACACCGGGCTGTTCACGCCGATCCGCGAACTGTTCGCCGGCGTGCCCGAGTCACGCTCCCGAGGTTACGGCCCGGGGCGCTTCTCGTTCAACGTCAAGGGCGGTCGCTGCGAGGCGTGCCAGGGCGACGGCCTGATCAAAGTGGAAATGCACTTCCTGCCGGACATTTACGTGCCGTGCGATGTGTGCAAGAGCAAGCGCTACAACCGCGAAACCCTTGAGATCAAATACAAGGGCAAGAGCATCCACGAAACCCTCGAGATGACCATCGAGGAAGCCCGGGAGTTCTTCGACGCGGTACCGGCGCTGGCGCGCAAGCTGCAGACGTTGATGGATGTGGGCCTGTCGTACATCAAGCTCGGGCAGTCGGCAACCACGCTGTCCGGTGGTGAAGCGCAGCGGGTCAAGCTGTCACGCGAGCTGTCCAAGCGCGACACCGGCAAAACTCTGTATATCCTCGATGAGCCGACCACCGGCCTGCACTTTGCGGATATCCAGCAATTGCTCGACGTGCTGCATCGCTTGCGCGACCACGGCAATACCGTGGTGGTGATCGAGCACAACCTTGACGTGATCAAGACCGCCGACTGGCTGGTGGATCTGGGGCCGGAGGGCGGCTCCAAGGGTGGTCAGATCATCGCCACCGGTACGCCGGAGGAAGTGGCCGAGATGAAGCAATCTCACACTGGTCATTACCTCAAGCCATTGCTGATTCGCGATCGGGCTTGATCTCCGGGCATGAAAAAGCCCCTGTCACTTCAACCGTGACAGGGGCTTTTTTGTATCTGGCAATCAGGTGTGAGATTGCAGGTAATTCTCGAGACCGATGAGCTTGATCAGGCCCAACTGCTTTTCCAGCCAGTAGGTGTGATCTTCTTCAGTGTCGTTGAGCTGAACACGCAGGATTTCGCGACTGACATAATCCTTGTGCTGCTCGCACAACTCAATGCCTTTGCACAGAGCGGCGCGGACTTTGTACTCGAGACGCAGATCTGCTTCGAGCATCTCCGGGACGGTGGTGCCGACGTCGAGATCGTCCGGGCGCATGCGCGGTGTGCCTTCGAGCATCAGGATCCGGCGCATCAGTGCGTCGGCGTGACCGGCCTCTTCTTCCATCTCGTGGTTGATTCGTTCGTAGAGCTTGGTGAAACCCCAGTCCTCATACATCCGCGAGTGAACAAAATATTGGTCACGCGCGGCCAGTTCGCCGGTCAGCAACGTGTTGAGGTAATCGATTACGTCTGGGTGGCCTTGCATCGCCCTACATCTCCCTGCTTGAAAGTCTGTAGTTTGAACCAAGCTGACCGGAAGGTCACCCCGTTTCGCGCAATAAAAGCGAAGATATTCTGAGAAAACCAGCCTAAATAACGCAAAAACCGCCCCAATGAGGGCGGTTCTGCTTCTCGTTTAGACTTCGTTAAGCTGTACGTCGAGCAGCTTTGCGATTGCTTCTCCATACGCCGGATCGGCCTTATAGAAATGCTGCAACTGACGATCAACCACATCAGGTGAAACACCGCTCATGGCGCCTGCGATATTGCTGACCAGCAAGGCTTTCTGCTCGTCGCTCATCAGACGGAACAGCGCACCGGCGTGGCTGTAGTAATCGGTGTCTTCGCGATGATCGTAACGGTCAGCAGCACCGCTCAATGCCAGTGCAGGCTCGGCGTAGTGCGGAGCTTGCTTCGGTGATTCAATGTAGCTGTTCGGTTCGTAGTTAGGTGCTGCACCACCATTGCTGCCGAAGGCCATCGAGCCGTCGCGCTGGTACGTATTCACCGGGCTGCGCGGCGCATTCACCGGTAATTGTTGGTGGTTTGTGCCCACCCGATAGCGATGTGCATCGGCGTAGGCGAACACGCGGCCTTGCAGCATGCGATCCGGCGACAGACCGACACCTGGCACCATGTTGCTCGGACCGAATGCGGCTTGCTCGACCTCGGCAAAGTAGTTCAGCGGGTTGCGGTTCAGCTCCAGTTCGCCGACTTCGATCAGCGGAAACTCCTTTTGCGACCAGGTCTTGGTCACGTCGAACGGGTTCTCGTAGTGCGCTGCAGCCTGAGCCTCGGTCATGATCTGAATGCATACGCGCCATTTCGGGAAATCGCCACGCTCGATGGCTTCGAACAGATCACGCTGAGCGTAATCCGGATCGGTACCCGCCAGGCGCGCAGCATCGGCTGGTGCCAGGTTCTTGACGCCCTGCTTGGTTTTGTAGTGCCACTTCACCCAGTGACGCTCACCTTTGGCATTGATCAGGCTGTAGGTGTGGCTGCCGAAGCCGTGCATATGGCGATAGCCGTCGGGAATGCCACGATCCGAGAACAGAATGGTCACTTGATGCAGTGCTTCCGGCGAATGCGACCAGAAGTCCCACATCATCTGGGCGCTTTTCAGGTTGCTCTGCGGCAGACGTTTCTGCGTGTGGATAAAGTCGGGAAACTTCAGTGGATCACGAATGAAGAAAACAGGGGTGTTGTTGCCAACGATGTCCCAGTTGCCCTCTTCGGTGTAGAACTTGAGGGCGAACCCACGTGGATCACGTTCAGTGTCAGCCGAGCCACGTTCGCCGCCTACAGTGGAGAAGCGCAAGAACGTTGGCGTTTGCTTGCCCACGGCCTCAAACAGTTTGGCGCTGGTGTATTCGGTGATATCACGGGTCACGGTGAACGTACCGTAAGCACCCGAGCCCTTGGCGTGCACGCGGCGCTCAGGAATGTTTTCACGGTTGAAATGGGCAAGCTTCTCGATCAGATGAAAATCGTCGAGCAGCAGCGGGCCACGGGGGCCGGCGGAGCGAGAATTCTGGTTATCGGCGACAGGTGCGCCACTGGCGGTCGTAAGCGTTTTGATCTGGCTCATACGGTCTTCTTCCTCTGTCAGTCTTGAAACTGCCGGCTAATCGGCTTGCTGGGAAGTATTGATCATCGATGAGACACCTACAAATTCATTAACTTGCAGTCATCGATAGATAATTACTAATTATGTTTCCCTGCACATAGTGGCAACACAACAATGTCAGAAGCTTGTACGAACAGCGCATTTCTTGCGGGCACAAAAAACCGGGCACTAGGCCCGGTTTTTCGTTTCAGACTGACGTCTTACTCGGCGGATACAGCTTCGCCAGCAGTAGCACGATCAACCAACTCGACGTACGCCATAGGCGCGTTGTCGCCAGCGCGGAAGCCGCACTTGAGGATGCGCAGGTAGCCACCCTCACGGGTAGCGTAACGCTTGCCCAGGTCGTTGAAGAGCTTACCAACGATAGCTTTCGAACGAGTACGGTCGAAAGCCAGACGGCGGTTAGCCAGGCTGTCTGTCTTGGCCAGAGTGATCAGCGGCTCGGCAACGCGGCGCAGTTCTTTGGCTTTTGGCAGAGTAGTCTTGATCAGCTCGTGCTCGAACAACGACACCGCCATGTTCTGGAACATGGCCTTGCGGTGCGAGCTGGTGCGGCTCAGGTGACGCCCACTTTTACGATGACGCATGGTTCATTCCTTACCAAACACTACGTTCGGTGATTACGACGATCAGGCAGTCGCCTTGTCGTCCTTCTTAAGACTTGCAGGCGGCCAGTTGTCGAGGCGCATGCCGAGGGACAGACCGCGGGAGGCCAGAACGTCCTTGATTTCAGTCAAGGATTTCTTGCCCAGGTTCGGAGTCTTCAACAGCTCTACTTCGGTACGCTGAATCAGGTCGCCGATGTAGTAGATGTTTTCCGCCTTAAGGCAGTTAGCCGAACGTACAGTCAGTTCCAGATCGTCAACCGGGCGAAGCAGGATCGGATCGATCTCGTCTTCCTGCTCGACAACCACTGGCTCACTGTCACCTTTGAGGTCGACGAACGCAGCCAACTGCTGTTGCAGGATGGTTGCAGCGCGGCGGATAGCCTCTTCAGGATCCAGAGTACCGTTGGTTTCCAGATCAATAACCAGCTTGTCCAGGTTGGTACGCTGCTCGACACGGGCGTTTTCCACCACGTATGCGATACGGCGAACCGGGCTGAACGAAGAGTCGAGCTGCAAGCGACCAATGCTGCGGCTTTCGTCTTCATCGCTCTGACGCGAGTCGGCTGGTTCATAACCACGACCACGAGCTACGGTGAGCTTCATGTTCAGGGCGCCGTTAGACGCCAGGTTAGCGATTACGTGATCGGGGTTAACGATCTCGACATCATGATCCAGCTGAATATCGGCAGCGGTAACCACCCCCGAACCCTTCTTCGACAAGGTCAGCGTAACTTCGTCACGACCGTGCAGCTTGATGGCCAGACCTTTAAGGTTCAACAGGATTTCAATTACGTCTTCCTGTACACCTTCGATGGCGCTGTACTCGTGGAGCACACCGTCAATCTCGGCCTCGACTACTGCGCAGCCGGGCATTGAGGACAACAGGATGCGGCGCAGCGCGTTGCCCAGGGTGTGGCCAAAACCACGCTCGAGAGGCTCGAGAGTGATCTTGGCGCGGGTTGGACTGACAACCTGCACATCAATGTGGCGGGGTGTCAGGAACTCATTTACCGAAATCTGCATGGATGCACCTATTTTCTAGCCCTTACTTGGAGTAGAGCTCGACAATCAGGCTTTCGTTGATGTCGGCGGACAGATCACTGCGAGCAGGAACGTTCTTGAAAACGCCCGACTTCTTCTCAGTGTCTACTTCTACCCATTCTACGCGGCCACGTTGGGCACACAGATCGAGAGCTTGGACAATGCGAAGTTGGTTTTTTGCTTTCTCGCGAACTGCGACCACGTCACCAGCACGAACCTGATACGACGGAACGTTTACGGTCTGACCGTTAACGCTGATCGACTTGTGCGATACCAGCTGACGGGATTCGGCACGAGTCGAACCAAAGCCCATACGGTATACAACGTTGTCCAGACGGCATTCGAGCAGTTGCAGCAGGTTTTCACCGGTTGCACCTTTCTTGCCAGCAGCTTCTTTGTAGTAGCCGCTGAACTGACGCTCGAGAACGCCGTAGATACGACGGACCTTCTGCTTTTCACGCAGTTGGGTGCCGTAGTCGGACTGGCGACCGCGGCGTTGGCCGTGGATACCAGGTGCTGCTTCAATGTTGCACTTCGATTCGATCGCGCGCACGCCGCTCTTCAGGAAGAGATCGGTGCCTTCGCGACGAGCGAGTTTGCATTTTGGACCAATGTAACGAGCCATTCTTTACAATCTCCTGGATTACACGCGGCGCTTCTTCGGCGGACGGCACCCGTTGTGCGGGATTGGCGTCACGTCGGTGATGCTGGCGATCTTGTAGCCACAGCCGTTCAAAGCGCGGACTGCGGATTCACGACCTGGACCTGGACCCTTGACGTTAACGTCGAGGTTTTTCAGGCCGTATTCCAGCGCAGCTTGACCAGCACGCTCAGCAGCTACTTGAGCAGCGAACGGGGTGGACTTGCGGGAACCGCGGAAACCCGAACCACCGGAGGTAGCCCAGGAAAGAGCGTTACCTTGACGGTCGGTAATGGTCACGATGGTGTTGTTAAAAGAAGCATGGATGTGGGCGATGCCATCAACCACTGTCTTTTTAACTTTTTTACGAGGACGAGCAGCAGGTTTTGCCATGATTAAATTCCTGTCGATTCGCTGGGGCGATTACTTGCGGATCGGCTTACGCGGACCTTTACGGGTACGCGCGTTGGTCTTGGTACGCTGACCGCGTACTGGAAGACCGCGACGATGACGCAGACCGCGATAGCAACCGAGGTCCATCAAGCGCTTGATTTTCATGTTGATTTCGCGACGCAGGTCACCTTCAGTGGTGAACTTCGCCACTTCGCCACGCAGCTGTTCAATTTGCTCGTCGCTCAGATCTTTGATCTTTGCTGCTGGGTTTACCCCAGTGTCTGCACAGATTTTCTGCGCAGTAGTGCGACCGACACCATAGATGTAGGTCAGCGAGATAACAGTATGCTTGTTATCTGGAATGTTAACGCCTGCAATACGGGCCATTCAGTGGGACTCCAATTGACAGCTACCTACGCCCCGGAAGCCAAGAAATAGGGCGCGAGATAATATCGCTGTAATAACAAATAATCAACCCGGCAGCGCACTAGCTGCCGGGCTTGAAGCACAATCACACTCAGCCTTGGCGCTGTTTGTGACGCGGTTCCGCGCTGCAAATTACTCGAACAACACCTTCGCGGCGAATAATCTTGCAGTTACGGCACAGCTTTTTCACCGATGCACGAACTTTCATCACCAACTCCTCGAACCTTATGGGTACTCAGCGCAACATGCCGCTGCCGTAACCCTTCAGGTTGGCTTTCTTCATCAGGGATTCGTACTGGTGCGAAACGAGGTGCGATTGTACTTGGGACATGAAGTCCATCACAACCACGACCACGATCAGCAACGAGGTCCCGCCAAGGTAGAACGGAACGTTTGCTGCAACCACCAGGAATTGGGGCAACAGGCACACGGCCGTCATGTAAAGAGCACCGAACATGGTCAAGCGAGTCAGAACGCCATCAATATAGCGTGCAGACTGCTCACCTGGACGGATGCCCGGAATAAAGGCACCGGACTTCTTCAGGTTTTCCGCTACGTCTTTCGGATTGAACATCAACGCCGTATAGAAGAAGCAGAAGAAAATAATCCCTGCACTAAACAGCAGAATATTCAACGGCTGACCAGGAGCGATCGACTGCGAGATGTCCTGCAACCAGCCCATACCTTCAGACTGACCAAACCAGGCACCCAACGAAGCCGGGAACAGCAAAATGCTGCTCGCGAAAATAGCCGGAATAACACCGGCCATGTTCACCTTCAGCGGCAAGTGGCTTGTCTGCGCAGCAAAAACCTTGCGGCCCTGCTGACGCTTGGCGTAGTGAACAGCGATACGACGCTGGCCACGCTCAATGAACACCACGAAACCGATAATCGCTACTGCCAGCAAACCGATGGCAACCAAGGCGAAGATATTGATATCACCCTGACGCGCAGACTCGAAAGACTGCCCGATTGCTCTCGGAAGACCGGCGACGATACCCGAAAAAATCAACATCGAGATACCGTTGCCTACACCACGCTCAGTAATCTGCTCACCCAGCCACATCATGAACATCGCACCAGCCACAAAAGTGGATACCGCGACGAAATGGAAGCCAAAGTCACCAGTGAACGCAACGCCCTGCCCCGCCAGACCAATGGACATGCCAATAGCCTGAACGAGAGCGAGGACGACGGTGCCGTAGCGGGTGTACTGGCTGATCTTGCGACGGCCAGCTTCACCTTCCTTCTTCAACTGCTCCAGCTGCGGGCTGACGGCGGTCATCAGTTGCATGATGATCGATGCCGAAATGTACGGCATGATCCCCAGTGCAAAGATGCTCATCCGTTCCAGCGCGCCGCCGGAGAACATGTTGAACAAGCTAAGAATGGTCCCCTCATTCTGTCGAAACAGGTCTGCGAGTCGGTCCGGGTTGATACCTGGAACCGGGATGTGTGCGCCTATTCGGTAGACGATAATCGCCAGGAACAGAAAACGCAGACGAGCCCAGAGTTCAGACATACCGCCTTTGCCGAGCGCAGAGAGAGCACCTTGCTTAGCCATTTATTCCTCGAACTTGCCGCCAGCTGCTTCGATAGCCGCACGCGCACCTTTGGTGGCGCCGATTCCCTTGCCGATAGTGACAGCGCGAGTCACTTCACCGGACAGCATGATTTTCACACGCTGTACGTTGACGTTGATCACGTTGGCATCTTTCAGGGACTGCACGGTGACGATGTCGCCTTCCACTTTGGCCAGCTCGGACAGACGCACTTCTGCGCGGTCCATGGCTTTCAGGGAAACGAAACCGAACTTCGGCAGGCGACGATGCAGCGGCTGTTGACCGCCTTCAAAGCCTGGAGCAATAGTGCCACCGGAGCGGGAGGTTTGACCTTTGTGGCCACGGCCACCAGTCTTACCCAAACCGCTACCGATACCACGGCCCGGACGATGCTTTTCGCGACGGGAACCCGGCGCTGGACTCAGATCATTGAGTTTCATCGATTAACCCTCGACACGCAGCATGTAGTAAGCCTTGTTGATCATCCCGCGATTCTCGGGAGTATCCTGGACTTCTACAGTGTGACCGATGCGACGCAGACCCAGACCCTTAACGCACAGTTTGTGGTTAGGGATGCGGCCGGTCATGCTTTTGATCAGCGTAACTTTAACGGTAGCCATGATCAGAAGATCTCCTTGACAGTCAGACCACGCTTGGCAGCGATGGACTCAGGAGATTGCATGGCTTTCAGACCTTTGAAAGTGGCGTGAACCACGTTTACCGGGTTAGTCGAGCCGTAGCACTTGGCCAGAACGTTCTGAACGCCAGCAACTTCGAGGACAGCACGCATAGCGCCGCCAGCGATGATACCGGTACCTTCAGAAGCAGGCTGCATGTACACCTTCGAAGCGCCGTGAGCGGACTTCATTGCGTACTGCAGGGTAGTGCCGTTCAGGTCAACTTGAATCATGTTGCGGCGAGCAGCTTCCATTGCCTTCTGGATCGCAGCAGGCACTTCACGCGACTTGCCACGGCCGAAGCCAACACGCCCTTTACCATCACCAACCACGGTCAACGCGGTGAAAGTGAAGATACGGCCGCCTTTAACGGTTTTGGCTACGCGGTTAACTTGAACCAGCTTCTCAATGTAGCCTTCGTCGCGCTTTTGGTCGTTATTTGACATAACTTAGAACTCCAGCCCAGCTTCACGAGCAGCATCAGCCAGCGCTTTAACGCGGCCATGGTACTTGAAGCCAGAGCGGTCGAAAGCCACTTGCGAGACGCCAGCGGCCTTAGCACGCGTAGCGACCAGCTGGCCAACCTTTGTGGCCGCGTCGATGTTGCCAGTGGCGCCATCACGCAGTTCTTTATCCAAAGTCGAGGCGCTTGCCAGGACTTTGTTGCCGTCGGCCGAGATGACCTGGGCGTAGATGTGCTGCGACGAGCGGAACACGCAGAGACGCACGACTTCGAGTTCGTGCATTTTCAGGCGTGCTTTGCGAGCGCGACGCAGTCGAGTAACTTTTTTGTCGGTCATTTGCTATGCCCTACTTCTTCTTGGCTTCTTTACGACGGACGACTTCGTCCGCGTAGCGCACACCTTTGCCTTTGTACGGCTCTGGTGGACGGAAGTCGCGGATCTCAGCGGCCACTTGACCTACCAGCTGTTTATCGATGCCCTTGATCAGGATATCGGTCTGGCTAGGAGTCTCAGCGGTGATGCCTTGCGGCAGTTCGTAATCCACTGGGTGCGAGAAGCCAAGAGCCAGGTTCAGCACCTGACCTTTTGCTTGCGCTTTGTAACCAACACCGACCAGCTGGAGCTTGCGCTCGAAGCCTTGGCTTACGCCTTGGACCATGTTGTTTACCAACGCACGCGTGGTACCGGCCATTGCGCGAGTCTGTTGATCGCCATTGCGAGCAGCGAAACGCAGCTCACCGGCTTCTTCAACGATCTCAACGGACGAATGGATGTTCAGTTCAAGAGTACCCTTGGCACCCTTCACCGAAAGCTGTTGGCCTGCGAATTTTACTTCGACACCGGCTGGCAGCTTAACGGGGTTCTTAGCGACGCGAGACATGCTTATCCCCCCTTAGAACACAGTGCAAAGAACTTCGCCGCCGACACCGGCAGCGCGCGCAGCACGATCCGTCATCACACCTTTGTTGGTGGAGACGATAGACACGCCAAGACCGCCACGAACCTTCGGCAGATCTTCAACGGACTTGTACTGACGCAGGCCTGGACGACTAACGCGCTTCACTTCCTCGATGACCGGACGGCCTTCGAAGTATTTCAGCGAGATGGACAGCGACGGCTTAGCGTCGGTGGTGATCTGAAAATCCGCGATGTAACCTTCGTCCTTCAGGACTTTTGCTACAGCCACCTTCAACGTGGAAGACGGCATGCTTACGACAGACTTTTCAGCCATCTGGGCATTACGGATTCGAGTTAGCATGTCCGCTAACGGGTCCTGCATACTCATGGGCTAGACGCTCCTAATACAGAAAAATTAGCCTTGCGGCTACTACATGTCGCCGAGAAACTCCGGGCATGAAAAACACGGGCTCAGGCGAGCCGGTCATTCTAGACACACCCCAGAAATGAATCAAGCCCCAAAAGGGGCTTGATTCAGATTCAAGGCCACCGATGGTCAGGTTCTTGCGAACCCGACCATCAAGGCTTTGACTGCGATTACCAGCTGGCTTTAACCAGACCTGGAACGTCACCACGCATTGCCGCTTCACGCAGTTTGTTACGGCCCAGGCCGAACTTGCGGTAAACGCCGTGCGGACGACCAGTCAGGCGGCAACGGTTACGCATGCGCGAAGCGCTTGCGTCACGTGGTTGCTTCTGCAGAGCTACGGTAGCTTCCCAACGCGCTTCTGGACTTGCGTTCAGATCAACGATGATAGCTTTCAGCGCTGCACGCTTGGTGGCGTACTTGGCAACAGTGAGCTGACGCTTCAGCTCACGGTTTTTCATGCTCTTCTTGGCCATTTTCCTACTCCAATCAGTTGCGGAACGGGAATTTGAAAGCACGCAGCAGAGCGCGGCCTTCATCATCGTTCTTGGCAGTGGTGGTCAGGGTAATGTCCAGACCGCGGAGAGCATCGATCTTGTCGTAGTCGATTTCCGGGAAAATGATCTGCTCTTTCACGCCCATGCTGTAGTTGCCACGACCATCGAAGGACTTGGCATTCAGGCCGCGGAAGTCGCGAACCCGAGGCAGGGAGATCGACAGCAGACGATCCAGGAACTCGTACATACGCTCACGGCGCAGAGTCACTTTGACGCCGATCGGCCATCCTTCACGGACTTTAAAGCCAGCGATGGATTTACGAGCGTAGGTCACAACGACTTTTTGGCCGGTGATCTTTTCCAGGTCAGCAACAGCGTGCTCGATGACTTTTTTGTCGCCGATCGCTTCGCCCAGACCCATGTTCAGGGTGATTTTGGTAACGCGCGGAACTTCCATCACGTTCGAAAGCTTAAGTTCTTCCTTAAGTTTCGGAGCGATTTCCTTCCGGTAAATCTCTTTTAGTCGTGCCATGGTCTTCTACCTAGCAGTGTTCAAGCATCAACCGCTTTTTGGGTCGACTTGAAGACACGAATTTTCTTACCGTCTTCTACTTTGAAACCAACGCGGTCAGCCTTGTTGGTTTCGCCGTTGAAGATGGCGACGTTGGAAGCGTGCAGTGGCGCTTCTTTCTCGACGATACCGCCCTGTACGCCCGACATCGGGTTAGGCTTGGTATGACGCTTGACCAGGTTCAGACCACCAACAACCAGACGGTTGTCAGCAAGAACCTTCAGCACCTTACCGCGCTTACCTTTGTCTTTGCCGGCGATCACGATGATCTCGTCGTCACGACGAATCTTTTGCATGTCGGATCTCCTTACAGCACTTCTGGGGCGAGCGAGACGATCTTCATGAACTTCTCAGTACGAAGTTCACGGGTCACTGGCCCAAAGATACGGGTGCCGATCGGCTCTTGCTTGTTGTTCAGAAGAACAGCAGCGTTGCCATCAAAGCGGATAATGGAGCCATCAGCACGACGTACGCCGTGACGAGTGCGGACTACAACAGCAGTCATCACTTGGCCTTTTTTCACTTTACCGCGAGGAATTGCTTCCTTGACGGTAACTTTGATGATGTCACCGATACCAGCGTAACGACGATGGGAGCCACCCAGCACCTTGATGCACATAACGCGGCGAGCGCCGCTGTTATCGGCCACATCGAGCATGGATTGAGTCTGAATCATATAATTTCTCCGACCCCTAGCCCTTAGACTTCCACAGCGCGTTCGAGAACATCAACCAGCGCCCAAGACTTGGTCTTGGCCATCGGACGAGTTTCACGAATAGTGACTTTGTCGCCGATGTGGCACTGATTGGTTTCGTCGTGCGCGTGCAGCTTAGTCGAACGCTTAACGTATTTACCGTAGATCGGGTGCTTAACGCGACGCTCGATCAGAACGGTGATGGTTTTGTCCATCTTGTCGCTGACAACACGGCCAGTCAGCGTACGGACAGTTTTTTCGGCTTCAGCCATGATCACTTACCTGCCTGCTGGTTGAGCACAGTCTTCACGCGAGCGATGTCACGCTTAACTTGCGAGAGCAGATGAGACTGCCCCAACTGGCCAGTTGCTTTCTGCATACGCAGATTGAACTGGTCGCGCAGCAAGCCGAGCAGTTGCTCGTTCAACTGCTGTGCGGATTTTTCACGAAGTTCATTCGCTTTCATCACATCACCGTCCGTTTAACAAAGGAGGTGGCGAGCGGCAGCTTTGCAGCAGCCAGGGCGAAAGCCTCACGCGCCAGCTCTTCAGAAACACCCTCGATTTCATACAGGACTTTGCCTGGCTGAATCTGGGCAACCCAGTACTCCACGTTACCCTTACCTTTACCCATACGAACCTCGAGAGGTTTCTTGGAGATCGGCTTGTCCGGGAATACACGGATCCAGATCTTGCCACCACGTTTTACGTGACGGGTCAGAGCACGACGCGCTGACTCGATCTGACGAGCGGTGAGACGACCACGAGCAACAGACTTCAGCGCGAACTCGCCGAAGCTGACTTTGCTACCGCGCAGTGCCAGACCACGGTTGTGGCCGGTCATCTGCTTGCGGAACTTCGTACGCTTTGGTTGCAACATTTGGCGTACCCCTTACTTAGCAGCTTTTTTACGAGGCGCTGGTGCTTGTGGTTTCAGCTCTTCTTGGCGACCACCAATTACTTCGCCTTTGAAGATCCAAACCTTTACACCGATCACACCGTAGGTGGTGTGAGCTTCGTAGTTGGCATAGTCGATGTCGGCACGCAGGGTGTGCAGTGGCACACGACCTTCGCGATACCATTCAGTACGTGCGATTTCAGCACCGCCGAGACGACCGCTCACTTGGATTTTGATGCCTTTGGCACCAATGCGCATGGCGTTCTGTACTGCGCGCTTCATAGCGCGACGGAACATTACACGACGCTCCAGCTGCTGAGCTACGCTCTGCGCAACCAGCATACCGTCGAGCTCCGGCTTGCGGATCTCTTCGATATTGATGTGCACAGGCACACCCATTTGCTTGGTCAGGTCCTGACGCAGTTTCTCAACATCTTCACCTTTCTTCCCGATAACGATACCTGGACGAGCGGTGTGGATGGTGATGCGTGCAGTTTGGGCCGGACGATGGATATCGATACGGCTTACGGACGCGCTTTTTAGTTTGTCTTGGAGATACTCACGCACTTTCAGATCTGCGAACAAGTAGTCCGCATAAGTCCGACCGTCTGCGTACCAGACGGAGGTGTGCTCCTTGACGATTCCCAGGCGAATGCCAATGGGATGTACTTTCTGACCCATCTCTTCGACTCCGTTACTTGTCAGCAACCTTGACAGTGATATGGCAAGACCGCTTGACGATGCGATCAGCACGGCCTTTGGCACGTGGCATGATGCGCTTCAGCGAACGCCCTTCGTTGACGAAAACGGTGCTGACCTTCAGGTCATCAACGTCTGCGCCTTCGTTATGCTCGGCGTTGGCTACGGCCGACTCCAGCACTTTCTTCATGATCTCGGCGGCTTTCTTACTGCTGAAAGCCAACAGGTTGAGCGCTTCGCCCACCTTCTTCCCGCGGATCTGGTCGGCGACCAAGCGGGCTTTCTGGGCGGAGATTCGAGCGCCCGACAACTTAGCGGCTACTTCCATTTCCTTACCCCTTAACGCTTGGCTTTCTTGTCAGCCACGTGCCCACGATAAGTGCGGGTACCGGCGAACTCGCCCAGTTTATGGCCAACCATGTCTTCGTTCACGAGAACTGGGACGTGCTGACGGCCGTTGTGTACTGCGATGGTCAGACCGACCATTTGTGGCAGGATCATCGAACGACGCGACCAAGTCTTAATTGGTTTGCGATCGTTCTTTTCCGCCGCCACTTCGATCTTCTTCAGTAGGTGAAGATCAATAAAAGGACCTTTTTTCAGAGAACGTGGCACTGTCGTATCCCTCTATTTACTTGCGACGACGGACGATCATTTTGTCGGTACGCTTATTACCACGAGTCTTCGCGCCCTTAGTCGGGAAGCCCCATGGCGATACCGGATGACGACCACCAGAGGTACGACCTTCACCACCACCATGTGGGTGGTCAACCGGGTTCATGGCAACACCACGAACGGTTGGGCGAACGCCACGCCAGCGTTTGGCACCAGCTTTACCCAGCGAACGCAGGCTGTGCTCGGAGTTCGAGACTTCGCCCAGGGTCGCACGGCATTCAGCCAGGACTTTACGCATTTCACCGGAACGCAGACGCAGGGTAACGTACACGCCTTCACGAGCGATCAGCTGAGCCGAAGCACCAGCGGAACGAGCGATCTGCGCGCCTTTACCTGGCTTCAGTTCGATGCCGTGTACGGTAGAACCGACTGGAATGTTGCGCAGTTGCAGAGCGTTGCCTGGCTTGATTGGAGCCAGAGCGCCTGCGATCAGTTGGTCGCCAGCACTCACGCCTTTAGGGGCGATGATGTAGCGACGCTCGCCGTCTGCGTAGCAGAGCAGTGCGATGTGAGCAGTACGGTTTGGATCGTATTCGATACGCTCGACAGTGGCGACGATGCCATCTTTGTCGTTGCGACGGAAATCGACCATACGGTAATGCTGCTTATGACCACCACCGATGTGACGAGTGGTAATACGGCCATTGTTGTTACGACCACCAGTCTTCGATTTTTTCTCGAGCAGCGGTGCGTGAGGAGCGCCTTTATGCAGCTCCTGGTTGACCACCTTGACCACAAAACGGCGGCCAGGGGAAGTCGGTTTGCATTTAACGATTGCCATGATGCACCCCTTCCTTACTCAGCACTGCTGCTGAAATCGAGATCTTGGCCTGGCTGAAGGGAGATAACTGCCTTCTTCCAGTCATTACGCTTGCCCAGACCGCGAGCAGTGCGCTTGCTCTTACCCAGAACGTTCAGGGTAGTGACGCGCTCTACTTTCACGCTGAACAGGCTTTCGACGGCCTTCTTGATTTCCAGCTTGGTTGCATCAGTAGCAACCTTGAAAACGAACTGGCCTTTCTTGTCTGCCAGAACCGTAGCCTTCTCGGAAACGTGCGGGCCAAGCAGAACTTTAAATACGCGTTCCTGGTTCATCCCAGCAGCTCCTCGAATTTCTTCACGGCCGACACGGTGATCAACACCTTGTCGTATGCGATCAGACTAACTGGATCGGAACCTTGCACGTCACGTACATCTACGTGTGGCAGGTTACGAGCAGCCAGGTACAGGTTCTGATCAACAGCGTCCGACACGATGAGAACATCGGTCAGGCTCATGTTGTTCAGCTTGCCCAGCAGATCTTTGGTTTTCGGAGTTTCAACAGCGAAATCCTGAACCACGACCAGACGATCAGTACGCACCAGCTCAGCAAGGATGGAACGCATTGCTGCGCGATACATCTTCTTGTTCAGCTTCTGGGAGTGATCCTGTGGACGAGCTGCGAAAGTGGTACCGCCGCCACGCCAGATTGGGCTACGGATAGTACCGGCACGAGCACGGCCAGTACCTTTCTGACGCCATGGGCGCTTACCGCCACCACGAACGTCGGAACGGGTCTTTTGCTGCTTGCTACCTTGACGGCCGCCGGCCATGTAGGCCACGACTGCTTGGTGAACCAGCGCCTCGTTGAACTCGCCGCCAAATGTCAGTTCGGAAACTTCGATCGCTTGAGCGTCATTTACATTTAATTGCATGTCAGCTTCCCCTTAACCGCGAGCCTTGGCTGCTGGACGTACAACCAGGTTGCCGCCAGTAGCGCCAGGAACAGCGCCCTTGACCAACAACAGATTGCGTTCAGCGTCCACGCGCACTACTTCCAGGGACTGCACGGTCACGCGCTCAGCGCCCATATGACCGGACATTTTTTTGCCCTTGAATACACGACCAGGAGTCTGGCACTGGCCGATAGAGCCTGGGACGCGGTGGGATACGGAGTTACCGTGGGTGTTATCTTGCCCGCGGAAATTCCAACGCTTGATCGTACCCTGGAAGCCTTTACCCTTGGACTGACCGGTTACATCAACCAGTTGACCAGCGGCGAAGATTTCAGCGTTGATCAGATCGCCAGCCTGGTACTCGCCTTCTTCAAGACGGAATTCCATGGTGGTACGACCAGCGGCAACGTTCGCTTTAGCGAAGTGACCAGCTTGAGCTGCTGTTACACGCGAAGCACGACGCTCGCCGACAGTGACTTGCACTGCACGATAGCCATCGGTCTCTTCAGTTTTGAACTGGGTGACGCGATTCGGCTCGATCTCAATGACCGTGACCGGAATGGAGACACCTTCTTCGGTGAAAATACGGGTCATACCGCATTTACGACCGACTACACCAATAGTCATGTTGTAAACCTCATGAGTGTACGGGGCTTTCACCCGCTATGGCCGCCCATTTCAGAGCGTTACACGACCAAGACCGAGTCTTAGCCGAGGCTGATCTGCACTTCCACACCGGCCGCAAGATCAAGCTTCATAAGAGCATCAACGGTTTTATCCGTTGGCTGGACGATGTCCAGAACGCGCTTATGAGTGCGGATTTCGTACTGGTCACGCGCGTCTTTGTTGACGTGCGGGGAAACCAGAACGGTGAACCGCTCTTTACGGGTAGGCAGTGGAATTGGACCACGCACTTGAGCACCAGTACGTTTCGCGGTTTCCACGATTTCCTGGGTTGATTGGTCGATCAGGCGATGGTCGAAAGCCTTCAACCTGATACGGATTTGCTGATTTTGCATTGGATTTCAGACTCCGGCTGCTATTCCCACCGGGCGCAATACGCCCGTTAAAAGGAGGCGCAATTCTATAGACGCCCCAGATAGGTGTCAACCCAATAAAAAAGCCCCCGCTGAGCGGGGGCTTTTTCAATTCATCAAGCAGACTCTATAAAAGAGAATTACTCGATGATTTTGGCTACGACGCCAGCGCCGACGGTACGACCGCCTTCACGGATAGCGAAACGCAGACCATCTTCCATCGCGATGGTTTTGATCAGGGTAACAGTCATCTGAATGTTGTCACCTGGCATTACCATTTCAACGCCTTCTGGCAGTTCGCAGTTACCAGTCACGTCAGTAGTACGGAAGTAGAACTGTGGACGGTAGCCTTTGAAGAACGGAGTGTGACGACCGCCTTCTTCCTTGCTCAGAACGTAAACTTCTGCGGTGAACTTGGTGTGCGGCTTAACCGAACCCGGCTTAACCAGAACCTGACCACGCTCAACGTCGTCACGCTTGGTACCACGCAGCAGAACGCCGCAGTTCTCGCCAGCACGACCTTCGTCGAGCAGCTTGCGGAACATCTCAACACCGGTGCAGGTGGTGGTGGTGGTGTCACGCAGACCAACGATTTCCAGTGCATCTTGAACGCGAACGATACCGCGCTCGATACGACCAGTCACAACAGTACCGCGACCCGAGATCGAGAATACGTCTTCGATTGGCATCAGGAATGGCTTGTCGATCATACGAACTGGTTCTGGGATGTAGGTATCCAGAGTTTCAACCAGCTTACGAACGGCAGTGGTGCCCATTTCGTTGTCGTCTTTGCCTTCCAGCGCCATACGAGCCGAACCGATGATGATCGGAGTGTCGTCGCCTGGGAAGTCATAAGTGGACAGCAGGTCGCGAACTTCCATCTCAACCAGTTCCAGCAGCTCAGCGTCGTCTACCAGGTCAGCCTTGTTCAGGAAAACCACGATGTACGGAACGCCTACCTGACGGGACAGCAGGATGTGCTCACGGGTTTGTGGCATCGGACCATCAGCGGCCGAGCAAACCAGGATCGCGCCATCCATCTGGGCAGCACCGGTGATCATGTTCTTCACGTAGTCAGCGTGACCTGGGCAGTCAACGTGAGCGTAGTGACGAATAGTCGAGTTGTACTCAACGTGAGCGGTGTTGATGGTGATACCGCGAGCTTTTTCTTCTGGAGCGCTGTCGATCTTGTCGAATTCAACTACGGCCGAACCGAAAACTTCGGAGCAGACGCGAGTCAGAGCAGCGGTCAGAGTGGTTTTACCGTGGTCAACGTGACCGATGGTGCCAACGTTGACGTGCGGTAGGGAACGATCAAATTTTTCTTTAGCCACGACAATTAACTCCTAGCCTAAAGGGGCTGAATCAGCCTTGTTTTTTGGTTACGGATTCGACGATGTGCGACGGAGCCGTATCGTATTTTTTGAATTCCATAGAGTAGCTTGCGCGACCCTGAGACATGGAACGAACGTCGGTCGCATAACCGAACATCTCACCCAGTGGAACCTCGGCACGGATAACCTTGCCGGACACTGTGTCTTCCATACCCTGGATCATGCCGCGACGACGGTTAAGGTCGCCCATTACATCACCCATATAGTCTTCAGGCGTAACAACCTCTACCGCCATGATCGGCTCGAGCAACTCACCACCACCCTTCTGGGCCAGTTGCTTGGTCGCCATGGAAGCAGCCACTTTAAACGCCATCTCGTTGGAGTCGACGTCGTGGTAAGAACCATCGAACACGGTTGCCTTCAGGCCGATCAGCGGATAGCCGGCAACAACGCCGTTCTTCATCTGCTCTTCGATACCCTTCTGGATAGCCGGGATGTATTCCTTAGGAACCACACCACCTACAACTTCGTTCACGAATTGCAGACCTTCCTGACCTTCATCAGCAGGAGCAAAACGGATCCAGCAGTGACCGAACTGGCCGCGACCACCGGACTGACGAACGAACTTGCCTTCGATTTCACAATTCTTCGTGATGCGCTCACGATACGAAACCTGAGGCTTGCCGATGTTGGCTTCGACGTTGAACTCACGGCGCATCCGGTCAACCAGGATGTCCAGGTGCAGCTCGCCCATGCCGGAGATGATCGTTTGACCAGTCTCTTCATCAGTTTTAACACGGAAAGACGGGTCTTCCTGAGCCAGCTTGCCCAGTGCGATACCCATTTTTTCCTGGTCATCCTTGGTCTTAGGCTCTACGGCAACCGAAATAACCGGCTCCGGGAAGTCCATGCGAACCAGGATGATTGGCTTGTCAGCGTTGCAGAGGGTTTCACCAGTGGTGACGTCCTTCATGCCGATCAGGGCCGCGATGTCGCCAGCGCGCACTTCCTTGATCTCTTCACGGGCGTTTGCGTGCATTTGCACCATACGACCCACGCGCTCTTTCTTGCCTTTAACCGAGTTGATCACGCCGTCGCCGGAGTTCAACACGCCCGAGTAAACACGGACGAAGGTCAAGGTACCCACGAATGGGTCGGTAGCGATTTTGAACGCCAGTGCCGCGAACGGCTCGTCGTCACTTGCGTGACGCTCCATTTCCTCTTCCTCGTTATCAGGGTTCGAGCCCTTGATAGCTGGAATGTCGGTTGGAGCAGGCAGGAAGTCGATAACGGCGTCGAGAACCAGGGGAACGCCCTTGTTCTTGAACGACGAACCGCAAACTGCCAGAACGATTTCGCCAGCGATAGTGCGCTGACGCAGAGCGGCCTTGATCTCTTCGATCGACAGCTCTTCGCCTTCCAGGTACTTGTTCATCAGCTCTTCACTGGCTTCGGCCGCAGCCTCAACCATGTTGCTGCGCCACTCAGTAGCCAGCTCGAGCATGTCCGCAGGGATTTCCTTGCGAACAGGAACCATACCCTTGTCAGAGTCGTTCCAGTAAACAGCCTGCATGTTGATCAGGTCGATCTGGCCCTGGAAGTTGTCTTCCGAACCGATAGCCAGCTGAATCGGCACCGGAGTGTGACCCAGACGCTGTTTGATCTGACCGATCACGCGCAGGAAGTTGGCACCAGCACGGTCCATCTTGTTTACGTAAACAAGACGTGGAACGCCGTATTTGTTGGCTTGACGCCATACGGTTTCCGACTGCGGCTCAACACCCGAAGTACCGCAGAATACAACCACAGCGCCGTCGAGTACGCGCAGGGAACGTTCAACTTCAATGGTGAAGTCTACGTGGCCCGGGGTATCGATGACGTTGAAACGGTGCTCGTGCGGGTACTGCTTCTCGGAACCTTTCCAGAAGGCGGTAATGGCAGCAGAAGTAATGGTAATACCACGCTCCTGCTCCTGAACCATCCAGTCTGTGGTCGCGGCGCCGTCATGCACCTCGCCCATTTTGTGACTTTTGCCAGTGTAAAAAAGGACGCGCTCGGTGGTGGTGGTTTTACCAGCATCCACGTGAGCGACGATACCGATGTTACGGTAGCGACTAATCGGAGTAGTACGAGCCATAAAGCCCTCGCAAAATTAGTGAAGCTAAAATTAGAAGCGGTAGTGCGAGAAAGCTTTGTTGGCTTCGGCCATACGGTGCACGTCTTCACGCTTCTTAACAGCAGCACCTTTACCTTCAGCAGCATCCAGCAGTTCGCCAGCCAAGCGCAGAGCCATAGACTTCTCGCCACGCTTACGGGCGAAGTCTACCAACCAGCGCATTGCCAGAGCGTTACGGCGGGAAGGACGAACCTCGACCGGAACCTGGTAAGTAGCACCACCAACGCGGCGCGACTTCACTTCGACCAGCGGAGCGATGGCGTCGAGTGCTTTTTCGAAGAGTTCCAGGGGATCGGTGCCGGCCTTACGAGCCTTCACGGTTTCCAGGGCACCATAAACGATACGCTCGGCAACGGCTTTCTTGCCGCTTTCCATAACGTGGTTCATGAATTTGGCGAGGATCTGGCTTCCGTATTTCGGATCGTCCAGAATCTCACGCTTTGCTGCTACGCGACGTCTTGGCATGATAAGCCCTCAAGCGGTCTTCAGGTTAGTTCGGGACAGATCCAGTGGATGCAAGCCCGACCTTACTCTTATCGACTCAATAAAATGAAAATCTGCAAAACGACCGATTACTTCGGACGCTTGGTACCGTACTTCGAACGACCCTGGTTACGGCCTTTAACGCCGGAAGTATCCAAGGAGCCGCGAACGGTGTGGTAACGAACACCTGGCAAGTCTTTTACACGACCGCCGCGGATCAGTACCACGCTGTGCTCTTGCAGGTTGTGGCCTTCACCACCGATGTACGAGGAAACCTCGAAACCGTTGGTCAGACGCACACGGCATACTTTACGCAGTGCCGAGTTAGGTTTTTTCGGCGTAGTGGTGTACACACGGGTGCACACGCCACGACGTTGCGGGCAGTTCTGCAGCGCAGGTACGTCGGATTTCTCGACGATACGCTTACGCGGCTGACGTACCAGCTGGTTGATAGTTGCCATCTACTAGCTCCACTGTTGTCTTGCGACGCTATTGTCTTGCAAGAAAAGCAAAATGACAGGAACGGATTCCCGCCAAATTTAGGGGATCAAGAGTCTAAAGAGGATCTTGTCCCCAGTCAAGGCAAGGCCCCGACCTCCCCGCCCGTCGAACCTTGACAATTTGTCTCGATTCGACGAACGGAGCGATCAGGGCCTCAGCTTAGTTACCGCAGAACTCAGTTACCGCTCGAGTTCAGCGCTTCGGTCAGTGCAGCTTCCACTTCACTGGCGCTTACGCGCAACGGCTTGTCTGCATCACGACGACGCTTGCGCTCGCTGTGGTACGCCAGACCGGTACCGGCCGGGATCAGACGACCCACAACCACGTTTTCTTTCAGGCCGCGCAGGTAGTCGCGCTTGCCGGTGACTGCCGCTTCGGTCAGTACGCGAGTGGTTTCCTGGAAGGAAGCCGCCGAGATGAACGATTCGGTGGACAACGACGCCTTGGTGATACCCAGCAGAACGCGGGTGAACTTGGAGACAAACTTGTCTTCCGCGCTCAGACGCTCGTTCTCTACCAGAACGTGAGTCAGTTCCATCTGGTCGCCCTTGATGAAACTGGAATCGCCGGACTCGGAGATCTCAACTTTACGCAGCATCTGACGCAGGATGGTCTCGATGTGCTTGTCGTTGATCTTCACGCCTTGCAGACGGTAAACGTCCTGGATCTCGTTCACGATGTACTTGGCCAGCGCGCTCACACCCAGCAGACGCAGAATGTCGTGCGGATCGCTCGGACCGTCGGAGATAACTTCGCCGCGGTTTACCTGTTCGCCTTCGAACACGTTCAGGTGACGCCACTTCGGAATCAGCTCTTCGTACGGATCGCTACCGTCGTTCGGGGTAATGACCAGACGGCGCTTGCCTTTGGTCTCTTTACCGAACGCGATGGTGCCGCTGACTTCAGCCAGAATCGACGCTTCCTTCGGACGACGAGCTTCGAACAGGTCGGCAACACGCGGCAGACCACCGGTGATGTCGCGAGTTTTCGAAGTTTCTTGCGGGATACGAGCGATAACGTCACCGATCGCGATCTTCGCACCGTCCGCAACACCGACCAGGGCGTTGGCTGGCAGGAAGTACTGAGCGATAACGTCAGTGCCTGGCAGCAACAGATCCTTGCCGTTGTCGTCGACCATCTTCACTGCTGGACGGATTTCTTTGCCCGCAGCTGGACGATCTTTCGCGTCGAGTACTTCAATGTTGGTCATACCGGTCAATTCGTCAGTCTGACGCTTGATCGTGATGCCTTCTTCCATGCCCACGTAGGTCACGGTACCTTTCATTTCGGTAACGATCGGGTGAGTGTGCGGATCCCACTTGGCCACGATTGCGCCAGCGTCGACCTTGTCACCTTCTTTAACCGAAATCACAGCACCGTACGGCAGCTTGTAACGCTCACGCTCACGACCGAAGTCATCAGCGATTGCCAGCTCACCGGAGCGGGACACGGCAACCAGGTGGCCATCCACTCGCTCAACGTGTTTCAGGTTGTGCAGACGGACAGTACCGCCATTCTTCACCTGAACGCTGTCGGCTGCGGAAGTACGGCTTGCCGCACCACCGATGTGGAACGTACGCATCGTCAGCTGGGTACCCGGCTCACCGATGGACTGGGCAGCAATAACGCCGACCGCTTCACCGATGTTCACCTGGTGACCACGAGCCAGATCACGGCCGTAGCACTTGGCGCAAATGCCATAGCGGGTTTCGCAGCTGATCGGCGAACGCACGATCACTTCGTCGATGCTGTTCAGCTCGATGAACTCGACCCACTTCTCGTCTACCAGGGTACCGGCAGGAACGATAACGTCCTCGGTGCCTGGCTTGAATACGTCACGGGCAATAACACGACCCAATACGCGCTCACCCAACGGCTCTACAACGTCACCGCCTTCAATGTGCGGAGTCATCAACAGACCGTGTTCGGTGCCGCAATCGATCTCGGTTACAACCAGATCCTGCGCCACGTCTACCAGACGACGAGTCAGGTAACCGGAGTTCGCAGTTTTCAACGCGGTATCCGCCAGACCTTTACGAGCACCGTGAGTCGAGATGAAGTACTGAAGTACGCTCAGACCTTCACGGAAGTTCGCAGTAATCGGCGTTTCAATGATGGAACCGTCCGGCTTGGCCATCAGACCACGCATACCGGCCAGCTGACGAATCTGTGCTGCGGAACCCCGCGCACCCGAGTCGGCCATCATGTACATCGAGTTGAAGGACTCTTGGTCAACTTCATCGCCATGACGGTCGATGACTTTCTCTTTCGAGAGGTTGGCCATCATCGCCTTGGAAACTTCGTCGTTCGCCTTCGACCAAAGGTCGATCACTTTGTTGTACTTCTCGCCCTGGGTTACCAGGCCGGAGGCGTACTGGCTCTCGATCTCTTTCACTTCGTCGGTGGCTGCACCGATGATGCGGGCTTTTTCGTCCGGGATAACGAAGTCGTTAACGCCGATGGAAACGCCGGAGATGGTCGAGTAAGCGAAACCGGTGTACATCAACTGGTCAGCGAAGATCACGGTCTCTTTCAGACCAACCACGCGGTAGCACTGGTTGATCAGCTTGGAGATCGCCTTTTTCTTCATCGGCAGGTTGACGACATCGTACGACAGACCTTTTGGCACAACCTGGAACAGCAGCGCACGGCCGACAGTGGTGTCGACGATACGAGTGTTGCTCACGCTGTTGCCGTCACGGTCGTTGACGGTTTCGTTGATACGAACCTTGACCTTGGCGTGCAGTGCGGCTTCGCCGGCACGGAACACACGGTCAACTTCCTGCAGATCCGCGAACACACGACCTTCGCCCTTGGCGTTGATCGCTTCACGAGTCATGTAGTACAGACCCAATACAACGTCCTGCGACGGAACGATGATTGGCTCACCGTTGGCTGGCGACAGAATGTTGTTGGTCGACATCATCAACGCACGCGCTTCGAGCTGGGCTTCCAGCGTCAGCGGTACGTGCACGGCCATTTGGTCGCCGTCGAAGTCGGCGTTGTACGCGGCGCAGACCAGCGGGTGCAGCTGGATAGCCTTACCTTCGATCAGGACCGGTTCAAACGCCTGGATACCCAGACGGTGAAGGGTCGGTGCACGGTTGAGAAGAACCGGGTGTTCGCGAATCACTTCAGCGAGAACGTCCCAAACCTCTGGCAGTTCGCGCTCGACCATTTTCTTGGCCGCTTTGATGGTGGTCGCGAGACCACGCATTTCCAGCTTGCCGAAAATGAACGGTTTGAACAGCTCGAGAGCCATCTTCTTCGGCAGACCGCACTGGTGCAAACGCAGGGTCGGACCTACGGTAATTACCGAACGACCGGAGTAGTCAACGCGCTTACCGAGCAAGTTCTGACGGAAGCGACCCTGCTTACCCTTGATCATGTCAGCCAGGGATTTCAGAGGACGCTTGTTCGAACCGGTGATAGCGCGGCCACGACGACCGTTGTCGAGCAGTGCATCGACAGCTTCCTGCAACATACGCTTTTCGTTGCGCACGATGATGTCCGGAGCGGACAGATCCAGCAGGCGCTTCAAACGGTTGTTACGGTTAATCACTCGACGATACAGATCGTTGAGGTCGGAAGTCGCGAAACGACCGCCATCCAGCGGGACCAGTGGACGCAGATCTGGCGGCAGAACCGGCAGAACGGTCAGCACCATCCACTCTGGCAGGTTGCCGGAACCCTGGAAGGCTTCCATCAACTTCAGACGCTTGGACAGCTTCTTGATCTTGGTTTCCGAGTTGGTTTGCGGAATTTCTTCGCGCAGACGACCAATCTCGTGCTCCAGGTCGATAGCGTGCAGCAGTTCACGGACAGCTTCAGCACCCATGCGGGCGTCGAAGTCGTCACCGAACTCTTCCAGCGCTTCGAAGTACTGTTCGTCGTTCAGCAACTGACCTTTTTCAAGGGTGGTCATGCCTGGATCGATAACGACGTAGCTCTCGAAGTAGAGAACGCGTTCGATATCACGCAGGGTCATGTCCATCAGCAGGCCGATACGGGACGGCAGCGATTTCAGGAACCAGATGTGGGCAACCGGCGAAGCCAGTTCGATGTGCGCCATGCGCTCACGACGAACCTTGGCCAGCGCAACTTCAACGCCGCACTTCTCACAGATCACACCACGGTGCTTCAAGCGCTTGTACTTACCGCACAGGCACTCGTAATCCTTTACCGGGCCAAAGATCTTGGCGCAGAACAGACCGTCACGCTCAGGTTTGAACGTACGGTAGTTGATGGTTTCCGGCTTTTTAACTTCGCCGAACGACCACGAGCGGATCATCTCAGGCGAGGCCAATCCGATACGGATGGCGTCGAACTCTTCGACTTGACCCTGGTTTTTCAGCAAATTCAGTAGGTCTTTCAAGGCCTTTCCTCCTGGCGGAGCAGAGAGCGGGCAGTCCTGCCCCGCTCTCGATCGCGTCACGTGTTATTCGGTTTCCAGATCGATATCGATGCCGAGGGAACGAATTTCCTTGATCAACACGTTGAAGGACTCGGGCATGCCCGGCTCCATACGGTGATCGCCATCCACGATGTTTTTGTACATCTTGGTACGGCCGTTCACATCGTCCGACTTCACTGTGAGCATTTCTTGCAGAGTGTAAGCGGCACCGTATGCTTCCAGTGCCCAGACCTCCATCTCCCCGAAACGCTGACCACCGAACTGCGCCTTACCACCCAGCGGCTGCTGGGTAACCAGGCTGTACGAACCGGTAGAACGCGCGTGCATCTTGTCGTCTACCAAGTGGTTCAGCTTCAGCATGTACATGTAGCCAACGGTAACTGGACGCTCGAACTTGTTGCCGGTACGGCCGTCAGTCAGCTGCATCTGGCCGCTTTCCGGCAGGTCTGCCAGTTTCAGCATGGCCTTGATTTCGCTTTCCTTGGCACCGTCGAACACTGGAGTGGCCATTGGAACGCCGCCACGCAGGTTCTTCGCCAGATCCAGGATTTCCTGATCGGAGAAGCTATCCAGATCTTCGTTACGACCGCCGATCTGGTTGTAGATCTCGTCGAGGAAGGTACGCAGTTCAGCGACTTTACGCTGCTCTTCGACCATCCGGTTGATCTTCTCGCCCAGACCTTTGGCCGCGAGGCCCAGGTGGGTTTCAAGGATCTGACCAACGTTCATACGCGAAGGTACGCCCAACGGGTTGAGGACGACGTCGACCGGGGTGCCATTGGCATCGTGCGGCATGTCTTCAACCGGCATGATCACGGAGACCACACCTTTGTTACCGTGACGACCGGCCATCTTGTCGCCCGGCTGGATGCGACGACGGATTGCCAGGTAAACCTTGACGATTTTCAGCACGCCTGGAGCCAGGTCATCGCCCTGCTGCAGTTTGCGCTTCTTGTCTTCGAACTTGTCGTCCAGCAGACGGCGGCGATCAACGATGTAGGCCTGAGCCTTCTCGAGCTGCTCGTTCAGAGCATCTTCAGCCATGCGCAGTTTGAACCACTGACCATGCTCAAGACCGTCGAGAACTTCGTCGGTGATGTCCTGACCTTTCTTCAGACCGGCGCCGCCTTCAGCCTTGTGGCCTACCAGAGCGGAGCGCAGACGTTCGAAGGTCGCGCCTTCAACGATACGGAACTCTTCGTTCAGATCCTTGCGGATCTCGTCCAGCTGGGACTTCTCGATCGACAGTGCACGAGCATCACGCTCAACGCCGTCGCGGGTGAAGACCTGTACGTCGATGACAGTACCTTTGGTACCTGTAGGTACACGCAGGGAGGTGTCTTTAACGTCGCTGGCTTTTTCACCGAAGATCGCACGCAGCAGTTTTTCTTCCGGAGTCAGTTGGGTCTCGCCTTTCGGAGTGACCTTACCCACCAGGATGTCGCCTGCGCCGACTTCAGCACCTACGTAAACGATACCGGCTTCGTCCAGCTTGTTCAGTGCAGCTTCACCCACGTTCGGGATGTCTGCAGTGATTTCCTCTGGGCCAAGCTTGGTGTCACGGGCCACACAGGTCAGTTCCTGAATGTGGATCGTGGTGAAGCGATCTTCCTGAACCACACGCTCGGACAGGCAGATGGAGTCTTCGAAGTTGAAGCCGTTCCATGCCATGAACGCGATGCGCATGTTCTGACCCAGTGCCAGTTCACCCATGTCGGTGGACGGGCCGTCGGCCATGATGTCGCTACGCTGAACGCGATCACCCTTTCTCACCAGCGGACGCTGGTTGATGCAGGTGTTCTGGTTCGAGCGGGTGTATTTGGTCAGGTTGTAGATGTCGACACCAGCTTCACCGGTTTCAACTTCGTCATCGGCAACACGAACCACGATACGGCTGGCATCAACAGAGTCGATCACGCCGCCACGACGAGCCACGACGCAAACGCCGGAGTCGCGAGCCACGTTACGCTCCATGCCGGTACCTACCAGCGGCTTGTCAGCACGCAGGGTTGGTACAGCTTGACGCTGCATGTTCGAACCCATCAACGCACGGTTGGCGTCGTCGTGCTCGAGGAACGGAATCAGCGACGCTGCAACCGAAACTACCTGCTTCGGCGAAACGTCCATCAGGGTGACGTCTTCCGGCGCCTTGACGGTGAATTCGTTCAGGTGACGTACGGCTACCAGCTCGTCGATCAGGACTTTCTGGTCGTTCATGGTCGCCGAAGCCTGCGCGATCACGTGATCGGCTTCTTCAATGGCGGACAGGAACACGATCTCGTCAGTGACCACACCCTCTTTCACCACGCGGTACGGGCTTTCCAGGAAGCCGTACTGGTTGGTGCGGGCATAAGCAGCCAAGGAGTTGATCAGACCGATGTTCGGACCTTCCGGCGTTTCAATCGGGCATACACGACCGTAGTGAGTCGGGTGTACGTCACGAACTTCAAAGCCTGCGCGCTCACGAGTCAGACCGCCAGGGCCGAGTGCAGAGACACGACGCTTGTGGGTGATCTCGGACAGCGGGTTGTTCTGGTCCATGAACTGCGAGAGCTGGCTGGAACCGAAGAACTCTTTCACCGCCGCAGCCACTGGCTTGGCGTTGATCAGGTCTTGCGGCATCAGGCCTTCGCTTTCAGCCATCGACAGACGCTCTTTGACCGCACGCTCAACACGTACCAGGCCAACGCGGAACTGGTTCTCGGCCATTTCGCCTACGCAGCGAACACGACGGTTACCCAGGTGGTCGATGTCATCGACGATGCCTTTACCGTTACGGATGTCGACCAGAGTCTTCAGTACCGCGACGATGTCTTCCTTGCACAGCACGCCCGAACCTTCGATCTCGGTACGACCGATACGACGGTTGAACTTCATCCGGCCGACCGCAGACAGGTCATAGCGCTCAGGGCTGAAGAACAGGTTGTTGAACAGGGTTTCGGCAGCGTCTTTGGTTGGCGGCTCGCCTGGACGCATCATGCGATAGATCTCGACCAGCGCTTCCAATTGGTTGCTGGTGGAGTCGATCTTCAGCGTGTCGGAGATGAACGGACCGCAGTCGATGTCGTTGGTGTACAGAGTTTCGATGCGAACAACGCCGGCCTTGGCGATTTTCGCCAGGACTTCGGTCGACAGCTCGGTGTTGCACTCTGCCAGGATTTCGCCGGTAGCCGGATGCACGATGACCTTGGCGGTGGTGCGACCCAGGACGTAGTCCAGAGGCACGTCCAGCTCTTTGATCCCGGCCTTTTCCAACTGGTTGATGTGGCGGGCAGTAATACGACGGCCCTGCTCGACAATAACCTTGCCTTTATCGTCCTGGATATCGAGGACAGCCACTTCACCGCGCAGACGCTGAGGCACCAGTTCCAGGCTCAGGCCTTCGCCTTTAACGTGGAATACGTTGGTGGTGTAGAAAGCGTCCAGCACTTCTTCGGTGGTGTAGCCGAGCGCGCGCAGCAGCACCGAGGCCGGCAGCTTGCGACGACGGTCGATACGCACGAACACGCAGTCTTTCGGGTCGAACTCGAAGTCCAGCCACGAACCGCGGTAAGGAATGATGCGCGCGGAGTACAGCAGTTTACCGGAACTGTGCGTCTTGCCGCGGTCGTGGTCAAAGAACACGCCCGGGGAACGGTGCAGCTGGGAAACGATAACACGCTCGGTACCGTTGATTACGAAGGTACCGTTCTCAGTCATCAATGGGATTTCGCCCATGTAGACTTCTTGCTCTTTGATGTCCTTGATCGCTTTGTTCGACGACTCTTTGTCGAAAATGATCAGGCGCACTTTTACCCGCAAAGGTACGGCGAAAGTTACACCGCGCAATACGCATTCTTTGACATCAAATGCCGGTTCGCCCAGGCGATAACCGACGTACTCCAGCGCAGCATTGCCGGAGTAGCTGATGATCGGGAAAACGGATTTGAAGGCCGCATGCAGGCCCACGTCGCGGAACTGATCTTTAGTCGCTCCCGCTTGCAAGAATTCACGATACGAATCCAGCTGGATGGCCAGGAGGTACGGCACATCCATGACGTCCGGCAACTTGCTAAAGTCCTTGCGGATACGTTTTTTCTCAGTATATGAGTAAGCCATCAGCGTTCCCCAGCTTGGTCACCTGCTTGTTTGGCCCCTCCCGACGGGAGCAGCCAGAAAATCGTGCAAACCCCATGGTTTGCGCCACCGCATCGGGTGGTTACAGCGCCTTTATCAGCACCGACCCAGTCGGCTGCCAATAACGGAAAAAGGCCGGTGGCAAGAGCCACCAGCCATCAGCCTGTCGCTTGACGCTCGGGCTGGAGGAGCAAAGTCGATACTTATTTCAGCTCGACTTTAGCGCCTGCTTCTTCCAGCTTCTTCTTAGCGTCTTCAGCAGCTTCTTTCGAAACGCCTTCAGCTACAACCTGAGGAGCGCCGTCTACTTTCTCTTTGGCTTCTTTCAGGCCCAGACCGGTCAGTTCACGAACTGCCTTGATCACGTTAACCTTCTTCTCGCCAGCTTCCAGCAGAACAACGTTGAACTCGGTTTGCTCTTCAACAGCAGCAGCAGCTACAGCTGGGCCAGCCGAAGCAGCAGCAGCGGTAACACCGAAGGTTTCTTCCATCGCTTTGATCAGCTCAACGATTTCCACTACGGATTTCTGGCCGATTGCTTCGATGATTTGTTCGTTAGTCAGAGACATGACTCAATTCCTGAATTGGGGGACGGCCTACGCGACCATCGAAATAAACAAAAAACGCGAGAAGTTGACGAGCCTTAGGCTGCGGCAGCTTCTTTCTGGTCGCGAATTGCCGCCAGAGTACGAGCCAACTTGCTGGTAGCGCCTTGAATCACGCTCATCAGCTGAGAAATTGCTTCGTCACGGGTCGGCAGAGTTGCCAGTACGTCGATCTGATTAGCTGCGAGGAACTTGCCCTCGAACGCAGCTGCCTTGATCTCGAACTTGTCCTGACCCTTGGCAAACTCTTTGAAGATACGGGCAGCAGCGCCCGGATGTTCGTTCGAGAATGCAATCAGGGTCGGGCCGGTGAACACGTCGTTGAGAACACTGTATTCAGTGTCAGCAACAGCGCGCTTGAGCAGGGTGTTACGTACAACACGTACGTAAACGCCAGCTTCACGAGCCTCTTTACGGAGTCCGGTCATTGCGCCTACTGTTACGCCACGGGCATCAACCACGACAGCGGACAGAGCGACTTTGGCAGCCTCGTTGACTTCAGCGACGATGGCCTTCTTGTCTTCGAGATTAATTGCCACGGGTTTAACTCCTGCTTGTTACCGTTTCACTCGGTCGAAACCGAATGTCGTTTTGGTGTCTGATTCGGTAAGGAACCGGGAGCACCATCTGCGTAGGCTTGTGGTTTAAGGCTTGCGCCGCCTACGGTCTTGGATAGCCCCCGCCAGGCAGGGACCCCAATCTTTCAATTGGCGCGAATAATCGCACCAACCTTTGTCTTACGCGTCCAGCGAGCTCTGGTCGATAACCAGACCTGGGCCCATAGTGGTGCTCAGGGTAACGCGCTTGACGTAAATACCTTTCGAGGAAGCTGGTTTGATACGCTTCAGATCAGCGATCAGGGCTTCAACGTTTTCCTTCAGCTTGACGGCATCGAAGCCGATCTTGCCAACGGAGGTGTGGATGATGCCGTTTTTGTCGGTGCGATAACGAACCTGACCAGCCTTGGCGTTTTTAACCGCGGTAGCTACGTCTGGAGTTACGGTGCCGACTTTCGGGTTAGGCATCAGGCCACGTGGACCGAGGATCTGACCCAGTTGACCTACAACGCGCATGGCATCCGGGGATGCGATCACTACGTCGTAGTTCAGGTCGCCGCCTTTCATTTCGGCAGCCAGGTCGTCCATACCTACACGGTCAGCGCCGGCAGCCAGAGCGGCCTCAGCAGCTGGACCCTGGGTGAACACAGCAACGCGAACGGTCTTGCCAGTGCCGTGTGGCAGCACAGTAGCGCTACGAACAACCTGGTCGGATTTACGCGGGTCTACACCCAGGTTTACAGCAACGTCGAACGACTCGCTGAACTTGACAGTCGACAGCTCAGCCAGCAGAGCAGCAGCGTCTACAATGTTGTAGGCCTTGCCTGCTTCGATTTTGCCGGCGATAGCCTTTTGACGCTTGGTCAGCTTAGCCATTACACACCCTCCACGTTAAGGCCCATGCTACGAGCAGAACCGGCGATAGTACGCACGGCTGCATCCATATCAGCTGCAGTCAGATCCGCGTTTTTGGTTTTCGCGATTTCTTCCAGCTGAGCACGGGTAACAGTGCCAACCTTAACGGTGTTCGGACGAGCGGAACCGCTGGTCAGACCGGCCGCCTTCTTCAGCAGAACCGAAGCAGGGGTGGATTTGGTTTCGAAAGTGAAGCTACGGTCGCTGTAAACAGTGATGATCACTGGAGTCGGCAGACCTGCTTCAAGACCCTGAGTACGGGCGTTGAAAGCCTTGCAGAATTCCATGATGTTCACGCCGTGCTGACCCAGAGCAGGACCAACAGGTGGGCTTGGGTTAGCCTGAGCGGCCTTCACTTGCAGCTTGATGTAAGCGGTAATCTTCTTGGCCATGAGGCACTCCAATTACGGGTTCGAACGCCTCGAAAGGCTCCCCGGTTACTTGCGCGTTTATCCCAGTGACGACAAAACCCCACAGCCTAGGGCTGCGGGGTTGGGATGCTTGTTCAGCTAGACCTTTTCGACCTGACTGAACTCCAACTCTACCGGAGTAGAGCGACCGAAAATAAGCACTGCCACCTGGACACGGCTCTTTTCGTAGTTAACTTCTTCGACTGTGCCGTTAAAGTCAGCGAATGGACCGTCAGTAACGCGAACTACCTCACCCGGCTCAAACAGAGTCTTCGGCTTCGGCTTATCGCTACCATCAGCCACGCGACGCAGAATGGCTTCCGCCTCTTTGTCGGTGATTGGAGCAGGCTTGTCGGCGGTACCGCCAATGAATCCCATCACCCGAGGAGTATCCTTGACCAAGTGCCAAGTACCCTCATTCATATCCATCTGTACCAGCACATAGCCTGGGAAGAACTTGCGTTCGCTTTTGCGCTTCTGGCCATTACGCATTTCAACCACTTCTTCAGTGGGAACCAGAATTTCGCCGAAGCCATCTTCCATGCCAGCCAGCTTAACGCGCTCAATCAGCGAGCGCATGACATGCTTCTCGTAACCCGAGTAAGCATGCACAACGTACCAACGCTTAGCCACGGGACACCCTTAGCCGACAATCAAGGAAACAAGCCAACCGAGCAGGGAATCAACACCCCACAACAGCAACGCCATAACGATAACCACAGCAACAACGATCAACGTTGTCTGCGTGGTTTCCTGGCGAGTTGGCCATACGACTTTACGAATCTCGGTGCGCGCTTCCTTAACCAGTACAAAGAACGACTTGCCCTTTGCAGTCTGCAGGCCTACAAAGGCAGCTACAGCAGCAATTACGAGCAAAGCGAGTACACGGTACAGGATCGGCGAAGCAGCGTAATACTGATTGCCAACTACACCCACAACCACCAAAGCGGCTACCACAAGCCACTTGAGCAGATCGAAGCGAGAGCCTTGAGCTTCAGCCTTAGGAGTCATCTATGAAGATCCTGTGAAAAGAAAGCCAGACACACCGAGTGAATCTGGCAGGTCAGGAGGGAATCGAACCCCCAACCTACGGTTTTGGAGACCGTCGCTCTGCCAATTGAGCTACTGACCTAAAACAAAATCAGGCCGACCATTATGCCGGCCCGAAAAATACATTACAACCGCTTATTCGATGATTTTAGCTACGACGCCAGCGCCGACGGTACGACCGCCTTCACGGATAGCGAAACGCAGACCATCTTCCATCGCGATGGTTTTGATCAGGGTAACAGTCATCTGAATGTTGTCACCTGGCATTACCATTTCAATGCCTTCTGGCAGTTCGCAGTTACCAGTCACGTCAGTAGTACGGAAGTAGAACTGTGGACGGTAGCCTTTGAAGAACGGAGTGTGACGACCGCCTTCTTCCTTGCTCAGAACGTAAACTTCTGCGGTGAACTTGGTGTGCGGCTTAACCGAACCCGGCTTAACCAGAACCTGACCACGCTCAACGTCGTCACGCTTGGTACCACGCAGCAGAACGCCGCAGTTCTCGCCAGCACGACCTTCGTCGAGCAGCTTGCGGAACATCTCAACACCGGTGCAGGTTGTGGTAGTGGTGTCACGCAGACCAACGATTTCCAGTGCATCTTGAACGCGAACGATACCGCGCTCGATACGACCAGTCACAACAGTACCGCGACCCGAGATCGAGAATACGTCTTCGATTGGCATCAGGAATGGCTTGTCGATCATACGAACTGGTTCTGGGATGTAGCTGTCCAGAGTTTCAACCAGTTTCTTGACGGCAGTGGTGCCCATCTCGTTGTCGTCTTTGCCTTCCAGCGCCATACGAGCCGAACCGATGATGATTGGAGTGTCATCGCCCGGGAAGTCGTAGGTGGACAGCAGGTCGCGAACTTCCATCTCAACCAGTTCCAGCAGCTCAGCGTCGTCTACCAGGTCAGCCTTGTTCAGGAAAACCACGATGTACGGAACGCCTACCTGACGGGACAGCAGGATGTGCTCACGGGTTTGTGGCATCGGACCATCAGCGGCCGAGCAAACCAGGATAGCGCCGTCCATTTGAGCAGCACCGGTGATCATGTTCTTCACATAGTCAGCGTGACCTGGGCAGTCAACGTGAGCGTAGTGACGGATCAGCGAGTTGTACTCAACGTGTGCGGTGTTGATGGTGATACCGCGAGCTTTTTCTTCTGGAGCGCTGTCGATCTTGTCGAATTCAACTACGGCCGAACCGAAAACTTCGGAGCAGACGCGAGTCAGAGCAGCGGTCAGAGTGGTTTTACCGTGGTCAACGTGACCAATGGTCCCTACGTTGACGTGGGGCAGGGAACGATCAAATTTTTCCTTAGCCATCGATAACACCCTCAACAGAAGAATTAGACGAACGATATCTACCATTAAAACAAAGGCAGATATTTTCATATCTGCCTTGTTATATGGAGCTCTTGAGCGGATTTGAACCGCTGACCTCACCCTTACCAAGGGTGTGCTCTACCAACTGAGCTACAAGAGCGTAACACTTTGCACAACCTGCAAACTTGGAGCGGGTAGCGGGAATCGAACCCGCATCATCAGCTTGGAAGGCTGAGGTTCTACCACTAAACTATACCCGCGGAGCTTGCAGCTCACGCTAAAAATGGTGGAGGGGGAAGGATTCGAACCTTCGAAGTCGTAGACGTCAGATTTACAGTCTGATCCCTTTGGCCGCTCGGGAACCCCTCCTAAGCGAGCCGGCATTCTATACTATGCCGACCTTCTGTCAAGCATTTTCTCATTAAAAACCTGAGGTTAGCTGCGTTGACACCGCTCTACTTGGACAACCTGTTTAGGTGTTCGCTGTGGAGCGGGCGCCATTCTATGCAAACTATTCCAGCGGTGCAACCCCCTCACACAGCATTATTTTATGTTTTAACTCATTGAATTCCTTGGAAAGGTTCTGCAACTGCACATCCCCCAATAAACGCTGGCTCTCGGGCGCAATGCGTAACCAATATCCAGGCTCGGGAAGATCCTTTTGCGATGCCTGAACCTTCACACTCATGCCCGCTAGACGCATCTGTAGCGCGGAAAGGCTGCTTTCTTGAGTCAAACCACCCAAAAACAGACACTCCTGTCCGGCATGGCGCGCGCCTTGCACTCCCGCCGAGTCACCAGTCGCCTCACTCAATAAGCGAATATCTTGCTGGGACCCGCGGTACATGCTGAGAGGAGTGACATCTTTTGCACGCAAGGGCGCCTCCTGCTGATGCCAGACGTAATAGAACACATTGAGAACAACGAGCAGCAGGAACAACCAACGCATACAAACCTCAAGTTAAAGGACACGCCATCGCCAACCCTACAAATACCAGGTCAGGGACGATCCGAGCATCAGGCACGACGTCCGCCACCAATCCAGCATCGCCACCGGTAATAAAGACAGCAAAGCGCTCCCCCCAATAGGATCGAGCCATTTCCATCTGGGTCAGAACGAAACCTCTCAACATTAAAGAGCACCCTCGCTCCACCGCCTCGACGGTACTGCGCCCCGGAGCATGGCTCGTCAACGCTTTTTCGGCAGCCAAGTCCCCATAACGGATTTTCCGGGTATGCGTACGTAACTGGTTACGCATCAAGGGCATTCCTGGGCAAATGAATCCCCCAAGGTGCTCACCTTCGGCATTAATAAAGTCGGCCGTCACAGCAGTGCCAAAATCCAGAATCAGACAGGCGCCGGCAGCCAGATGAAAGCCACCGAGCATCGCCAACCAGCGATCCAGTCCCAAGCGTTCATAGTCGTCATAGCCATTCCTGACACCAGACATTTCACTGGCCGACTTGGCGCACACGACCGAGATGCAGAACGTCTGCTCGAGAATTCGGGTGAGCGCAGCAGTTTCTTCGCTGGTTCTTACGCTGACCAACCGACATTTGCGCAACGACAGGTTCTCAAATGCGCACAAGCTATCCACCAGAGCTTGATCCGAGTCGACAACACCTTCCGCGAAAAGACCGCCAGCAGCCGTATTCAATACGCGCCACTTGATAAAGCTATTCCCACAGTCGAGCTCAAGAATCATCACGCAACCTCAGACTGAGCTCACCACCACTAAATACTTTTTCCACGCCGCCCACCTTCAAGCGCAGCGCACCCTGGCTATCAATACCAAGCACTACGCCTTCTATATGACTAACGCCCGCAACCAAAGAAACCGGGCGACCTTGCCACATGTGATCCTTTTCCCATTCCTCCTGGAACGCAGAGAAACCATGGACCTGATGACGCTGGATATAACCGCGCAGTTGGTCGCTCAGCTCAGCCACCAAGACGTTGCGATCGCAGGCTTGACCCGTCTCGAGTCGAATTGACGTCCATTGCTGGTCAACTTCCTCAGCAACCTGCATGTTCACATTAATGCCTATACCCAGCACCACATGGCAAACATCTGCCGGATCCCCTACTAGCTCAAGAAGAATACCGGCGATTTTCTTGTTCCCGACCAGCACATCGTTGGGCCACTTCAATCCTGCGCCCGCCACCCCCAGCTTTCGCAGGGCATGCATAACAGCCAAACCGACCACCAGACTCAAGCCCTCAAGCTGGCGCATGCCACCTTCAATGCGCAGGACCAGGCTGTAGTAGAGATTTTCAGCAAAAGGGCTTACCCATTTGCGGCCTCGGCGACCGCGACCGGAAATCTGTCGTTCGGCCAATACCAGAAACGGCGCCGCTCGACCCTGATTGATCGCGCGAAGCGCCTCTGCGTTAGTGGAATCGATGGAATCAAAGACTGTAATCGGCCAAACCGCTGCTAAGGCACTAATCTTCAGGGGGTCGAGGAGCGTCAAGGGTGCAGCCAGTTGATAGCCTCTGCCCCGGACTTTGTTTATGGACAACCCGAGCTCAGCCTCAAGATGCTGAAGCTGCTTCCACACCGCACTTCGACTGATTCCCAGGGTAACCCCCAGAGCCTCGCCGGAATGGAATCGACCATCCTTTAATAGATTCAACAACGTCAGCATGCAGGTCTCGCCTCACAATGAGGTCCGAATAATAGCCATGAGCCGGGCGATTGCATAGAAATCAAGCGCACCACTTTCCTGCGGGCAAAACAAAACCCCAACTGCTTTCGCAATTGGGGTTTCGGAATTTAATCTTGACGATGACCTACTCTCACATGGGGAAACCCCACACTACCATCGGCGATGCATCGTTTCACTTCTGAGTTCGGGATGGGATCAGGTGGTTCCAACGCTCTATGGTCGTCAAGAAATTCGGGTACTGACTCGTGACCGGTTGGCCTCGCTTCAGCAAATCGGGTATGTGATACAGGTGTTTTGTGAGCATCGCGAACTTTCGGTTCATTGCGTCTTCACACACCGCAATCTGGTCTCTTTCGAGCATGCAGATTGCTTGGGTGTTATATGGTCAAGCCTCACGGGCAATTAGTATTGGTTAGCTCAACGCCTCACAGCGCTTACACACCCAACCTATCAACGTCGTAGTCTTCGACGGCCCTTCAGGGAACTCAAGGTTCCAGTGAGATCTCATCTTGAGGCAAGTTTCCCGCTTAGATGCTTTCAGCGGTTATCTTTCCCGAACATAGCTACCCGGCAATGCCACTGGCGTGACAACCGGAACACCAGAGGTTCGTCCACTCCGGTCCTCTCGTACTAGGAGCAGCCCCTCTCAAATCTCAAACGTCCACGGCAGATAGGGACCGAACTGTCTCACGACGTTCTAAACCCAGCTCGCGTACCACTTTAAATGGCGAACAGCCATACCCTTGGGACCGGCTTCAGCCCCAGGATGTGATGAGCCGACATCGAGGTGCCAAACACCGCCGTCGATATGAACTCTTGGGCGGTATCAGCCTGTTATCCCCGGAGTACCTTTTATCCGTTGAGCGATGGCCCTTCCATACAGAACCACCGGATCACTAAGACCTACTTTCGTACCTGCTCGACGTGTCTGTCTCGCAGTCAAGCGCGCTTTTGCCTTTATACTCTACGACCGATTTCCGACCGGTCTGAGCGCACCTTCGTACTCCTCCGTTACTCTTTAGGAGGAGACCGCCCCAGTCAAACTACCCACCATACACTGTCCTCGATCCGGATAACGGACCTGAGTTAGAACCTCAAAGTTGCCAGGGTGGTATTTCAAGGATGGCTCCACGCGAACTGGCGTCCACGCTTCAAAGCCTCCCACCTATCCTACACAAGCAAATTCAAAGTCCAGTGCAAAGCTATAGTAAAGGTTCACGGGGTCTTTCCGTCTAGCCGCGGATACACTGCATCTTCACAGCGATTTCAATTTCACTGAGTCTCGGGTGGAGACAGCGCCGCCATCGTTACGCCATTCGTGCAGGTCGGAACTTACCCGACAAGGAATTTCGCTACCTTAGGACCGTTATAGTTACGGCCGCCGTTTACCGGGGCTTCGATCAAGAGCTTCGCGTTAGCTAACCCCATCAATTAACCTTCCGGCACCGGGCAGGCGTCACACCCTATACGTCCACTTTCGTGTTTGCAGAGTGCTGTGTTTTTAATAAACAGTCGCAGCGGCCTGGTATCTTCGACCGGCATGAGCTTACGGAGCAAGTCCTTCACCCTCACCGGCGCACCTTCTCCCGAAGTTACGGTGCCATTTTGCCTAGTTCCTTCACCCGAGTTCTCTCAAGCGCCTTGGTATTCTCTACCCAACCACCTGTGTCGGTTTGGGGTACGGTTCCTGGTTATCTGAAGCTTAGAAGCTTTTCTTGGAAGCATGGCATCAACCACTTCGTCACCTAAAAGGTAACTCGTCATCAGCTCTCGGCCTTAAGATCCCGGATTTACCTAAGATCTCAGCCTACCACCTTAAACTTGGACAACCAACGCCAAGCTGGCCTAGCCTTCTCCGTCCCTCCATCGCAATAACCAGAAGTACAGGAATATTAACCTGTTTTCCATCGACTACGCTTTTCAGCCTCGCCTTAGGGACCGACTAACCCTGCGTCGATTAACGTTGCGCAGGAAACCTTGGTCTTTCGGCGTGGGTGTTTTTCACACCCATTGTCGTTACTCATGTCAGCATTCGCACTTCTGATACCTCCAGCAAGCTTCTCAACTCACCTTCACAGGCTTACAGAACGCTCCTCTACCGCATCACTTGCGTGATACCCGTAGCTTCGGTGTATGGTTTGAGCCCCGTTACATCTTCCGCGCAGGCCGACTCGACTAGTGAGCTATTACGCTTTCTTTAAAGGGTGGCTGCTTCTAAGCCAACCTCCTAGCTGTCTAAGCCTTCCCACATCGTTTCCCACTTAACCATAACTTTGGGACCTTAGCTGACGGTCTGGGTTGTTTCCCTTTTCACGACGGACGTTAGCACCCGCCGTGTGTCTCCCATGCTCGGCACTTGTAGGTATTCGGAGTTTGCATCGGTTTGGTAAGTCGGGATGACCCCCTAGCCGAAACAGTGCTCTACCCCCTACAGTGATACATGAGGCGCTACCTAAATAGCTTTCGAGGAGAACCAGCTATCTCCGAGCTTGATTAGCCTTTCACTCCGATCCACAGGTCATCCGCTAACTTTTCAACGGTAGTCGGTTCGGTCCTCCAGTCAGTGTTACCTAACCTTCAACCTGCCCATGGATAGATCGCCCGGTTTCGGGTCTATTCCCAGCGACTAGACGCCCTATTAAGACTCGCTTTCGCTACGCCTCCCCTATTCGGTTAAGCTCGCCACTGAAAATAAGTCGCTGACCCATTATACAAAAGGTACGCAGTCACCCAACAAAGTGGGCTCCCACTGCTTGTACGCATACGGTTTCAGGATCTATTTCACTCCCCTCTCCGGGGTTCTTTTCGCCTTTCCCTCACGGTACTAGTTCACTATCGGTCAGTCAGTAGTATTTAGCCTTGGAGGATGGTCCCCCCATATTCAGACAAAGTTTCTCGTGCTCCGTCCTACTCGATTTCATGACTAAGAGACTTTCGCGTACAGGGCTATCACCCACTATGGCCGCACTTTCCAGAGCGTTCCGCTAATCTCAAAGCCACTTAAGGGCTAGTCCCCGTTCGCTCGCCACTACTAAGGGAATCTCGGTTGATTTCTTTTCCTCAGGGTACTTAGATGTTTCAGTTCCCCTGGTTCGCCTCTTGCACCTATGTATTCAGTACAAGATAACCATCTTATGATGGCTGGGTTCCCCCATTCAGACATCTCCGGATCAAAGTCTGTTTGCCGACTCCCCGAAGCTTTTCGCAGGCTACCACGTCTTTCATCGCCTCTGACTGCCAAGGCATCCACCGTATGCGCTTCTTCACTTGACCATATAACCCCAAGCAATCTGGTTATACTGTGAAGACGACATTCGCCGAAAATTCGCAAAACTCTTAAGAGTCACTCACAAATTTTACCTTAGCCTGATCCGTTACCAGTGAAAGTAACGTTCAGTCTATCTTTCTATCACATACCCAAATTTTTAAAGAACGATCTAATCAAAAGACTAGAAATCAGCATTCACCATCACAGCGATGGAATGCTCATTTCTAAGCTTTCAAACTTCAGAAGCAGTGGTGGTGGAGCCAAGCGGGATCGAACCGCTGACCTCCTGCGTGCAAGGCAGGCGCTCTCCCAGCTGAGCTATGGCCCCGTATTTCTACAGGTTTCCCACACAAAAATTGGTGGGTCTGGGCAGATTCGAACTGCCGACCTCACCCTTATCAGGGGTGCGCTCTAACCAACTGAGCTACAGACCCAATTTCGGGCTGCTTCTATCGTCTTCTTCAATGAATCAAGCAATTCGTGTGGGAACTTATGGAGCAGCTGATGTCGTCGATTAAGGAGGTGATCCAGCCGCAGGTTCCCCTACGGCTACCTTGTTACGACTTCACCCCAGTCATGAATCACACCGTGGTAACCGTCCTCCCGAAGGTTAGACTAGCTACTTCTGGTGCAACCCACTCCCATGGTGTGACGGGCGGTGTGTACAAGGCCCGGGAACGTATTCACCGCGACATTCTGATTCGCGATTACTAGCGATTCCGACTTCACGCAGTCGAGTTGCAGACTGCGATCCGGACTACGATCGGTTTTGTGGGATTAGCTCCACCTCGCGGCTTGGCAACCCTCTGTACCGACCATTGTAGCACGTGTGTAGCCCAGGCCGTAAGGGCCATGATGACTTGACGTCATCCCCACCTTCCTCCGGTTTGTCACCGGCAGTCTCCTTAGAGTGCCCACCATTACGTGCTGGTAACTAAGGACAAGGGTTGCGCTCGTTACGGGACTTAACCCAACATCTCACGACACGAGCTGACGACAGCCATGCAGCACCTGTCTCAATGTTCCCGAAGGCACCAATCCATCTCTGGAAAGTTCATTGGATGTCAAGGCCTGGTAAGGTTCTTCGCGTTGCTTCGAATTAAACCACATGCTCCACCGCTTGTGCGGGCCCCCGTCAATTCATTTGAGTTTTAACCTTGCGGCCGTACTCCCCAGGCGGTCAACTTAATGCGTTAGCTGCGCCACTAAGAGCTCAAGGCTCCCAACGGCTAGTTGACATCGTTTACGGCGTGGACTACCAGGGTATCTAATCCTGTTTGCTCCCCACGCTTTCGCACCTCAGTGTCAGTATCAGTCCAGGTGGTCGCCTTCGCCACTGGTGTTCCTTCCTATATCTACGCATTTCACCGCTACACAGGAAATTCCACCACCCTCTACCATACTCTAGCTTGCCAGTTTTGGATGCAGTTCCCAGGTTGAGCCCGGGGATTTCACATCCAACTTAACAAACCACCTACGCGCGCTTTACGCCCAGTAATTCCGATTAACGCTTGCACCCTCTGTATTACCGCGGCTGCTGGCACAGAGTTAGCCGGTGCTTATTCTGTCGGTAACGTCAAAATTGCAGAGTATTAATCTACAACCCTTCCTCCCAACTTAAAGTGCTTTACAATCCGAAGACCTTCTTCACACACGCGGCATGGCTGGATCAGGCTTTCGCCCATTGTCCAATATTCCCCACTGCTGCCTCCCGTAGGAGTCTGGACCGTGTCTCAGTTCCAGTGTGACTGATCATCCTCTCAGACCAGTTACGGATCGTCGCCTTGGTGAGCCATTACCTCACCAACTAGCTAATCCGACCTAGGCTCATCTGATAGCGCAAGGCCCGAAGGTCCCCTGCTTTCTCCCGTAGGACGTATGCGGTATTAGCGTTCCTTTCGAAACGTTGTCCCCCACTACCAGGCAGATTCCTAGGCATTACTCACCCGTCCGCCGCTGAATCCAGGAGCAAGCTCCTTTCATCCGCTCGACTTGCATGTGTTAGGCCTGCCGCCAGCGTTCAATCTGAGCCATGATCAAACTCTTCAGTTCAAACATCTTTGGGTTTTTAAGAAACCCTAAACTTGGCTCAGCAATCGTTGGTTACATCTTTGATTTCTCGCGGAGTAACTTGTGATGCTGATAATCTTGTTGACTATCAGTCTGACTCCACAAGCACCCACACGAATTGCTTGATTCAGTTGTTAAAGAGCGGTTGGTTAAGATCTTTCATCTCAACCGAGGCGCGCATTCTACAGCAGCCTCATTTGCTGTCAAGTGATTATTTTCAGAAATTTTCGAAGTTTTCTTCAACAACTTCAACCACTTGCGCTTCCGATCTCTCGTTAGCGGGAGGCGAATTCTACAGCGTTACACGCTGCTGTCAACACCTGCTTTCTCCGCTTTCGACCGAGAAGATCGAACCGTCAAAAGAGCCAAACATCACCGCTCTTTCAACTCCTTCCAGGCTTCGATGAACTGAAGCAAGCCGCTGCCGAAAACTGCGTAACTCGTTGAATCTCAAGGAGTTTTCCGTTTCGACTGCGCCGGAAGTGGGGCGAATTATAGACTTCTAAAATTCGCCGTCAACCCCTAAATCCAACTTTATTCAGATTTCAACGTGATGCGTGCAAATGCCTTCTTGCCCGCCTGGCAAACGTGGGTCGCGCCCAGCACATATATAAAGGAGCGATCAACCACCTCACCATCCACACGCACACCACCGGAAGCCAACAAATCACGCGCAGCCGCCGAGTTCTTCACCAGCCCTGCCTTATTAAGGACGGCCGCAATCGGCATATCTTCAGCAGAGACCAGTTCGATCTCCGGCAGATCATCCGGCAGCTCACCATCCTTCATACGGTTACCAGCAGCGCGATGCGCATTGGCGGCAGCCTCCTCACCGTGGAAGCGCGCGACAATCTCTTCTGCCAGCTTGATCTTGATATCGCGCGGGTTAGCCCCTGCCTCTACATCCGCACGGAAGGCATCGATCTCATCCATCGAACGGAAGCTGAGCAGCTCAAAGTAACGCCACATCAGCGCATCCGGAATCGAAACCAGCTTGCCGTACATCACACCTGGCGCTTCCTGGATACCCACGTAGTTGCCCAACGACTTGGACATCTTCTTCACGCCATCCAGGCCCTCGAGCAACGGCATGGTCAGAATGCACTGAGCTTCCTGACCATAACCACGCTGCAGCTCACGCCCCATCAGCAAGTTGAACTTCTGATCGGTACCGCCCAGTTCGACATCCGCGCGCAGAGCAACCGAGTCATAACCCTGAACCAGCGGATAGAGGAACTCATGAATAGCGATCGGCTGATTGGTGGTGTAACGCTTATCGAAGTCATCACGCTCAAGCATACGTGCGACAGTGTATTGCGAAGTCAGACGAATAAAGTCCGCCGGCCCCATCTGATCCATCCAGGTGGAGTTGAACGCAACTTCGGTTTTCGCCGGATCCAGAATCTTGAACACCTGAGACTTGTAGGTCTCGGCGTTTTCCAAAACCTGCTCGCGAGTCAAAGGAGGACGCGTAGCGCTCTTGCCGCTTGGATCACCGATCATCCCGGTGAAGTCACCAATCAGGAAGATCACCTGATGCCCCAATTCCTGGAACTGGCGCAGCTTATTAATAAGCACGGTGTGACCCAAGTGCAGATCCGGGGCGGTTGGATCGAAACCAGCCTTGATACGCAGCGGCTGGCCGCGCTTGAGCTTCTCGATCAGCTCGGACTCGACCAATAGTTCTTCCGCACCACGTTTAATCAGCGCTAGCTGCTCTTCAACCGACTTCATAACAGACCCGCAAGGCTCAGATTCAAAGGGAACCAACCATACAAGATCGTGCACCAATTACAAGTTTTGCCCGGCGCACGGACACCAATCTGCAGACAGGGTGTCTGTAGACTTGCTTCGGGGATGATTTGGTTATATTTTATACAGTTATTTCATCTTCATCATGTCATTCATCTTTTCCAATTCATCTTTTTTCAAAGTCAAAATTACTTATGACCACTGAACCGTCTAAAGCGCCACCGCTTTACCCGAAGACCCACCTGCTTGCCGCAAGTGGAATCGCCGCCCTTCTCAGCCTGGCGCTCCTGGTATTTCCTTCCAGTGATGTTGAAGCAAAAAAGACGACCCTGAGCCTGGAACTGGAAAGTCCTGCTGAACAACTGACACAAGATCAAGACGCTGCTGACGCGATTCAAGCCACAAATGAGCCAGCAGTCTCACCTTTCGCCCAGATCGAAAACAGCACCGAAGAAACCCCGAAAACCGCTGAAGCCGCACCTGCCCCAGCTCCGGCTGCAGAGAAATCAAAAGCCCCGGGGCACCGCGAAGTCGTCGTCTCCAAAGGCGATACGCTCTCTACATTGTTCGAGAAAGTCGGTCTGCCAGCCGCTGCTGTGCACGAAGTGCTGGCCAGCGACAAACAAGCCAAACAGTTCAGCCAGCTCAAGCACGGCCAGAAGCTGGAGTTCGAATTGAACCCGGAAGGCCAACTGACCAGCCTGCACAGCAAGGTAAGCGACGTCGAAACCATTACCCTGACCAAGAATGACAAGGGCTACGCATTCAACCGCGTAACAGCCAAGCCGACCGTTCGCACGGCTTACGTGCACGGCGTGATCAATAGCTCCCTGTCACAATCCGCTGCCCGTGCAGGCCTGTCCCATAGCCTGACCATGGATATGGCCAGCGTCTTCGGCTACGACGTCGACTTCGCTCAGGACATCCGTCAAGGTGACGAATTCGACGTGATCTACGAGCAGAAAGTGGTCAACGGCAAGGCAGTGGGCACCGGCCCGATTCTGTCTGCACGCTTCACCAACCGCGGCAAGACCTACACCGCCGTGCGTTACACCAACAAACAAGGCAACAGCAGCTATTACACCGCTGATGGCAACAGCATGCGTAAGGCGTTCATCCGTACCCCGGTGGACTTCGCCCGCATCAGTTCGAAATTCTCCATGGGCCGCAAACACCCGATCCTCAACAAGATCCGCGCCCACAAAGGCGTCGATTACGCAGCGCCACGCGGTACGCCAATCAAGGCTGCCGGTGACGGTAAAGTGCTGCTGGCTGGTCGCCGCGGTGGCTACGGCAACACGGTGATCATCCAGCACGGCAACACCTACCGCACGCTGTATGGCCACATGCAAGGCTTCGCCAAAGGCGTGAAAACCGGCGGCAGCGTCAAGCAGGGCCAAGTGATCGGTTACATTGGTACCACCGGCCTGTCCACTGGACCGCACTTGCACTATGAGTTCCAGGTCAACGGCGTTCACGTCGACCCGCTGGGCCAGAAGCTGCCGATGGCAGATCCGATCGCCAAGTCCGAGCGCGCACGTTTCCTTGCGCAGAGCCAGCCGCTGATGGCGCGCATGGATCAAGAGAAGGCCACCATGCTGGCTTCGAGCAAGCGCTAAGCCATGGCTCTTTATATCGGCGTGATGTCCGGCACCAGTCTCGATGGGCTGGACATCGCCCTGATCGAGCAGACCTCGGCGATCAAACTGATCGCCACGCATTACATCCCCATGCCTGAAACCCTGCGCGCCGAGCTGCTTGGCTTGTGCGCCAGCGGCCCCGACGAGATTGCCCGCTCGGCGATCGCCCAGCAGCACTGGGTCAAACTCGCGGCACAGGGCATCCATACCCTCCTCGATCAGCAGCAACTAAAGCCTGAGGCCATTCGTGCAATCGGCAGCCATGGCCAGACCATTCGTCATGAGCCTGCTCGTGGCTTCACTGTGCAAATCGGCAATCCCGCACTCCTGACCGAGCTGACCGGCATTACCGTGGTCAGCGACTTCCGCAGCCGCGATGTGGCTGCTGGCGGTCAGGGTGCCCCGCTGGTACCAGCCTTCCATGAGGCTTTGTTCGAAGAGCGTAACGGTAACCGCGCAGTCCTGAATGTCGGCGGTTTCAGCAATCTCAGTCTGATAGAACCGACCAGGCCTGTAGCCGGTTTCGACTGCGGCCCTGGGAATGTGCTGATGGATGCCTGGATTCATCAGCAACGCGGCGAGAACTATGATCGCAACGGCCAGTGGGCAGCCACCGGCACGGTCGAGCCAGTCTTGCTGAAAGCTCTGCTCGGCGACCCGTTCTTCGTGACCAAAGGCCCGAAGAGCACTGGCCGGGAAGTGTTCAACCTGCCGTGGCTGGAGCACCACCTCTCAAGTTTGCCGAGCTTCGCTGCTGAAAACGTTCAGGCAACGCTGCTCGAACTGACGGCGCAGACCATCGTCGAGTCGCTGCAAAGCGCTCAATCCGATACGCGGGAAATGTTGGTCTGCGGCGGCGGCGCTCACAACGCTACGCTGATGAAACGCCTTGCCGACCTGCTGCCTAACGCCACCGTCGCCAGCACCGCCACTCACGGCGTCGATCCGGACTGGGTCGAGGCAATGGCCTTCGCCTGGCTAGCCCATTGCTGCCTCGAAGGCATTGCCGCCAATCGCCCGAGCGTCACCGGCGCCAAAGGCCTGCGGGTACTCGGCGCCATCTATCCCAACTGAATAAAACGCCAGCAACAAAAAACGCCGCAGAACCGTAAGGCTCTGCGGCGTTTTGTTGTGCGCAGCGGGGTGCGATCAGATCGAGAACGAAGAGCCGCAACCACAGGTCGTGGTGGCGTTCGGGTTCTTGATCACGAAGCGCGAACCTTCCAGACCTTCCTGATAGTCCACTTCGGCACCCGCCAGGTACTGGAAACTCATCGGATCGACCACCAGACTCACGCCTTCGCGCTCGACGATGGTGTCGTCCTCGGCCACATCCTCATCGAAGGTGAAGCCGTACTGAAACCCTGAACAACCGCCGCCCGTAACGAATACGCGCAGCTTCAAGCGATCATTCCCCTCTTCATCGACCAGGCTCTTCACCTTGTGCGCAGCACCTTGGGTGAATTGCAAAGCCGTGGGGGTGAAGGATTCGACGCTCATGCTGACTATCTCCCGGCGTTACGCCGCCATAATGCGTGATGACGCGCATTATCCGCTTGTCCTAGAAAATCGGTCAACTATTGTTACGGTATATCAATAAACCCGACCAACTGCCCAGAATGCAAAAAGGCCCGTTTGACGGGCCTTTTTGCTGTGTTGCCGAACGTGTTACGGCAGCATACCGGCGTGGGAGAGGCCGAAGCGCTCATCCAGGCCGAACAGAATGTTCATGTTCTGCACCGCCTGACCCGACGCGCCTTTGACCAGGTTGTCGATCACCGACAGCACCACCACCAGATCACCATCCTGCGGACGATGTACAGCGATGCGGCAGACGTTTGCGCCACGCACGCTGCGGGTTTCCGGATGGCTGCCGGCCGGCATCACGTCGACGAACGGCTCGTTGGCATAACGCTTTTCGAACAGTGCCTGCAGATCCACCGAACGATCAACCACGGTCGCGTAGAGCGTGGAATGAATGCCACGAATCATCGGGGTCAGGTGCGGGACGAAGGTCAGACCGACATCCTTACCGGCAGCGCGACGCAGACCCTGGCGAATTTCCGGCAGATGACGGTGACCTTTCACCGCATAAGCCTTCATGCTTTCCGACGTCTCGGAGTACAGCGAGCCTACAGACGCGCCGCGACCGGCACCGCTGACGCCGGATTTGCAGTCAGCGATCAGACGCGAAGTGTCAGCCAGACCCGCCTCAAGCAGCGGCAGGAAACCCAACTGCGTAGCGGTTGGATAGCAGCCGGGAACGGCGATCAGACGCGCCTTCTTGATCTGCTCGCGATTGACTTCCGGCAGGCCGTAGACCGCCTCGTCCAGCAACGCCGGCGCACCGTGTGGCTGGCCGTACCACTTGGCCCATTCTTCAGCGTCCTGCAGACGGAAGTCCGCGGACAGGTCGATAACCTTGGTGCCCGCAGCCAGCAGTTCACCGGCCAACGCATGGGCAACGCCGTGCGGTGTGGCGAAAAACACAACGTCGCACGCACCCAGGGTTTTGATGTCCGGCACGCTGAACGCCAGACCGTCGTAGTGGCCGCGCAGGTTCGGGTACATGTCAGCCACGGCCAGACCGGCCTCGGATCGGGAAGTGATCACCACCACTTCTGCCTGCGGATGCTGTGCCAACAGACGCAGCAGTTCGACACCGGTGTAACCCGTGCCGCCGACGATACCGACCTTGACCATAAACCTGCCCTCAACGAACCCACTGGAAAGCCGTCGATAATAGGGGCCGCGCGCCCCTGCGACAACCATCAAGGTGACGTGCGGACGCTCGAGCCTCTACTATCCCGGCTACCGTGAACCTGGGAATAACCAAAATGCTCTATCTGTGGATCAAAGCGTTTCACATCGTCAGTGTCGTGTGCTGGTTTGCCGGGCTGTTCTATCTGCCCCGGCTGTTCGTTTATCACGCGCAAAGTGAAGACGCGATCAGCAAGGAACGCTTCAGCGTCATGGAGCGCAAGCTGTATCGCGGCATCATGGGCCCGGCGATGATCGCCACGCTGATTTTCGGCGGCTGGCTCATCTACCTCAATCCGGGCATCTTCAGCATGGGCGGCTGGATTCACGCCAAGCTGACCCTGGTGGTGCTGCTGATCGGCTACCACCACATGTGCGGCGCGCAGGTAAAACGCTTCGCCCGTGGCGAGAACACCCGCAGCCATGTCTTTTATCGCTGGTTCAATGAAGTGCCGGTTCTGATATTGCTGGCTATCGTAATTCTGGTCGTGGTCAAGCCGTTCTAACTTCATAACAGCATCACACCTCGGGGGATTTCCAATGTCGTTGCCCGCTCTGCTCGAACAACGTCTGCGCTTGCCGGTAGTGGCGGCGCCGATGTTCCTGATCTCCAACCCGGAGCTGGTGCTCGCCTGCTGCCGTAACGGCGTGGTTGGCAGCTTCCCGGCGCTGAACCAGCGTGAAAGCAGCGGCTTCAAGGCCTGGCTGGAGCAGATTGAAGCGGGCCTGGCGACACTGGACAACCCGGCGCCGTATGCAGTGAACCTGATCGTGCACAACAGCAATCCACGCCTGCAGGCGGATCTGAACATCTGCGTCGAGCACAAGGTGCCGATTGTCATCACCAGCCTCGGCGCAGTGAAGGAACTGGTCGATGCCGTGCACAGCTATGGTGGACTGGTGTTCCACGACGTGACCACGCGCCGGCATGCCGAGAAAGCCGCCGAAGCCGGAGTCGACGGCTTGATCGCCGTCGCGGCGGGCGCCGGCGGCCATGCCGGCACCTGGAGTCCGTTTGCACTGATCGCCGAGATCCGTGAATTCTTCGATAAAACCCTGTTGCTTGCCGGATGTCTTAACCACGGCCATGAGATTTTGGCCGCACAGCTGCTCGGCGCGGATTTGGCCTACTTCGGTACGCGATTTATCGGCACCACCGAAAGTCATGCGCCTGACGCCTATAAGGACATGCTGCTGACGGCCAAGGCGGCGGACATCATTCATACTCCTGCAGTCTCCGGAGTACCGGCCAGCTTCATGCGTCAAAGCCTGGAGGCGGCGGGTTTCGACATGGCCGCGCTGCAAGGCAAGGGCGAGGTCAATTTCGGTGACAAGCTCAAACCGATCAACGATGAAGCCAAGGCCTGGAAGACCGTGTGGTCGGCCGGCCAGGGCGTGGGCCAGATCGACGACCTGCCGAGCGTCGACCAGTTGATCGCCCGGCTCGACGCGGAATATCGTCAGGCGCAGGAACGCGCGGCGCAATTGCCCAAACGCTGGCCGCGCTGAGAAAAATCAGGCCAGTGATCGACCGACTGGCCTTACACTTGCTGACTTTCAATTGATTCGCGACAAGGATGCCCCGACCATGAGCGAACCTCGTTACAAGATCGTTTTCGACGGTGCTCTGCAGCCCGGCGTCGATCTCACCACCGCCAAGCCCAATCTGGCGGCCCTGTTCAAAAGCGATGTTGCCGCCATCGAGCGCCTGTTCAACGGCAGCACCGTCGCCCTCAAACGCGACCTGACCCACAGCGATGCGCAGACTTATCTGCAAGCACTGAGCAAGACCGGGATCGATGCACGGATCGAAAGCGAAACGGCGATCGAACTGAGTCTGTCGGACGTGCATGAACAACCGGCGACTTTCAACGAACCCGCATCACCCTATGCGCCACCTCGGGCCAATGTCGGCGAAAACCTACCAGCATTCGCAGTGCTCAAGCCCTTCAGCGTCGAAGGCCGGATCGGTCGCCTGCGGTTTCTAGCCTGGACGATGGTACTGAGCCTGGTGACCCTGCCGATCGTGGGCATATTCGCCCTGCTCGCTCTCGGACTGGTCAGTGGCGACTCCACCACCGGCCTGATCATTGGCGGGATATTCGCGTTCTTCCTGTTCCTCGGCTTCATCATTGTCAGCATTCTGTTCAGCGTACAGCGCCTGCACGATATCGGCTGGTCCGGCTGGCTCTGGCTGCTGAACCTGGTGCCGTTCGTGGGCAGCTTCTTCCCGCTGGTGATCATGGTCGTGCCGGGCAACACCGGCGCCAACCGTTACGGCCCGCCACCGCCACCCAACAGCACCGCGGTCAAGGTGTTGTGCTCGCTGTGGATCGTGTTCTTTGCACTGGTATTTGCCGGCGGCATGCTGGGCGGCATCTCGGCCATTCAGCAGGAATACGAAAGCAACCTCGAGAGCAGCTATGAAAGCGGCTCGGTCACCACCGATGAAGTCGAGGTCGAGACTGAACCGGCGAATTCCGTGGACGATGCAGCCGAAGCGGCCCCGGCCCCTGTAGACTCTGCGAAAGAATGAACAACGCTCCCCGCCGTGACACCTGCGTCGCTGGCGCGGAGCTGTTGCGATGGAGAATTGCATGACCCGTTACGCTCTGATCACCGGCGCCTCCAGCGGCATCGGCCTGGCCATGGCCGAAGCGCTGGCCCGGCGCGGTCGCAGCCTGATTCTGGTGGCCCGCCAGCGTGATCAGCTGGAAAGTATCGCGATCGAACTGACCCAGCGCTTTGGCGTGGAGGTGTTGTTCCGCGCCTGCGACCTCGGCGAGCCATTGCGCTTGTCCGGCTTCCTGCTGGAACTGGAAGAAGGCGACCGGCAGATCGATCTGCTGGTCAATTGCGCCGGCATCGGCACCTGCGGCCCGTTCCTCGCCCAGGACTGGATGACCGAGCAGGACCTGATCGAAGTCAACATCCTCGCCCTCACCCGCCTGTGCCACGCCATTGGCAACAGCATGGCGCTGCAGGGCGGCGGACAGATCCTCAACGTCGCCTCGGTGGCGGCGTTCAATCCCGGCCCGTGGATGAGCACTTACTACGCCAGCAAGGCTTACGTATTGCACTTCTCCGAAGCGCTGCGGGTTGAACTGAAACAGAGCGCGGTCAAAGTCTCGGTACTTTGCCCCGGCCCGACCCGCACCGCATTCTTCCGCACCGCGCAGCTCAACAGCGACAAACTCAAGGACAGCAAACTGCTGATGAGTCCCGAGGAAGTCGCGCTGTACACCGTGCGTGCACTGGAGAAAAACCGCGCCATCATCATTCCGGGACGACGCAACCGCTGGCTGGCCTTCCTGCCACGCCTCGGCTCGCGCTGGCTCAATCGCACCATCGTCGGCATGGTCAACAAGGCTTACTGTCCGCGCTGAACTGTCCTACGGCAAAACACTGGGCGCGGTCATTTCCCATGAGTACACTCAGGCCAGCCCCCACAACGGAGAAAACAGCAGTGGATACTCTGTTCACCAAGATCATCAACCGGGAGATCCCGGCCAAGATCATTTACGAGGACGACCAGGTTCTGGCGTTCCACGACATCGCCCCTCAGGCACCGGTGCATTTTCTGGTGATCCCGAAGAAACCGGTGCGCACCCTCAACGACCTGACCGAAGACGACAAGGCACTGGCCGGGCACATTCTGTTCACTGCCCAGCGTCTGGCGCTGGAGCTGGGCTGCGAGGAAGGCTTCCGGGTGGTGATGAACTGCAATGAAAAAGGTGGCCAGACCGTCTATCACATTCATATGCACGTACTTGGTCAGCGCCAGATGAACTGGCCGCCGGGCTGATTCACTGCATCCGCCCCTGTAGGAGCGGGCTTGCTCGCGAAAGCGGAGTGTCTGACATTGATATTCTGAAGGTGCCGACGCCTTCGCGAGCAAGCCCGCTCCCACCAAAAGCATGACCGCGTGGCAAATGACCCAGCGCAAACCTTCCCCGGCCGATTCGGTTAAACTGGCGGTCGAGATTTTTCCCGGAGGTCAGCATGACTACCCAACGTCACTACTCGCCGATTGACCGTCTTCTGCTGCAAGCCGATGCCGCGATGCGTACCCTGCTGCCTTTCAGCGGCCAGCCGTACCGTCCGTCGCCTGCCATCGTGCAGCCGGATGTGCAGATGAGCGATGAAGACACCCGCCACGTCGCCGGCCTGATGCGCATCAACCACACCGGTGAAGTCTGCGCCCAGGCGCTGTATCAGGGGCAGGCGCTGACCGCCAAGTTGCCGCAGGTGCGTGCTGCCATGGAGCACGCCGCCGAAGAAGAAATCGATCACCTGGTGTGGTGCGAACAGCGCATCCATCAACTGGGCAGCCATACCAGCGTGCTCAATCCGCTGTTCTATGGAATGTCGTTCGGCATCGGCGCTGTAGCTGGTCTGATCAGTGACAAGGTCAGCCTTGGCTTCGTCGCGGCCACCGAGCATCAGGTGTGCAAACACTTGAACGAGCACCTGGAACAATTGCCGGCCGAGGACGAAAAGTCCCGGGCGATTCTGGAACAGATGCGCATTGATGAAGAGCATCACGCGGAGAGTGCACTGGATGCGGGTGGTTTCCGTTTTCCGGCGCCGGTGAAGTTCGGGATGAGTCTGTTGGCGAAGGTGATGACCAAGAGTACCTACAGGATCTGACTTCAGTGTTGTCTGGCAGGGCCCCTTCGCGAGCAAGCTCGCTCCCACAGGGTTCTGTTTCGGTAATAAAAAAGGCGACTACCGCACGGTAGTCGCCTTTTTTGTGCCCGGGAATCTTACGCCGGCATGTTGCGCGCGTAGAAGATTTCCAGCATTTCGTGTTTCACACGCTCGGTCACCTGAGCACGCTGCTCGGAGGACAGGTTGCTGGTGGCGTCGCCGAACAGGTAGTTATCCAGTTCGAAGTTCTTCAGCAGCATTTTGGTGTGGAACAGGTTTTCCTGGTACACGTTCACGTCGGTCATCTGGTACGCGTCGCGAGTGTCTTCGGAAAGGTAGTTCTGGATCGAGTTGATCTCGTGGTCGATGAAGTGCTTGTTGCCTTCAACGTCACGGGTGAAGCCGCGCACACGGTAATCCACAGTCACGATGTCCGAATCGAACTGGTGAATGAGGAAGTTGAGCGCTTTAAGCGGTGAAATGACACCACAGGTCGACACGTCGATGTCCACACGGAACGTCGCAATACCGGCGTCCGGATGGATTTCCGGATAGGTATGCACCGTGATGTGACTCTTGTCGAGGTGGGCAAGGATGATTTCGGGCAATGGACCCGGGGACTCTTCGATCTGGCTGTCAGTCGGGGTCACCGGCTCTTCCGAGATCAGAATCGTGACGCTGGCACCCTGAGGCTCATAGTTCTGACTCGCGATGTTCAGAATGTTGGCACCAATGATTTCGACAACTTCCGTGAGGATCTGCGTCAGGCGTTCGGCGTTGTACTCTTGATTGATGTACTCGACGTAAGCCTGCTGGTCTTGCGGGGTTTCCGCGTAGCAGATGTCATAGATGTTGAAGCTCAAGGTCTTTGTCAGGTTATTGAACCCGTGGAGCTTGAGTTTGCTTTTCACCGTTAAAAACTCTCTATGTATGCGGCGCAGCCGCGTGATCAAGCATGCCCGTCAAGTGCGAACAACGCACCTGCGTAGGACGGTTAACACCTCTTCGCGATGGCGATTTTGGTTATCTGTTCAGGCGGACGATCCGTCGGTTGACCGATCACTGCCCTGAAAAAAGTGGCGCATTATGCAGACGTCAGCGAGGGATCGCCAGAGTCTGCACTGCTTTTATGATAGTTGAATGTCGATTCAACCGAGCTCGACGATTTCATAATCGTGAGTGATCGCCACGCCGGCCGCGCCGAGCATGATCGAGGCCGAGCAATACTTCTCGGCAGACAGTTCGATGGCGCGCTTGACCTGGGCTTCTTTCAGGCCACGGCCCTTGACCACGAAGTGCATGTGGATCTTGGTGAACACCTTCGGATCTTCGGTCGCGCGCTCGGCTTCGAGGAACGCTTCGCAGCTTTCAACCGCCTGACGCGACTTCTTCAGGATGCTGACCACGTCGAAGTTGCTGCAACCGCCAACGCCCAGCAGGAGCATTTCCATCGGGCGAACACCCAGATTACGACCACCGGCGTCCGGCGGTCCGTCCATGACCACAACATGTCCGCTACCGGATTCGCCGAGGAACATGGCTTCGCCAGCCCATTGGATGCGTGCCTTCATCGCCAAGACTCCACTGTAGAAAAAAGGGTCGCCAGCTTAGCACAGGCCTTTGCTCTGGCAGCGCCCGGCGTTCCTAGGACGGATGCCTCAGCTGCGTAGGTAATTTCTCGAATTTTCGACGAAGTGTCTGGTAAGCTGGCGCCAATTCGCTGGCGCCAATTGTCAGCCTGTGTAGCGACCGCCTTCAACGCCTCATAAAAAAATCAAACATCACCGTGCAGTCTTTTCGGGATACAACCATGGTTGCTATTACCCCCACACCCAAAATCAAGAACCTCGACAAGCTGTTGATGCATTGCCAGCGCCGTCGCCATGCGGCCAAGAGCAACATCATCTGCGCCGGCGATCGCTCGGACACGCTGTACTTCATCATCAAAGGTTCGGTCACCATCTTGATCGAAGATGACGACGGCCGCGAAATGATCATCGCCTACCTCAACGCCGGGGACTTCTTCGGCGAGCTGGGTCTGTTCGAACAGGCAGGCCAGGAACAGCAACGCAGCGCATGGGTGCGGGCCAAGGTCGAATGCGAAATCGCCGAAATCAGCTACGTGAAGTTCCGCGAACTGTCGCAGCAGGATCCAGACATTCTTTACGTCCTCAGCGGACAAATCGCCCAACGTCTGCGCAATACCACGCGCAAGGTCGGCGACCTGGCGTTCTTCGACGTTACCGGTCGCGTGGCCCGCTGCCTGCTGGAGCTGTGTAAGCAGCCCGACGCGATGACCCACCCGGACGGCATGCAGATCAAGGTGACCCGTCAGGAAATCGGCCGGATTGTCGGTTGTTCGCGGGAGATGGTCGGTCGCGTGCTCAAGGATCTTGAAGAACGCAACCTGGTCGATGTGAAAGGCAAGACCATGGTGGTCTTCGGCACGCGCTAAGCGCACAAAATCAGGCGCTGTAGACCTGCGCCAGCATCAGACGAAACAGCTCATCCAGACGCGCCAAAGCCGTTGGCGCGACGAACTTCTCATGCAGGGCGATGTGGCTTTCGGCGCGCACCCGCTGCTCCAGACCGCAAGCCTCGTTGAAGCGATTGACCGCTGCAACCATCGACTCGCGCTCGTTATCCATCAGCATCGCCCCGTGCACCAGCCCCACCGGACGCTGCCCGCCCTGACTCTGGCGCCAGCGCTGAGCGGTGCCGACCATCTTGCGGCCGTCGAGATTGACGTTGAAACGACCGTCGCAGAACGCGCCGTCGATTTCGCCCAACGACGACACACCACCCAACTCATCGAGCAATTCACAGATCGGATCACACAGGCGCCGGTAACCGGTTTCGATGCGGTTCAGATCGCCCTCGCTGCGGGGCGGGGCGTAAACCAATGCGATGTTGATGGTTGAAGCGGATTGCGGGACCGGTTCACCGCCGGTTTCCCGCAGCAAGACTGGCCAGCCGGCAGCAGCGGAGACTTCACAGGCGTGGTCAAAACCGGGCAGACGATTGAGCCGGCGCGGCATGACCAGAGCGCAATCGCTCGGTTGCCAGAACAGCAGGCCGAATTCGGCGTCGCCGGCGCAGATCGAGGCCAACAGGTCTTGCTCGGCCTTGAGGCCGGCTTCGATGGTCAGGGGGGTTGGCAGCGACATGGAGAACTCCGGCAGATCGTAAATCTTCGGGAAATTTGAAGGCCCTTTCGCGAGCAAGCCCGCTCCCACAGGGGGAAATGCATTCCAAATGTGGGAGCGGGCTTGCTCGCGAAGGGGTCGACTCGGTCTAACGGCAATCAGTCGAGAGTCGAACCACTGACCGGAACGCCACGCTCCGGGAAGAACAGGCGCTGCAGTTCGGTGCCCGGGCTTTCCGCGCGCATGAACGCTTCGCCCACCAGGAACGCATAAACGTCGCTGATTTCCATCAACTCGACATCGGCACGGTTGAGGATGCCGCTCTCGGTAATCACCATACGGTCGCGCGGGATGCGCGGCAGCAGGTCGAGGGTGGTTTCCAGGCTGACGTCGAAGGTGTGCAGGTTGCGGTTGTTGACCCCGACCAGCGGCGTGTCGAGGGTTTTCAGTGCGCGTTCCAGCTCATCGCCATCGTGCACTTCCACCAGCACATCGAGACCCACGCCTTTGGCCACCGAGGCCAGCTCAGCCATTTTCACGTCGTCCAGTGCGGAGACGATCAACAGCACGCAGTCGGCGCCCAGCGCGCGGGCTTCGACGATCTGGTACGGATCGATCATGAAGTCCTTGCGGATCACCGGCAATTTGCACGCGGCGCGGGCCTGTTGCAGGTAGGCATCGGCGCCCTGGAAGTAGTCGATATCAGTCAGTACGGACAGACAGGTCGCACCGCCCTTCTCGTAGCTCTTGGCAATGTCGGCAGGCACGAAGTTCTCGCGGATCACGCCTTTGCTCGGCGAAGCCTTTTTGATTTCGGCGATCACCGCCGGTTGCTTCTTCTTGGCCTGCGCCAGCAATGCCTGGGCAAAACCACGGGGTGCATCGGCCGCCTTGGCCAGACTTTCCAGCTCGCTCAGGCTGACGCGAGCGCTACGCTCGGCGACTTCCTGGACTTTGCGCGCCAGAATGTT